>JBFYZW010000616.1:0-24434 GCA_041309305.1 Deltaproteobacteria bacterium | reverse complement strand
CGCGTGCAGCGCGACATCGACGAGCCGGGCGCGGGCGGTCGCGAGGCGCCGCGGGCGCAAGAAAGGTACCCGCGCGCCGGCCGCCTCGGCCAGGGCGGCGTAGCGGCGCGAGTCGGTGCTGACGACGATCGACCAGCGCTCGCCGGGGCGGCGGCAACGACGCGCCAGGCGCACGGCGCGGACCAGGAGCGGCGCGCCGGCGATGGGCTGGACGTTCTTGTCCGGCACACCGCGCGAGCCGGCGCGGGCCGGGATCAGCGCCAGGATCCTCACCGCACCGCTCTTACCGGGGTGCGCCGCCGCGGGCAAGTCGCCGCTCAGTCCGCGGGCGCGAGCCGGCGGCGCAGCTCGGCGGCGAGGCGCGGGCCGACTACCCGGGCGAGCTGCGCCTCGGAGGCGGCCTTGACGCCGGCGAGCGAGCCGAAGGCGGCGAGCAGGGCCCGGCGGCGCGCTGGCCCGACGCCGGGGAGTTGCTCGAGCCGCGAGCCGACCGCGGCGCTGCGCCGCCGGCGCTGGTAGCTGACCGCGAAGCGGTGCGCCTCGTCCCGGGCGCGGGTGAGCAGGAACAGCTCGGCCGAATCCTGGCGCAGCACCACCGGGTTCTTCTGGCCGAGGACGAAGACGCGTTCGGGCGAGCGGGGCGCCTCGTCGCCGCCGTCCTGTCGCCGAGCCTTGGCCAGGCCGACCAGCTCGACGTCGTCGACGCCGTGATCGCTGAGCGCCGCGTGCGCGGCGGCGAGTTGGCCCTTGCCCCCGTCGATGACGATCAGCTCGGGCAGGTCCCCCTCCTCGAGCCCGCGCCGAGCGCGCCGGGAGAGTACCTCGTAGAGGGCGGCGAAGTCGTCCTGGCCGGCGAGCGAGCGCACGCGGTAGCGGCGATAGAGCTGCTTGCGTGGCACACCCTGCTCGAAGCGCACCGCGGCGGCGACGATCTCGCGGCCCCCGAGGTGCGAGATGTCGAAGCACTCGAGCCGCTCCGGTGGCCGGCGCAGGTGGAGCCCGCGCTGCAGCCGCTCGAGGGCGGTGCGGGCCGCGCCCTGCTCCCGCTGTTGGTCGCGGAACGCCTGGCGGGCGTTCTGCTCGGCGAGCTCGACCAGCCGACGCTTGTCGCCCCGCCGGGGCACGAGGACGCGCACCGGCCGGCCAGCCTTCTCGCTCAACACGTCGGCCAGCGCCGCCTGCCACTCCATCATCGGCGGGAAGAGGATCTCGTCGGGGATGAGCTCGGGCGCCTGGTAGTAGCGGGCGCCGAAGTCGGCCAAGAGCTCCGCGGTGGGTAGATCGTTGTCCGAGAAGGCGAAGCGGCGGGCGTCGACCAGCCGTCCGCCGCGGGTGCGCATCAGGTGCAGCGCGACCTCACCGCCCTGGCGGTAGAGGCCGACGACGTCGCGGTTGGCGAAGTCAGCGGTGACCAGCCGCTGGCGCTCGAGCGAGCGGTCGACGGCGCGCAGTTGGTCGCGCAGTTGGGCGGCACGCTCGAACGCCAGCGCCTCGGCCGCCGCCTGCATGCGCGCCGCGAGCGCGGCGCGTAGCTCGACGGTGCGGCCGTCGAGGAAGTCGACCACCGCGGTGACGTTCGCTGCGTACTCACCGTCGGTCTGCGGCAGCACGCACGGCGCCGGGCAGCGACCGAGTTGGTGCTGCAGGCAGGGCCGCCGGCGGGTGGCGAGCACCCGGTCCGAGCAGGTGCGCAGGCGAAAGTGGCGGTTGATGAGCTTCAATGTCTCACGGATGGCGTGCGCCGAGTGGTAGGGCCCGAAGTAGCGCGCGCCGTCGTCGGCAAAGCGGCGGACGATCTCCAGCCGCGGCGCTGATTGAGCGAGGTCGAGGCGCAGGCAGAGGAAGCGCTTGTCGTCGACCAGCTTGACGTTGAAGCGCGGCCGGTAACGCTTGATCAGATCGTCCTCGAGGAGCAACGCCTCCTTCTCGTTGTGGGTCAGCAACACCTCGAGGTCGGCGAGCAGCTGGTCGAGCAGCGCGACGAAGGCGCGCGTGTCGCTGCCGGAGAAGTAGCTACGCACCCGGTCGCGCAGGCTCTTGGCCTTGCCGACGTAGAAGACCGCGCCGGCGGCGTCCTTCATCAGGTAGACCCCGGGGGCGGCGGGCAGCTGGGCGAGCTTGGCGGCGATCTCCGGGCGCATGTCACGATCCCAGGGTCAGGTGTCGTTGCTCGAGCGCGCGGATCTGATCGCGCAACGCCGCGGCGGCCTCGAACTCCAACGCCGCGGCGGCGGCGCGCATCTGCCGGCGTAGATCGTCGAGCAGCGCCGGAAGGTCAGCGGCCGGCACCGACGGCACGACCAGCGGCGGCGGCGTGTCCTGGAGCACCGGCATCACCGTGCGGATCGCCTTCTCCACGCTGCGCGCGGTGATCCCGTGCTCGCGGTTGTAGGCCAACTGCAACGCCCGCCGGCGGTTGGTCTCGTCGACCGCGGAGCGGATCGCCTCCGTCGTGCGATCGGCGTAGAGGATCGCCGTGCCGTGCAGGTTGCGCGCCGCGCGGCCGATCGTCTGGATCAACGAGCGGGCCGAGCGCAAGAAGCCCTCCTTGTCGGCGTCGAGGATCGCAACCAGGGAGACCTCGGGGAGGTCGAGGCCCTCGCGCAGCAGGTTGATGCCGACCAGCACGTCGAACGTCCCGCGGCGCAGCTGCTCGAGGATCTCCACCCGCTCGAGCGTGTCGATGTCGGAGTGCAGGTAGCGGACTTTGACCCCGGCCTCGGCGAGGAAGTCGGTCAGGTCCTCTGCCAGCCGTTTGGTCAGCGTGGTCACCAGCACCCGTTCATGCCCCGCGACGCGGGCGCGGATCTCGGCGAGGAGATCATCCACCTGCTCGGCCGCCGGACGGACCTCGACCTCCGGGTCGCACAGACCGGTCGGGCGGATAATCTGCTCGACGACCACGCCGCCGCTCTGCTCGAGCTCGTAGTCCGCCGGGGTGGCGCTGACGTAGATCACCCGATCGAGCCGGGCGTCGAACTCGTCGAAGCGCAGCGGCCGGTTGTCGAGCGCCGAGGGCAGGCGGAAGCCGTGGTGTACGAGCGTCTCCTTGCGTGCCCGGTCGCCCCGGTACATCGCCCCGACCTGGGGGATGGTCTGGTGGCTCTCGTCGACGACGAGCAGGAACTGGCGCGGGAAGTAGTCGAGCAAGGTCGGCGGCGGCTCGCCGGCGGCGCGGCCGGTGAGGTGTCGGGAGTAGTTCTCGATGCCGGTGCAGTAGCCCATCTGGGCGAGCATCTCCAAATCGAAGCGGGTGCGCTGCTCGAGGCGCTGAGCCTCGACCAACCGCGCCCCGCCGCGCAGCTCCTCGAGGCGCGCGTCGAGCTCGGCGGCGATCGCGGTGAGCGCGCGCTGTTGTGTTTGCGGCGAGACGACGTAGTGGCTGGCCGGGTAGATGGCGATCTTGTCCAGCGCGGTGAGCTTCTTGCCCCGCAGCGGATCGATGGTCGAGATCGCGTCGAGCTGGTCGCCGAACCACTCGAGCCGGATCGCGGTCTCGGCCTCGTGGGCGGGGAAGACCTCGACGACGTCGCCGCGGACGCGGAAGGTGCCGCGGTGGAAGTCGACGTCGTTGCGCTCGTACTGGATCTCGGTCAGCCGTCGGAGCACGGTCTGACGATCGAGAATCTCGCCGACCTGCAAGAAGACGAGCATGCCGTAGTAGGCCTCGGCCGAGCCGAGGCCGTAGATGCACGAGACGCTGGCGACGATGATCACGTCATTGCGCTCGAGCAGCGCGCGCGTCGCGGCGTGGCGCAACCGGTCGATCGCGTCGTTAATCGTCGCGTCCTTGTCGATGTACGTGTCGGTCGCCGGGACGTAGGCCTCGGGCTGGTAGTAGTCGTAGTAGGAGACGAAATACTCGACGGCGTTGTCGGGGAAGAGCTCCTTGAGCTCGCCGTAGAGCTGCGCCGCGAGCGTCTTGTTGTGCGCCAGCACCAGCGTCGGCAGGTTCAGCGCCGCGACGACGTTGGCGACGGTGAACGTCTTGCCCGAGCCGGTGACGCCGAGCAGCGTCTGACGTCGATCGCCGGCGACGAAGCGCGCCGCGAGCTCGGCGATGGCGCGCGGTTGATCGCCGGCCGGCGTCAGATCGCTGCGCAAGGTGAAACGCGTCGTCGCCTTCATCGCTCACTCACGTTCGTGCGTCGCACGCGCGACGTCAACGGTCACGAAAAACAATTGACACCATCTGGGACCGCGCCTAAGATTCGCCTCGATCAGTACTCACCCTTTTTGGAGGTTGGCAATGGCTAAGAAGAAGGCGAAGAAGAAGGTGGCGAAGAAGAAGAAGGTCGTGCGCAAGAAGAAGTAAGCACGGTCTTCATGTCGTGCGTAGAAAGGGCAGCCGCGAGGCTGCCCTTTCTATTTGGTGCCGTCGATGGTCAGAAGCGCGCCGACTTCGGATACCCGGTGATCGGATCGATTGGCTCGCGCAAACGGTCGCGCCCGTCCTGCGAGCGCAGCACCAGCTCGTTGCGCAACAGATCGAGGTCCTCAATCCCCGCGCCGGCGCGCAGCGCCGCGGCGCCGACCAGCGCCGCGGCCGCCTCGAGATCGCGCAGGTCGATCTCCTCGGCGGCGACGCCGCGCGCGCCCTGGTTGTGGTAGTTGCCCAGCGGCAAGGCGATGCCGCTGGCGTCGTAGCCGAAGGCGGCGAAGGCGGTGGCCTCGCAGGTGCCGCCGGCCATCAGCGCCGACTGAAAGGCGAGCTTCTTCTTGCCCAGCTCGGCGGCGGCGCCGCGCAACAGCGCCGAGGCGCGTGGCGAGAAGGGACCAGCGCGATCGCCCAGGCGGACCACCGGACCGCGACCGATGGCGATGTCACCGTAGGCCTGGCTGCACTCGACCGAGATCACCGCCGTGTCGCGGGGGATGCGGCCCTCGATCGCGACGGCGAGAGCGCCGAAGAAACCCACCTCCTCGGCGCGGGTGAAGACGGCGAGCAGATCGACCGCCGCGGCCTGCTTGGCCAGGTCGGCCATCGCCGCGACGATGGCGGTGACGCCGGCGAGATCATCGGCGACGCGCAGGCGTAGCCGGTTGCCGGTGGCGCGCAGCGGCGGCAGCGCGAAGACCGCCCAGTCGCCGGGCTTGGGCAACGGCCCGCGACCGGGCACGACGATGGTCGCGGCGCGCAGGCGCGGCCGCGCGGCCTTCTTGTCCAGCTCGACGCTGAGCACCTGGCCGGGGATCGGCTGCTCGGCGGCGCGGGGGAAGACGACCTTGGCGCGCCGCACACCGACGGTGGGCAGCCCGCCCTCGGCGCGGCAGACCACGCGTCGGCCGGTCACCGCCTCGACGCGGAAGGCCGGGTGATCGAGGTGAGCGACGAAGGCGACCTGACGGCGCGGGTGACCGTGGCGGACCCGGGCGAAGGTGTTGCCGAACGGATCGAGCTCGAAAGCGAGGTTGAGGCTCTGCAACCACTGGTGCAGCGCCGCCCGCGTGTCGAGCTCGTCGAACGGGGCGGTGGCCGGGAGCGTGAGGCGTTGGAGGCCAGCGAGCAACTGCTTGCGGTTCATGGTGGGCCCTTTTCGTTCGATGGCGGAAGGGTGGGGGGCTCGACGGCGCGCTCCTCGCGCCGGCGGCGGCGGAAGAAGATGACCTCCTCGCACAGCCCGAGGACGAGGAACCCCCAGACGAAGGCGACGATCGCGTAGCCCGGTTGCAGCCGGGCGGAGATGAGCGCGAAGATCACGACCAGGGTGAAGGCGAGCGTCAGGCTGCGCCGCGTCGGCCGCAGGTCCTTGAAGCTGCGGTAGCGGACGTTGGAGATCATCAGGTAGGAGAGGGTCAAGACGAGCAGCGTCACGCTGACGCTGCGCGTCGCCGGCGCGGCGATCGCGCGTTGGTGCACCATCACCAGCGACACCAGCGCGGCGGCGGCGAGCGGGATCGGCACGCCGAGGAAGTACTTGCTCGGTCGCGGGCTCTGCGCCGCCATCAGGTTGAAGCGCGCCAGCCGCAGCGCACCGCAGGCGACGTAGATGAAGGCGACCAGCACGCCGCCCGGGGCGTCGCTCAGGCCCCAGCGGTAGACGATCAACGCTGGCGCAACGCCGAAGGTGACCAGGTCGGCGAGCGAGTCGAGTTGGACGCCGAAGGCCGACTGCGTGCGGGTCAGCCGGGCGACGCGGCCGTCGGCCATGTCGAAGAACAGGCCGAAGAAGACCGCCAGCGACGCGCGGTAGAGGCGCTCCGGGTCACAGGCGCCGCTGGCCAGCACCAGGGCGTAGAAGCCGCAGAAGACCGACGACAGGGTGAAGGCGCTCGGCAGCACGAACAAGGCGCGGCGGAGGTTCACCGGGCGTCGCAGGCGCAACAGGCGAGGGGCGTGGCGGCGCCTGGGCAAACCGGTGCTCATCGGTGGCCGGGTTGTAGCACGGCGACTCCGGCCGGCTCAATCGCTCGGATCGGCGGCGCGGCACTCGGCCGGCGGCGAGCTGTCGCTCTCCTGCGCGACGCCACAGGCGGCGAGATCGCCGGCGGCGAGCCGCTCGCAGGTGCAGGTGTCGAGCAGGCGGCTGCAGCAGTCGAACTCGGCCTGGGTCGCGTCGCGTGTCGGCTCGGTCTCGTCGACGCGTTGGCGGCAGGCGCGTTGCGCAGTCTCATTGCGCTCGCAGTCGCAGCGCTGGCGGGACAGCTCGACGCAGGGGTCATCGCAGCCGGCGAGGCTCGCGCCGCCAACGAGCAGGAGCATTCCGAGCACGCGCTGTGCTAACATGGCCCTCCGCTCTTACAAAGTTCGGGGCGGCGGCGCAAGGGTGGTGATGGTCCAGCTCAACGAGGCCTACGTCATCGGGTTGCTCAGCGACCTCGAGGCGGAGGTGCCGCGGCGCGAGGGGGAGCTGCGCGCTGCGCGGGTGCGCGCCGCGAGCATCGACGCGGAGCTCGGCAACCTGATCGGACGGCTCGACGCGGCCAAGGGGGCGGCCGAGCAGGCCGCCGAGCAAGCCGCGGCGGCGGTGACGAGCATCAGCGAGCACAACGCGCGCATCGCCGCGCTGCACCAGGAGATCGCCAGCCTCAAGCGGCGCAGCGACGAGCTGAAGACCGAGATGGATCGCATCGGCCCCGGCGCGATCCAGCGCCGGCTGCGCCGCGATCGCGCCAAGCTCACCGTGCAGATCGAGGACCGCGAGGCGGAGATCACCACCCGTCGCGCGGAGGTCGAGCAGGCGCGCGCGGCGCTGCAGGAGGCGGAGGGCGCCGAGCTGGCCGAGAAGGACCGCGTGCGGTTGGTCACCGCCGAGCTCGACAAGCTGCAGGCATTGCTCCCGAGCCCCTACGCCTACACCGGCCTGTTCGATCACCGCGCGGCGCGCGCGCACTGTCGCCTCTTCCTCGATCACGACGTCGCCGCCTGGCGCGGCGAGCTCGGCGCGGCGATTGGGCTGGTCGAGGCGTTGCACGGCGAGCTGCGGGCCGGCAAGTATCGGCTGGATAGGAACTCGGAGCTGGTCGGCGGGCGGGCGATGGCCACCGCCGAGGCGATCTACGGCGCGGTGGCGCTGGCTGACGAGGCGCGGGCCGCGAGCCTCTTCGCGCTGGCCACCGATCCGGCGCTCTTCTTCCACCAGATCTTCAACGTCTTCCGCGTCTGGTGCCTCGGGCTCTACCTCGCCGGCCGGCGGCGCGAGCTCGGCGAGCTTCTGCGCCTGCACCAGTTCGCCACCGGGCTGCGCGGTGGCTACGCGCAGGTGTTCATCGGCCTGCTCACCGACGAGGTGGTGCGGGTCGAGCAGGGCCTGCGCGCCATCGCCAAGCACGAGTGGGAGCTGTGGCAGGACCCGGCGCTGGTGCGCGGCGCCGGCGTGGTCAACCTCGGCAGCGTCGCGCTGATGCGCCTGGCGCGGGCGCGACGGCTTCAGGTCGACGCGCCGGGGCCCACGGTGCCGCCGGAGCTGTTGGCGGTCGTGTCCCCGCGGCGCTTGGCCGAGCAGCCGACGCGGCGGTGAGCGATGCGGGGGAATGACTCAGCCGAGGCGCCCGCGCGGGGCGCCTCGGCCGAGTCGGTGTATTACTGGCAGACGGCGTTGTTGGTCGGGTTGATGTTCGCCGGGCAGTCGCCGATGCCGCACGAGCCGGTCATGTCACAGAAGTCGCACGAGCCGACCAGCGCGTCGGCGCAGTCCGGGTCGACGATCCCGCAGCCGCAGTCGCACAGGAAACCGTCGTCGTAGTAGTCCGGGTCGCAGGTCCACACCGCCTCCTCGCAGACGGCGTTGTTCGCCGGGTCGATGGTCGAGCAGTCGGTGGTGCCGCACGAGCCCTCGTCGTCGCAGTAGTCGCAGGCGTCGACGGTGGCGTTGGCGCAGTCCGGGTCGAGCATGCCGCAGCCGCAGTCGCAGCCGTCGTCGGTGCCGTAGTAGTCCGGATCGCAGGTCCACTCGCTGGCCGTGTTGCAGATCGCGTTGTTGACCGGGTCGATCAGGCTGCAGTCGGTACCCTCCTCGTCGCACGACCCGGCGTTGTTGCAGAACAGGCAGCTCGCGGCGGTGGCGTCGTCGCAGTCGGGGTCGACCGCGCCGCAGCCACAGTCGCAGCCGTCGTCGGTGCCGTAGTAGGCCGGGCTGCAGGTCCAGGCGGTGCTGGTGCACAGGTTGGTGTT
The DNA here is from genome assembly GCA_041309305.1 of Deltaproteobacteria bacterium. Classification (GTDB taxonomy): domain Bacteria; phylum Myxococcota; class XYA12-FULL-58-9; order XYA12-FULL-58-9; family XYA12-FULL-58-9; genus JBFYZW01. Next base: position 15,820 of record JBFYZW010000616.1, on the reverse strand, counting down.
AAAGCTCTGGCACCCGGCGTTGCAGCTCAGCGTGCCACCGCCGGCGAAGCCCTGCGCTTGGCAGGTCTGGCCGCCGAGGTCGGTGCCGTCGCACACCTCGTTGCCCTCGACCTGGTTGTTACCGCAGACCGCGTTGGTGCAGCCGGTGAAGCTCGGCGTGCAGTCGGCCTTGCAGCCGATCGTCCCGCCGGAGAAGCCGAAGGCGGCGCAGCTGAGCGTGCCGAGCGCGGTGCCGTCGCAGTACTCGTAGCCGTCGATGGTGTTGTTGCCGCAGCTGCCGCAGTCGGGGTCGACGAGGCCGAGGTGCCGGCAGCTCCAGGCGTAGACCAGCGTGTCGAAGTAGTCGACGCAGGTCTCGTCGGCGACGGTGCACAGCGCGCAGTCGGGGTCGAACGACCCGCCGAGCAGATCGCAGGCGTCGCACAGCCCGTCGTTGTACCACTCGAGCGCGGCGCACAGGTCCTGCGTCGTCTGGCAGGCGCCGTAGCGCGGCCGGCAGCCGTCGCAGCTGACCGTGCCGCTCTCGAAGCCGAAGTCGGTGCAGGCCGGGCCGAACTCGAACAGCGCGCCGTCGCACAGCTCGAGGCCGTTGAGCTGGCCGTCGCCGCAGGTGGTCGCCGCGGTGCCGGTGCACGAGGTGGTGCTGTAGCCGCTGCAGGTCTCGTTGCAGCGCAGCGTGCCGCTGGCGTAGCCGAAGCCGGCGCAGCTGAGGCCGCCGACCGCGGTGCCGTCGCACAGCTCGTCGCCTTCGATGGTGTTGTTGTTGCACTGCGCCGCGGTGCAGCCGGCGAAGTTGGGCGTGCAGTCGCTCTTGCACGCCAGCGTGCCGCCGGCGAAGCCGTAGTCGACGCAGGTGAAGCCGTCGAGGTTGCTGCCGTCGCACCACTCGTTGCCGTCGATCTGGCTGTTGCCGCAGGTGCCGCAGTCCGGATCGTTGAAGCCGAGGCTCTGGCAGGTCCACACGCCGGCGTAGAGGTCGAAGTAGTCGGCGCAGTAGCCGTCGGCGCCGCACAGCGCCGCGCACTCGGTGTCGACGTCGCCGCCGAGCAGGTGGCAGGCGTCGCACCAGCCGTCGTCGTAGTAGCTGTTCGCGGCGCACAGGTCGGGGTTCTGGCAGCTGGAGAAGTCGGGCGTGCAGTTGGCCTGGCACGTGGCGTTGCCGGTGCCCATGCCGAAGTCGGCGCAGGCCGGGCCGCCGAAGCCCCAGGCCGCGCCGTCGCAGGACTCGAGGCCGTCGAGGGCGTCGTTGCCGCACAGGCCCGGCGTCGCGGTGCAACCGGACAGGTCGAAGGCGGTGCAGCCGGAGTTACAGGCCAGCGTGCCGCCGGTGAAGCCGAGGCGCACGCAGGTCAGGTCGGCCAGGTCGGTGCCATCGCACGCCTCGTCACCCTCGCGCAGGTTGTTGCCGCAGGCGACGTTGGTGCAGCCGGTGGTGACGATCTGGCAGCTGGCGCAGCTCAACGTGCCGCCGGCGAAGCCGAGCGAGGCGCAGGTCTTGCCGTCGAAGTTGGTCCCCTCGCAGGTCTCGGGCGGCTCGATCAGGTTGTTGCCGCACTGCGCCGAGCTGCACGAGGCGAAGGTCGGCGTGCAGTCGGGGGCGCAGGCGAGCGTGCCGCCGAGGTAGCCGAAGTCGGCGCAGGTCAGCGCCTGGGTGCTGCCGTCGCAGAACTCGCCGCCGTCGAGGGTGCCGTTGCCGCAGGCGCCGCAGTCGGGGTCGACGTAGCCGAGCGTGCGGCAGGTCCAGGCGCCGGCCAGCGAGTCGAAGTAGTCGGCGCACTCGCCGTCGGCCGCCGGGCAGGCCGCCGCGCAGTCCGTGTCGACGGTGCCGCCGAGCAGGTGGCAGGCGTCGCAGTAGCCGTCGCCGTACCAGTCGAGCGCGGCGCACAGGTCCGGCGTCGAGCAGGTGGAGATGGCCGGCCGGCAGAAGGCGCTGCAGGTCATCGTCCCGCTGCCGAGGCCGAGCTCGGCGCAGTCGCCGGTCAGGTCGAAGCCCCAGGTCGTGCCGTCGCAGATCGACAGGCCGTTGACGCTGCCGTCGCCGCAGGTCGGCGAGGCGGGCTTCGGCGTGCAGGCGGTGGTGACGAACTGGTTGCAGCGCGCGCCGCAGGTGAGCGCGCCGCCGCCGAAGCCGAGCTTGGCGCAGCTGTAGCCGTTCAGGTTGCCGCCGTCGCACAGCTCGCCGGCCTCGACCGCGTTGTTGCCGCAGGTGCCCGAGACGCACTCGCGCGTGTCGAAGCCGGTGCAGTCGGCCTTGCAGCTCAACGTGCCGCTGACGAAGCCCTGGGTCATGCAGGTCTGCTGCGCCAGGTCGGCGCCGTCGCAGACCTCGCTCCCCTCGCGCGTGGCGTTGCCGCAGACCGGCGCGACGCAGCCGGTGAAGACCGGCGTGCAGGTCGCGCTGCAGCCGAGCGTGCCGGCCTCGAAGCCCCAGTCGGCGCAGGTGGCGCCGCCCAGATCCGCGCCGTCGCACACCTCGGGCTCCTCGACCAGGCCGTCGCCGCAGGTGCCGCAATCGGGGTCGGTGAAGCCGGCGGCCTCACAGGTGTAGACGCCGGCGATCGCGTCGTAGTAGCTCGAGCACTCGCCGTCGGCCCGCGGGCAGAGCGCGGCGCAGTCGGGATCGAGGGTGCCGCCGAGCAGCTGGCAGGCGTCGCACCAGCCGTCCTCGTACCAGTCGTTCGCGGCGCACAGGTCCTGGTTCTCGCAGCCGGTGAAGTCGGCCTTGCACTCGAAGGTGCAGGTGGCGTTGCCGGTGCCCATGCCGAAGTCGGCGCAGGCGGGCCCGAGCTGCCAGCTCTGGCCGTCGCAGACCTCGAGCCCGCGCGCGACGCCGTCGCCGCACTGCGGCCGCTGCGTGCCGGTGCAGGCGGTGGTGACGAAGCCGGTGCAGTCGGCCTTGCAGGTCAAGGTGCCGCCGTCGAAGCCGAGGCTCTGGCAGGTGCGGCCGCGCAGCGCGGTGCCGTCGCAGGCCTCGAGGCCGGCGGCGACGTTGTCGCCGCAGGTCGGCGCGCCGGTGCAGGCGGCGAAGTTGAAGCCCTGGCAGTCGGCGCGGCAGGCGAGCGTGCCGCCGGTGTAGCCCTGGGAGACGCAGGTCTGGTTGGCGAGGTCGGTGCCGTCGCAGGCCTCGCCGGTCTCCTTCTGGTTGTTGCCGCAGGCGCCGCCGGTGCAGCCGGTCTCGACGTAGCTGCGGCAGTTGGCCGCGCAGGCCAGCGTGCCGCCGCTGTAGCCGACGTCGGTGCAGGCCTTGCCCTTGAGATCGGTGCCGTCGCACAGCTCCGGGCCGGCGGCGGTGTTGTTGCCGCAGACCTCGGAGGTGACGCAGGCCGCCTCGTTGAAGGCGGTGCAGTCGGCGTTGCAGGCCAGCGTGCCCGAGTCGTAGCCGAGCGTGCGGCAGGTCTGTTGATTGAGGTCGGTGCCGTCGCACGGCTCGGGCGCTTCGACCAGGTCGTTGCCGCACTCGGCCCGCGAGAGGCAGCCGTCGGTGACGAAGGCGTCGCAGGTGCGGTTGCAGGCGAGCGTGCCGCCGGTGAAGCCGAGGGCGACGCAGCTCTTGCCCCCGAGGTCGGCGCCGTCGCAGATCTCGCCCGGGTCCTTGGCGTTGTTGCCGCAGGCGACGCAGTTGCTGGTGTCGAAGCTGAGGCAGTTCGCCGCGCAGCGCAGCGAGCCCGAGGCGAAGCCGCGGCTGGCGCAGGTCTGCTGGTTCAGGTTGGCGCCGTCACAGACCTCGAGCCCTTCGACCCGGCCGTTGCCGCACACCGACGGCAACGCGTCTCCGCCGCCCGAGTCTCCGCCATCGTAGTCCGCGCGCGGCGGCGTCTTGATCGGCCCGCGCCCCTCCCCACAAGCGGCGGCGAAGACACCCACGCACACGAGCCCCAAACCCCGGAGAACACTCTGCATGGTCAACCTCTCCATCTCATTTCCGTAAACGAGCCGTTCACGGGTGACGCGGTCTGCTACCTCAGCCGACCCCGGTTTGTAAAGCAGAAAGCTCTGCGTCTCCGGGGCCCGTTTCTTCATTGGATTTCAGACCGTTGCGCCCCTTTGGCGGTCGGCGCCGGGGGCGAGGATGACGCAAAGTGTCATCGACAGCGCCTGAAGTTGCGTCCCGCCCCCGGGCTGGCTACGATCACCTTTATAATGTCAGCGCGCCGCATCCAGTCGCCGATGCAGGACGAGGAGTCGAGGGTCGAGCCGCGCCCCGCCGCGGTCGCGCCCGAGGCCCGCCGCGCGATCGGCAAGCTCGAGCCCGAGGAGTCGGTCAGCATCGCCGCTCCGTCGCCGGTGCAGAAGGGGCGCAAGCAGAAGCCGCGCGCCGCGGTCGGCCTGCGCGCCGCGGTGCCGGCGCGCGACGCGTCGCCGAAGTCGATGGAGACGCGCAACGTCACGCGCCAGCGGGTGCGCGAGGATCGGGACAAGCACCGGCAGCAGGTGTGGGACAAGCTCGACGAGGCACGCCGGCGCGCCGACGAGAAGCGCCCGCGGGTCGATCGCTTCCGGCCGACGCGCCTGGACGACGAGCCGGGCGAGAGCTGATCGGCGGCGAATCGATCTCGCCGTTGATCTGTCGCGCTCGCCGCGCTCGACCGATCTCTCGCCGTTGGCGATCAAGCGCGCCACGCGCCCACCACGATCTCGCGCTTGCCGCGCAAGGACGAGCCGGGTCGGGGAGGTCGAAACCGTTGGCCGATGGGCGCGTCAGCGGCGCGCCGTTTTTTTGACCCAGCGAGACGCCGGTATTAGCCTAACCGCTGCATGTCGCCCTACACTGCATTAGGTTACGGCGCATCGCCTGTGAGCCAGGGCACGGGCGGCGATCTTTTTTTCTGCGACAAAAACCACGAGAAAACGATCCATTGCCCGGTTAGCCGAGTTTGCGCCGCGGGAGCGTCTTGACGGGAGATCAGGATTGGGCAAGAACGACCTCCTTCGGTTTTCGACAATAGGGTCGAGCTCGGGGAGCAGCGCCCGCCCCGGTGCGCGCCGTGGCGGGGACACAATCTCGCGGAGGAGGAGAACGATGCACGAGCAAGGGTCAGGGACGAGCCGGGTCGATGTGTTGGCCGCCGCGCGCCACGATAGCCGCCGGACCAAGCGCCGGCCGAAGCTGCGCCTCGGCGAGGCCGACCCGGCCGGGCTGACGATGGTCCGCCGCTGGACCACCGCCGGCGTCGACCCCTTCGACCAGGTGCAGTGGGACAAGCGCAGCGCCGTGATCACCGGCGAGCGCGGTCAGGTGGTCTTCGAGCAGCGCGACATCGAGGTGCCGGCGGGGTGGAGCCAGCTGGCCACCAACGTCGTGGTCTCGAAGTACTTCCGCGGCGTCCTCGGCACCCCGGAGCGCGAGCGCAGCGTACGGCAGCTCGTTGGCCGGGTCGTGCGCACGATCGCCTCCTGGGCGGAGCAGGCGCGCTACTTCCAGAGCGAGGCCGACCTCGGCGCCTTTGCCGACGAGCTCACCTACCTGCTGCTCAACCAGTACGCGTCGTTCAACAGCCCGGTCTGGTTCAACGTCGGCGTCGAGGCCCAGCCGCAGTGCTCGGCCTGCTTCATCAACTCGGTCGAGGACACGATGGAGTCGATCCTCGAGCTGTGCAAGACCGAGGGGCGGCTGTTCAAGTTCGGCTCGGGCACCGGCACCAACCTCTCGCCGCTGCGCGGCTCGATCGAGCACCTGGCCGGCGGCGGCCTCGCCTCCGGCCCGGTCAGCTTCATGAAGGGCTACGACGCCTTCGCCGGCGTGATCAAGAGCGGCGGCAAGACCCGGCGCGCGGCGAAGATGGTCATCCTCGACATCGATCACCCGGACATCGTCCCGTTCATCAACTGCAAGGCCAAGGAGGAGCAGAAGGCCTGGGCGCTGATCGACGCCGGCTACGACGGCGCGGTCGACGGCGAGGCCTACGGCTCGGTCTTCTTCCAGAACTCGAACAACTCGGTGCGCGTCACCGACGAGTTCATGAAGGCGGTCGAGAACGACCAGATGTGGAAGACGATCAACCGGGTCGACGGCAACGTCTGCACCACGCACCCGGCGCGCGATCTGATGAAGCAGATCGCCGCCGCCGCGCACCTGTGCGGCGACCCGGGCCTGCAGTTCGACACGACGGTCAACCGCTGGCACACCTGCAAGGCCACCGATCGCATCTACGCCTCGAACCCGTGCTCCGAGTACATGTTCCTCAACGACTCGGCCTGCAACCTGGCGTCGCTCAACCTGATGAAGTTCCGCGACGCCAACGGTGAGCTCGACGTCGAGGGGTTCAAGCACGCGATCGACGTGGTCTTCACCGCCCAGGAGGTGGTGGTCGACGCGGCCAGCTATCCGACCGAGAAGATCAGACGCAACTCGCAGAGGTTCCGGCCCATCGGGCTCGGCTACGCCAACCTCGGCGCGCTGCTGATGGCGAGGGGGCTCCCGTATGACTCCGACGCGGGTCGCGCCTACGCGGCGGCGATCACCGCCTTGATGACGGGCGAGGCGTACGCCCAGAGTGCTCGGCTGGCCGCAGGGAAGGGCGCCTTCCTCGGCTACGCCGACAACGCCGAGTCGATGCTGGGGGTGATGCGCGCTCACCGCCAGGCGGTCGACGGCGTCGACCAGGCGCTCGTGCCGCCGGGGTTGTTCCAGGCGGCCCGCGCCGCCTGGGACGAGGCGCTGGCGCTCGGCGAGGAGCACGGCTACCGCAACGCCCAGGCGACGGTGCTCGCGCCGACCGGCACGATCGGCTTCATGATGGACTGCGACACCACCGGCATCGAGCCGGACATCTCGCTGATCAAGTACAAGAAGCTGGTCGGCGGGGGGCTGCTCAAGCTCGTCAACGGCACGGTGCCCGACGCGCTCGACCAGCTCGGCTACACCAACGGGCACAAGGCGGCGATCCTCGAGTACCTCGAGCGCGAGGAGACGATCGAGGGGGCGCCCTACCTCAAGCCCGAGCAGCTGGCGGTGTTCGACTGCGCCTTCAAGCCGGTCAAGGGCAAGCGCTCGATCGCGCCGATGGGGCACGTGCGGATGATGGCGGCGGTGCAGCCGTTCATCTCCGGGGCAATCTCGAAGACCGTCAACCTGCCCGAGGAGGCGACGGTCGACGAGGTGGGCACCATCTACCTCGAGGCCTGGCGCCTGGGGCTCAAGGCGATCGCCCTGTACCGCGACAACTGCAAGCGCTCGCAGCCCCTGTCGACCAGCGCCAAGCAGAAGGGGGCCGACAAGCCGGTCGGCCCGGCGCGCCGTCGGCTGCCCGACGAGCGCGAGGCGATCACCCACAAGTTCTCGATCGCCGGCCACGAGGGCTACATCACCGTCGGCCTGTACGAGGACGGCATGCCCGGCGAGGTGTTCATCACCATGAGCAAGGAGGGCTCGACGATCTCGGGCCTGATGGACTCGCTCGCCACCTCGATCTCGCTGGCGCTGCAGTACGGCGTGCCGCTGCACGTCCTGTGCGACAAGTTCTCGCACACGCGCTACGAGCCGTCGGGCTTCACCGGCAACCGCGAGATCCCGATCGCCAAGTCGATCACCGACTACATCTTCCGCTGGCTGGCGCTCAAGTTCGTCAAGGCCGACGAGCTGCACAACGCCAACCTCGTCGCGCCGGCGCCGGCGCTGGCGACGGTGGTGGCGCCGACCCCGAAGCTCGAGGCCAACGAGAAGCTGGTCTTCGCCAACCAGGCCGACGCGCCGGCCTGCTCCGATTGCGGCTCGATCATGGTCCGCTCGGGCACCTGCTACAAGTGCGTCAACTGCGGCACGACCAGCGGCTGCTCGTAGGATCGTCGCCGGTTTTTTCGTCGCCTCGCCGGCCCGGCCGATAATGGCCGGGCATGATGAACGCCATCTGGGTGCTGATGGTCGTCGCGGCGATCGTCTTCGGCGCGGCGGCGGGGACGCTCGACGACGTCGCCCGCGCCTCGACCGAGCAGGCCGGCGCGGCGATCACGCTGGCGCTGGGCCTGGTCGGCGTGATGACCCTGTTCCTCGGTCTGATGCAGGTCCTCCACCACGGGGGGCTGTTGCGCGCCGTGGCGCGGGCGCTGCGGCCGGTGTTGACCTGGCTCTTCCCCGACGTCCCCGCCGATCACCCGGCGATGGGGATGATGATCCTCAACATCACCTCGAACATGCTCGGCCTGGCCAACGCCGCCACTCCGTTTGGCCTCAAGGCGATGATGGAGCTCGACAAGCTGAACCGCGAGAAGGGGGTGGCCACCGACTCGATGGCGCTCTTCTTGGCGATCAACACCTCGAACGTCGCGCTCATCCCGACCGGCATCATCGGCCTGCGCGCTTCGCTCGGCTCGGCGGCGCCGGGCTCGATCTTCCTGACCACGCTGCTCGCGACCACCGCGTCGACCGCGGTGGCGATCGTCGCGGCCAAGTCGCTGCAGCGGCTGCGCGTTTTCTCGCTCCGGCCACGAGGTGATCTGGCCGCGCCGGTCACGGCGCCGGTGCCGGCGGCCCCGGACACCACCGAGGCCGAGGCCAAGGTCGAGGCCGCCGGCTCGCGGGCCAGCACCGCCGGGCTGGTCGCCGGCATCCTGCTGACGCTCGCGGTCCTGGCCGCCTTCGTCTGGGCGTTGCAGGCCGGCAGCCGCGCCACCGTCGACGGGGTTCCGGTCGGCGCCTGGGGCAGCCTGAAGGAGGCTTTCTCGCACTGGCCGCTCTTGGTCATCATCGTCGGCATCGCCCTCTACGGCGTGCTGCGCGGCGTCGGCGTCTACGACGTGCTGGTCGACGCCGGCCGCGAGGGCTTCCAGGTCGGAGTGCGGATCATGCCCTACCTGGTCGCGGTGCTGGTGGCGATCGGGATGCTGCGCGCCTCCGGCGGGTTGGACCTCCTGGTCAAGCTGGTCGCGCCGGTCGCCGAGGCGATCGGCATGCCGCCAGAGACCTTGCCGATGGCCTTCATCCGGCCGCTGTCCGGCAACGGCGCCTTCGGCGTCGCCGCCGAGATCATGAAGGTCTACGGCCCCGACTCGCTCATCGGCCAGATCGTCAGCACGATGCAGGGCAGCTCCGAGACGACCTTCTACGTCCTGGCCCTCTACTTCGGCGTCATCCAGATCCGGCGCACCCGCCACACCGTGATCGCCTGCCTCATCGGCGACACCGCCGGCCTGGTCGGCGCCGCGTGGGCCTGTCGGCTGGTGCTCGGGTGAGCCGGCTCAGGGTCGGCGCAGGCCGAGCCGCCGGCCGTTCTCGACGAAGCGGGCGATGACCGCGCGGTCACGCGCGGCGATCGCGGTGTAGCGGACGGCGAACTGGGTGCGGGCCAGCGGCGTGGCCTGGATGCGCACCACCTCGGCGGTGGGGCAGAGCTCGTCGGCGCAGGTCGGCACCGCGAAGCGCAGACCGAGCCGCGTGCCGACGCTGGTGTCGAGCTTGCCCTCGAGCAACATGCCGCTGACCGAGAGGTTGTGGCTGAAGCCCACCGTGGTGGTGACGCCGTTGGTCATCTCGACGTCCATGCGCACCATCAGGCGCGCGTCGCGTCGCGCGGCGACGAAGGCCAGCTCCTCGAGCAGGGCGAAGAAGCGCTGCTCGTCGCCGGGCCAGCGGACCAGGCGGTTGACCCCGGCCGCGAGGGCCGCGACCTCGTCGATCGCGGCGCTGCCGTCGTCGAGCAACGCGATCGAGATCGAGCGCAGGTGCGGATCGCCGCGCAGTCGGCGGCACAGGCCGAGCGCGTCGGCGTCCTCGAGCGCGTGGCCGGTGAGCAGCAGGCGAGGCTGCAGCGTCGCGACCTTGTCGAGCACCTCGCCGACGCTGGCGGCGAGCACGACCTGGAAGCGGGTCTGCAGCAGCTCGATGAGCGGCACCGACCAGTCGCCGGCGCTGGCGAAGATCACCAGCGGACGCTCGCTCGTCTCCGGCGGGTCGCGCTCGGGGCCGTCGAGGCCGTCGGCGCGCGGCTCGTTCGCAAAGCCCATCGCCCCACCAGTTTAGGGAGGTTTGCCCGCCGATTTCAACCGCATTCGCGCCTGAGTCGACGACGCCCGGGGCGCCGCTCAGCGCAGCGTGCGCATCTTGCGGTTCGGGCGGGGATCGAGCGCCTCGGCCTGGGCGTGGGCCTCGCGCGCCTTGTGCGGCTTGCCGACCCGCTCGTAGAACTGGGCCAGTCGGTAGTGGTTGTAGGCCACGCGCGGCTGCACGCGGGTGATCGCCAACAGCGCCCGCTCCGCCTCGTCGAGCTGGCCGGTCGCCTCGAAGAGCTCGGCGAGCGCGGTCCAGGCGCCGGTGTGTTGCCCGGACACCTCCAGCACCTTGCGCCAGGTCTCGATCGCCTCCGGCGCCTTGGCCGCCGCCTGCTGCACCTGGGCCAGCACGACGAGCACGTCGAGCATCCGCGGGCGCAACAGCAGCGCCTGGACCAGCTCGCGCTCGGCGTCGTGCCAGCGCTCGGCGCGGGCGTAGGCGGCGCCGAGCAGGTGGCGGGCGCGCGGGTTGCGCGGCGCGAGCTGCACGGCGCGGGTGAAGCAGTCGAGCGCGGCGCCGTTGTGCGGATCGAGGGTCTGCTCGACGATGCCGAGCTGCAACAGCGGCAGCGGCCAGTCGGGGAGCAACTGGGTCGCGACCGAAAAGGCGCGGTGCGCCGCGACCAGGTTGCCGTCGGCCTGCGCCTTCATCCCGCGGCCAAACTGCGCCCGCGCCTCGGCCCCGGCCTGTTGTGGCGACAGCGGCGCGGAGAGCAGCAGGGCGGCCAAGACACCGACCATGATCAAGTTGTACCGGCCGCCCACGCCGACGGCAAGGAACCCGCCGGCGACGGTTGGGCTCCACAGGTCGGCGCCGAGTGTGGTAGCGTGCCGGCCAGCGAGAGGGGAACCAATGACCATCGACCTGAGCAAGCTCTACCCGTTGCCCTGGACCCACCGTTCGAACGGCCTGTCGTGGCTCGAGGTGACCAATCAGTGCGACCTCGGCTGCCACGGCTGCTACCGCAAGCGCGACGCGCAGCACAAGTCGCTGGCCGAGATCGAGGAGGAGCTGCGCGTCTTCTACGCCAACCGCGCGGTCGACTGCATGAGCATCGCCGGGGGCGAGCCGCTGCTCCACCCCGAGCTGCCGGCGATCGTCCGGATGGTGCGCCGCTTCGGCTACCGGCCGGTGCTCAACACCAACGGCGTCAAGCTGACCGCCGAGCGGCTGGCCGAGCTCAAGGCGGCGGGGCTGGCAGGCGTCACCTTCCACGTCGACTCGTCGCAGGACCGGCCGGACTGCCGCTCGAACAGCTATGCCGATCTGACGGCGCGCAAGGACGAGCTGGCCGACATGGTGCGCGACGCGAAGGGTCTGATCTGCAACTTCAACCACACGGTCAGCAGCACGACCCTCGACGAGATCGCCAAGATCTCGGCCTGGGCGCGCAAACGGGCCGCCGACGTCGACGGGCTGATCTTCGTCTGCTACCGCGACGCGCACGTGATGGGCGAGTTCGACTTCTTCGCCAACGGCGAGAAGGTCACCGGCCTCGAGGAGCTGAACGAGGGGACCGACGTCGGCTGGACCGGCGACGAGAAGGTGACCGTCAGCCAGCTCTACGACCGGCTGCGCCAGGACGAGCCCGAGGCCGAGCCGTGCGCCTACCTCGCCGGCACCGGCGATCCGGCGAGCTTGAAGTGGCTGTTTGTCGGCCGGCTGGTGCACGACGGCCAGACGCTCGGCTACCTCTCGCCGACCTTGATGAAGGCGGCGCAGCTGACCACCAACCTGATCTACGACAAGTGGTTGAGCTTCATCCCCAAGGTGCTGCTCAACGCGCCGAAGTCGCTCTTCGTCGCCACGTCGCTGTTCGACAAAGAGTCGCGCAAGGCGGTGCTGCGTCTGCCGCGGCACCTGCGGCGCAACCCGCTCAGCCTGCTGAAGCCGGCCAAGGCGCAGACGATCGTGCTCATCCAGCCGATGGACATCCTCGCCGACGGGACGATCGACATGTGCGAGAGCTGCCCGGACATGACCGTCTACAACGGCCGGCTCGAGCGCAGCTGCCGGGTCGAGGAGCTCAAGCGCTACGGCGCCTTCTTCACCGCGACGCCGCGCTCCGCCACGGCGGTGCGCCACGCGGTCGACAGCGGGACGGTCTATCCCTACCACTCGCTGTTCAAGTGCACGCCCGGCAAGCGCGTCGATGCGTGAGCCGTCGGGCAGCGCCTGGGTCTTCTCCGCCCGCCTCGACCCGCTGCTCTTCCTCGGGCCGCCGCTGTGCGGCATCGCCTTCGCGCTCTGGCTCGGGCACGCCGGGCTGCTCGCCGCGCCGATGTTCGGCTGGCTCTATCTGGTCGTCTACGTGCTGCTCGACGTGCCGCACGTCTTCGCCACGCTCTTCCCCACCTACCTCGACGCCGAGTACCGGCGCGACCATCGGGCGGTGCTGGTCGCCACGCCGTTGGGCATCTTCGCCGTCGCTGGCGCGCTGTGGCTCGCCGGCCAGGAGCTGCTGCTCTTCGCGCTGGTGGTCTACCTGAACCTGTTCCACATCGCCCGCCAGCAGCACCTCTTCCTCGAGTTCACCCAGCGCCACGAGGCCGAGCGCGCCACGCGCGTCTGGGACCACCTGCTGCTCGGCAGCGTCCTCGGCTACGCCTATCTGTGGTGGCACACCCACCTGCCGCGCGCCTACGGTCTGCAGGAGCCGGCGGTGATGATCGAGGGGATCCCGGCCTGGACCAGCGAGGTGACGCTGCCGGTCGTCTGGGGCATCTTCGCGCTCTGGCTCGTGCGCGAGCTGCGGCGCGTGCGCGGCGGCCGGCCGCCGAACTGGGCCCGCTACCTGGTCATCGGCGCCTCGTGGGTCACCTACTGGACCGCCGGGATGTTGTTCAACTCGGAGATGGCCTTCTTCGCCGTGGCGATCTTCATGCACTCGGGCACCTACCTGTTCCTCGTCCACCAGTGGGGCCGCGGGCGCTTCGCCGCCCGGCCGGAGCGGCTGGCGGCGCTGTTTCGCGGCTGGCGCGGCGCGCTCGCCTTCGCCGCGCTGCTGGTGGCGATCGCCTACCTCGGCGAGGCGCTCGCCGACGCGTTCGTGCGCCACGGCCACGACGAGCTCTTCCCGCTCGGTCACCTCGCGGCGCCGCCGGCGGTCGCGGTGGCGGTCGGCGCGCTGCTCTTCGTCCCGCAGGTGACCCACTACGTGATGGACCTGTTCCTCTGGAAGCAGGATCGGCGCACCTGGGACTACCTCGGCTACGGCAAGGGGTGAGCGGCCAGCTTGTCCGAGCGCGTGCCGCGCGATACACCGTGGGCCATGCTCCTGGCCATCGACATCGGCAACACCAACATCGTGGTCGGGTTGTTCGCCGAGGCGCGCCTGGTGGCCCACTTCCGTCTCGCCACCGCGCAGGGGCGCACCGACGACGAGTACGGCGTGCTGCTGCGCGAGCTGACGCTCGACGCCGGCTGTGACCTCAAGGCCGTGCGCGAGGTCGTGCTCGCCAGCGTCGTGCCGCCCTTGACCCACGTGCTGCGCCGGATGTGCGTGGCGCGCCTCGGGCTCGAGCCGCTGATCGTCGGCCCGGGGGTGAAGACCGGCATGCCGATCCTCTACGACCAGCCGCGCGACGTCGGCGCCGACCGGATCGTCAACGGCGTCGCCGCCTACGAGCGCTTCGCCCGCGTGGCCGGCGGGCCGCACGGCGTGATCGTCGTCGACTTCGGCACCGCGACCACCTTCGACGTCATCTCGCCGCGTGGCGAGTACCTCGGCGGGGCGATCGCGCCGGGGGTGGTGATCGCCACCGAGGCGCTGTTCGCTCGCGCCGCCAAGCTGCCGCGGGTCGAGCTGACCCTGCCGCCGGCGGTGGTCGGCAAGAGCACCGTCGCGAGCATGCAGTCGGGCATCCTCTACGGCTACGCGGCGCTGGTCGACGGGATGATCGCCCGGATGCGCGGCGAGCTGGAGTTTGTGCCCAAGGTCGTCGCCACCGGCGGCCTGGCGAGCACGATCGCCAGCTGCACCAACGCGATCGAATCGGTCGACGAGCTGTTGACGCTCGAGGGGTTGCGCCTGATCCACGGCCGCAACGCCACCGGAGGTGCGCGATGAGCCAGGCGGAGCTGCTCGCCGCGTTGCCGGCCGGCGCGCGGCGCCACCTCGATCCGGCCTCGCCGCTGCCGATGCGGATGATGGCGGCGCGCGGCCTGGCGCCGCTGCCGCCGGTCGAGATGCTCATCGTCGTCGCCGGGCTATCGCTCGACGCCGACCAGACGATCGCCGCCGCGGCGCGCGAGGGGTTGGCGAAGCTGCCCGACAAGATCCTCCTGCCGGCGCTCGAGCAGGCGCTGCCGCCCGCGGCGCTGGTGGCGCTCGCCCCGGCGCTCGCCGGGCGGGCCGAGGCGCAGCAGAAGCTGGTGCTCAACCGTGCCACCCCCGACGAGGCGATCGCGCTGGTCGCCGTCGAGGCGGCCGGGCCGGTGGCCGAGATCATCGCCGAGAACCAGGAGCGCTGCCTGCGCTCCGAGGCGATCGTCCGCGCCATCGCCAAGAACCCCAACCTGCTGCGCTCGAGCCTCGATCGCCTGTTCGACTTCCTGGTCCGCTCCGGCGTCATCCTCGGTGACATGGAGGAGTTCGCCGAGGCGATCAGCCGGCTGTCGCCGAGCGAGATGCTCGACGCCGCCCATCAGGTGGTCCTGCCGGCCGAGCTGGCCGACTACGTCGACATGGACGAGGAGGAGCACACGGCGCCGCGCAGCCCGGCGGCCGACGGTGGGGCCGACGAGCAGGGCGAGGAGGAGGCGCCCGAGCGGATGAGCGCCTTCCAGCTGGTCGCCTCGCTCAGCGTCTCGCAGAAGGTCGCCGCGGCGCTGCGCGGCAACAAGGAGCTGCGTACGCTCCTGGTGCGCGACTCGAACCGGGTGGTCGCCTCGGCGGCGATCCGCAGCCCGCGCGTCACCGAGCAGGAGATCGTCACGGCGGCGCAGAGCCGATCGGTGGCCGACGAGGTGATCCGCATCATCGCCAACAGCAAGGACATGGTCCGCTCCTACGGGGTGAAGAAGGCGTTGGTCAACAACCCGAAGACGCCGCTGCCGGTGGCGATGCGCTTCTTGTCGCTGTTGCGCGCCGCCGACCTGAAGGCGGTGGCCAAGTCGAAGAACGTCAACACCGCGGTGGCCAACCAGGCCAAGCGGCTGGTCGCGGCCAAGGGGGACAAGGGCTGAGCCCCGGGAGGTGCTGATGCGCGCGCTCGGCGTGGTCGCGGTCCTGTGGGCGCTCGGCAGTTGCCGGGGCGCGGTCGGTGAGGCGCGAGCGGGGGACGCGACCCCCGCCGACGCCGCGGCGGGCAACGGCGACGCGCTGAGCGGCGACGGCGCCGCGCTGGTCTTCGCCTGGCGGACAATCCCCGACTGGACCTTCAACCTCGGCATCCCGGTGCAGGTGAGCCTGCGCGCCTACCTCGACGACCCGTCGGGCGCAGCGGTGATCACGCTGGCGCCGGCGCCGCCGGCCGGCCTCAGCTTCGCCGGCGGGACCCTGAGCGGCACGCCGACGGCGGTGAGCGCCAGCCAGAGCTACGTGGCGACCGCCGACGACGGGAGCGGCCCAATCGACAGCGCGCCGTTCAGCATCACCGTCGTCGCTCCGGCGCTCGACCTGCGCCTCGAGCGGGCGACGCCGGAGCAGATCGGCCTCTACCTGCCGCTGGCGGTGCCGCTGCCGGCGGCGACCCGCGCCACCGTCCGCTACCGGCCGGCCGGCGGCGGCGCCTGGGTCGAGGCTCACCCGCTGTTGCGCATCCACCCGGAGTGGATCGCCGGCGGCGCGCCGCGCGCGCCGACCGACGCCTTCGCCGGGACGATCTTCGACCT
>JBFYZW010000615.1:0-27107 GCA_041309305.1 Deltaproteobacteria bacterium | reverse complement strand
TGGCCACATTGCCCCTAACCGCCAGCGGTCGTATCGTCCGCACATGGACATCGGCGAGGTCTTCTACCCAAACACGCGATCGCAGTGGCGGCGTTGGCTCAACCGCAACCACGCGAAGAAGACCGAGATCGGGGTGCGACGGTTCAAGAAGGGCACGGGGAAGCCCTCCGTCAACTACGACGACCTGGTTGAGGAGTGCCTCTGCTTCGGTTGGATCGACAGCACCATCAAGAAGCTCGACGACACCAGCAACGTTCAACGCATGACCCCACGGCGAAAGAACAGCTTCCTGTCGGAGCTCAACCGCCAACGGGCGTGGAAGATGCAGGCCGCAGGCCAGATGACCGAGGCTGGCCTCGCGCCCATTCGTGACCAGCTGGGCACGCCTCAAGATCCATGGGAGGTGCCGATCTGGCTGAAGAAGCGGCTGCGCGAGAACCCGGCGGTGTGGAAGACGTTCTCGTCGTTTCCGCACCTCTATCAGCGCCTCAAGATTAGCTGGATCGCAGAGGCCGGCCAGTTGCGCCCTGAGGAGATGGAGCGACGGTTGGCCTACTTGATCAAGTGCACCCGCGCCGGCAAGATGTACGGCACCGTGCCGATCCTCGCCAGCCCTTCGGTTTCCAGTCGAAAGCAGAACTCGCACCATCGGTGCTCGGGTGTAACTGGCCGGCGCTCACCGTCGCGCTAGAGGATGCATCGTTCATCCAGGTCTACGACCGCGCGACGGCCACGGGGATCGCCGGCGCGATCCGCTCGCCCGGCGGTCGATACGAGGTCGTTCTGCGGACGGTCGATGTCCTCAGCGGCGCCGAGATCGCACGCAGCAGCGAGACGGCCACCGACCGCCGGGAGATTCTCGCGATCGTGCTGGCCAGCAGGCGCGCGCGCTGAGCCTGGCGCAGAAGCTCGGGGAGCGGCTCGAGCCCGACCCGCAGTCGTACGCCAAGTTGATCCACGGCGAGGTGGCGCTCGAGCAGGGCGACCCCAAGGAGGCGCTCCGCGCGTTGTTGCAGGCGCGCAAGCTCACCGACACCTGGCTGGCCCGCTTCGCCGCCGCGCGTGCCTACCTGGCCGACGGCGCCTACCGGGAGGCGCACAACGAGCTCGAACGGTGTCTCCAGCGCAGGGGCGAGGCCGTCGAGGTCTTCCTCGACGAAGCTCCCACCTACCGCCTCTTGCCGCCGGTTCACTACTACCTCGGGCGAGCCCAAGAGGGCCTTCAGAGCCCGGCGGCAGCCGAGTCCTACCGCCGCTTCCTCGCGCTGCGCGACGCGGACGTCGACGATCAGCTCACCGCCGACTCGGCGCACCCGCCGCGCCTGGGCCTCGCCGGTTTTGGCGATCTGGTCAGGTCGATGACCCAAGGACCGAGCTCGACCGCGCAGCCACACTCGCACTCTCCTTCACTGCGCTGCGGGTGGCCGCGATATCTGCGCATCACCTGGGCGCGCCGGGGGGTCGGTTTCGTTGGGCTGCGTCACGGACGCCACCGCTGGCTCAACGCTCAATACAGCTCGAGGTTGTCCCAGACGCGCGCCGCCGAATCGCTGTTGCCGTCTTGGAGCAGCACTGCGTCAATGGTCGCACCGGCGATCGATCCGCCGCTGGAGCAACCTGCGCTCGCGGCGCCGATGTCGTCGGGACACGGGGAACCGAGGGATCGCGGGTCGCCCAGGGCAACCGAGACAGTGTCGGTGTTCCAGTCGACGACGACGCAGGCCTTGGCTCGTACGCCCAACGGTAACGGGATGAACAGCCGTTCGTCGCCGGTGTCACAACCGAGGGAGACGACGAACTCCTCGTTCCCCGGCGTGTAATCCGTGTAGACCACGGCCGTCGTCCCGCCGAACAGATGGGCGACCGTCTGCCAGGCATCGGGGCCGGCGCCGGCCAAGAACACCATGCGAAACTCGCAGATGCCGTCATCGAGGGCGCAGCGATCGTCGAGGCCGAGAAACTCGGCGCTGTCCCGAGTGCCATCGACGAAGGCCGCGGCCGCGTACTCGCCATCCCGCTCGCTGCCGGTATAACGACAGTCAGGCGCTCCAGTGACCGTCGCACCAATCGGCGTCAGATCGGCGCAATCGACGCCCTCCTCGAAATCCTCGCACCACCGCGCCGAGCTGGTTGAACAAAACGGGCCGGCGCTTGCGTCGTCCGTCGGTCGACCATTGAGGAGTCCGCTCCGCGCGGTGCACCCCGCCCAGCCGGTCAAGTTTGCGGCCAGCACCCAGGCCACGGCCAATGCTCGCGCTTCGAGAGAGAGACGGCAGCGCGTCTCGCCGATGTTATGTCTTCGCACGACCGCTCCCGGGCAGGGGGCAACTGCGGAGCAGAACCCCTCTCCCGATGACGCCCCCCCCTCTGCCTAGCCGCTCGTCGACTGCCCCCTCCATCACGACCATTATCAACGCACGGCCGAACACCGTTTGCAACACCGGCCGCATGGGTCGGACGAACGGTTTCCACCCGGTGGGCAGACCGACGCCGGCCTGACCTTCACCGGCTCCAACCGTTCGACCTCCGCCTGGCTCAGTATGGCACCGAGCAGCAAGAGAGCGGTTGAGCACAGTCCCTGTCGCTTCAGGTTCTTGGCCCCCGAAGGTGGAGCGCAACAGCAGAACCAACTCGGCAGTCACGGCCCGTTTTTCGAGCGGTGGCAACCCCGCCGTGCGTGGCGCTTCAACATGCTGTCCTGCCGACCGGCGCTCGGTGGCGAATCGACTTCCTCGCCCGGCCGCCGGCTCCGCGAACCGGCTGCTCGTTTCTGCACTCTCCTCGCTCGAGCGGGCCCGCCCAGGTCGTTAGGGAGTCATGCCCGGTCGTTCAGCAACGCGACGCCGGCGAGACGATCTCGCAGAGAGCTGTTCAGGCCTTGCTCCCACACCGCCGTGAAATACCTGTCGATCTCATGGCACGCCTGAGCGCGCGACAGCTTCGTGAAGTCGGGCGGCGTCTTGCCAATGGCCGCATAACCGGCGCGGATCTGGGCGGGGTATTCGGTGGCGAACCTGCCGCGGATCGCCGAGTCATAGAAGAGGAGTCGAATCGTCTTGTCGCGCACTTCCTCGAGCTCTCGCCGCGCGAAGGGCGGGAGATCGCCGCGTTGCAGTGCGGACTGCACGAGGTTGTAGTAGTCGCGCAAGGGACCACTCTGCGGGTTCTCGACGTTGCGCGCGCCGTAAGAGAAGCTCTCGAACATCTCCTGCTGTGCCGCGATACGCTCGAGCAGCTCAGCCGTCGATTCACCCTCTTGTCCGGCGTCGATCTCGCGCAAATCGCGGACCTCGACGTTCTCGCTCTTGCGAATGCCACCGCGTCTCTGCTCGGCGGCGACCTTCTTGATCTCGAGGCCTTCGCCACGCGTCGCACGCTCCCAGTTGCGCAGGTGCACCGTCGCCCCGCTCGCGCTGCCCGGCGCCGAGCCGGTGTAGGCCCAGACAGTCTCGAGGTTCGGGAAGAGCTAGCGATATCGGGCGAGGTTCTGCGCCCCACCGGAGTAGCAGCTGGCCCCCCAGACGAGCGCAGTGATGCATCCGAACCGTTTCATCTCATCACCCCATCGGGTTCGCACCGAACCGACGCGAAGGCGGCGCGTTCACTGGCACTACGTCACCCGTTCTCGTGTTGTCCGCGGTGGGGCGGCGGCCTGCTACGCATCTCCCGCCGTCACGGCCGGTACACACCCCCGTCGCCGACCAGGCCGTTGTCGAATCCGATGCCGCCCCACACGATCGCGCTGTCACCGGTCGCGATGACGGTGTGGTAGGCACGCGGCCCGAGCGCACTCGGGATCGGTTGCCACTCTTGGCGTGTCGGCGACCAGGCGCCGTCGTCCCCGGGCAGGCCGGCGAGGTTGATGCCGCCGACGATCGCCATCACCCCAGGTTCGGACAACCACACCGCGACGTGCTCGCGGCGCGCGCTGGGGCCGCCGCCAACCAGTGCGGTCCATTGGCTGCCGTCCCACCGCCGACCGTCGTCGAGATCGGTCGCGCCGTTGTACCCGCCGAAGAGGAGCATCGCCGTTCCGGTCCAGACCGCCGAGTGGCCGGCGCGCGGCGACGGTTGACTGATCACCGCTAGCGGACTCCAGGCGTTGCCCACCGGATCGAAGGCGCGCCCACCAGGGATTGTGCCAAACGGGAAATAGACATCGAGGTTCGGACCGTCGTCGCCAAAGCCGCCGTAGATGAGCATCCGCGCCGCGACCGGGTCCCACACGGCGCTGTGCCCGAGGCGCGACTCCGGCGTCGCGGCGATCGGCGTCCAGGTGTCGGCCAGCGGATCGTACGCCGCCCCGGTGGCGAGTTGCTCCCCCCCTGCGCTGCCACCGCCGTAGACGATCATCTGTTGGCCGGTCCAGACGGCGGTGTGAAGGTAGCGAGGGGCCGGGGCGCTCGCCATGCTCATCGGTTGCCAGGTGTTGGTGGTCGGGTCGAAGCTCGCGCCGTCGTTCACCAGATCCGTCGACGTGCGCCCACCCCAGACGAGCATGCGCGTGCCGGTCCACACCGCCGTGGCGAAGCCGCGCCCATTGGGCGCGCCGACCAGGCTGGTCGGCGTCCAGGTGAAGGTGGCCGGGTCGTAGATGCCGCCGGTGTTGGTGACGTCGTCGACCGCGGTCGATACCTGCCCCCCCCAGATCACCATCGCCGTGCCCGTCCAGACCGCGACCTGGCGGAGGCGACGACCGGGTGCGCCGGAGCTCGAGACACGCTCCCACGGGTCGACGCAGGCGCCGGCAGCGCAGGCGCCGAAGCAGGCGCGCTCGCAGACGCCACAATGGGCCGAGGCGTTGGCGGTGTCGACGCAGAGGTGCGGGCCGCACCAGGTCGCCCCCCCCGGACAGACACACACACCGGCGCTGCAGACGGTGCCGGGCCGATGGCCGCAGTCACCGAGCACGAGGCACTCGACGCAGCGGCCACTCTCACGATCGCAGACGCTGGTCGGCTCCTCGCAGTCGGTGTTCGACCGACACCCGCCGCGCGGCGGGTCCTCGACGCAGAGACAGTCGCCGCAGCGCGGCTCGTCGCCGCAGGCGGAGGCCAGACCAATCAACGAGAGGAGGTGGAAGAACCGGCGCATCGTGTCCTCCTGGGCGCGAGCCGCGGACTATGGAACCACGTCTGGGCCGCGATGACCAGCAGGCCGCGGCGCGGAGTGCGCACACGATCTGCTCGTCCGAGAATCCGGATTTTCGCATCGCTCTGTCTCCTGCTTCATGATGCGACAATCCTCACTTGGAATGGACCGATATCTTGGGAGGACGTCACGCAGTCACTGGCGGCGACGCCGCTCAGGACGCGGCAGGCACCCAACGCGCAAGAACGTACTCGACGAGCTTTCGGTTGTCGCTGTAGGGCGGTAGTTGGATCCCGAAGGCGTCGGCTACTTCCTCCAGGTAGTGGACTGGATCCAGGTCATAGTTGTTGGTGTCGATGTCGAGCCAGTCGCCCTCGAACGCGCCGCCGTCGTGACGACGGTCACGATTCCCGTTCACCAAGGCGCTCAGGTCCCCCCTCCGCGAGGCACACGTGCCGCTCGCCAGCCACCGACTTGTGGGCATCGATCCCGACATACCGCTCGATTGGTAGCCTCCACCCGTCGCATCGTGCATAGTTCCCTACGACATGCGCAGCATCTTGTTGCTCACTGTTCTGGCGGGATGCAGCCGGAGCGGATTCGAAGCCGGGCTTCCGCCCTCGGCGCCGAGCTACGACAATCCGCCGCGATTCGCGCGTGGTTCCTGCAGGTTCAACCTCTCCTTCGCCGAATCGCTGCAGCCGTCGTCAGCCGACGATCCTCTGTTTGACTCGTTTCGCTGGGTGCTCGACCGAGCGCCGCTGCGCGACTGCTCGGACGGCGAGGTGGCGCGTCCCGGCGAGCCAATCCCGATCCCGATGCGCTCGTGCCAGCTGCGTGCGCTCTCCTGCGCGCGCGACGGCCGTCACTCCGGGGTGGCAACCGCGAGCTACGTCTTCGACGCAGAGCCGCCGTCGCCACCGGCCTTCGCGATCGGCTCGACCCGATTCAACGGCGCCTTCATCGAGACCCTGACCCAATCGGTCCCGGCGCTCGACTTCGCCGGCTTCCGGATCACCTTCGGGGACGCGACGTTGCTGTCGTGTGCGAGCGGCGTCGAGGCCCGCGAAGGGGAGCCGATCGCGATCGCCGACGGCGTGAGCCAGACCCTCACTGCCATTGCGTGCGACGATCTCGGCAACGGCTCTGCGGCGGCCAGCGCGGTCTACACCTTTGACGACGTGCCCCCGGGACCGCCAACCCTGTCTTTGGGCGACAGCGTTTTCACCCGATCTTTCCAGGTGGCCGTACTCCCGCCCCCGGACCCCGACGTCGCCGAGCTCCGGTTCGTGCTCGACGGTCCGGCCCCCGCCGCGTGTGACCATGGCACCGTGGTCCCGCCCACCGGCGTCGGGATCCTGGCGGGTTCTGACCACACGGTTCACGCGGTTGCCTGCGACACGGCAGGCAACATCTCGACCCCGGTCTCTGCGACCTACGTGTACAACTACGTCCCGGTGGTTCTCGAGTCGGTGACCGTACGCGAGGGGGACGGTACCTACGGCTTCGGCGATCAGATCACCATCGACGTCAACTTCAGCGACTTCGTCGTCTTGACCGCGGGCACCACGACGCCGACGTTGACTCTCGAGCTCGCTCCGGCAGCGCGCGCGGTCGACTACCAGGGCGGCAGCGGCACCAACACGTTGACCTTCGTGTATGTCGTGCGGCCCGGAGATAGCGACTCCGACCTCGACTACCTGAATGCCAACGCCCTCGCTCTCTTCGACGGCGTGCTCGATGATCCGATCGGCAACTCGGTGGCTGTGACTCTGCCCGAGCCGGGCGCCGATGGCTCCATCAGCTACGACCGCGCCATCGCCATCGATGCGTCGATGATCGCGACCAGCAGCACCTGCGAGGCGATGGCGGGGGAGAGCAGCTACGCAGCGGTCGGAACCGGTGCTATCGGTGCGCCGTTCGTCTTGTGCACTCCAGCGCAACTGCGTGACCTGGCCACGTCGGGGCAGGACGATTGGGATGCACACTTCAGGCTCGGCGGAGACATCGATCTGCTCGGCGAGCCTGCGCTCTCCCCGATCGGAAACGCCTCGACGCCGTTCTCCGGCGTCTTCGACGGCAACGAGCATTGGATCGCACATCTGAACGTTGCGGGCACGAACGACGTCGGCTTGTTCGGAGTGGTCGGGAGTGCCGGCGTGGTGCGCAATCTCGGACTCGCGGACGCAGCGATCGCCGGCACCAATCGGGTCGGGGCGGTCGCCGGCAGTAGCGACGGCGATTTGCGCCGCTGCTTGGTCACCGGCGCGGTCATCGCGTCCGGAGAATACGCTGGCGGTCTGGTTGGCAACGCACGCGGCACCATCTACGCGTGTTGTTCGACCGCCACGGTGAGCGCGATCCGCTACGCCGGCGGCGTTGCCGGAGCGTCCTCTGGCACCATGCGAGCGAGCTTCAGCGACGGCACGGTCGGCGCGACGTCGTACGCCGGCGGACTCGCCGGCATCTGGAGCGGCCAGGTGCTCGACAGCTACTCGACCGCCGCCGTTGACGCCGACAACATCGGTGCGGGCGGACTGTTCGGGTGGGCCGATGGAGGCACGGTCAGCGGGAGCTACGCGGCCGGTGATGTCACTGCACCGAACGAGACGGGCGCCGTGGTGGGACACGAAGAGAGCACGGTTGGTTTCTCCGCTTGTCTCTACGACAACACCGTGGCGGGCGCCGCCGGCATTTCGGGGGTCGGAACGTCGCCCGTCGACCCCATCGGCCTGACCCCGGTGCCCACGGCCTCGTTGCGGGATCCGGGCTATCTCATCAGCGCCGGTTGGGATGTCGACACGCGCTGGAAGGTGGACACGGTACACGGCGACTACCCGCAGCTCGGTTGGGAGCGGGCGAGTGCGTTTTGCCGCCACTACCCCACGGTCAACCAGTTCTTCGCCATCGGGACCGGCACCGACGCCGACCCGTACGTCCTCTGCCGTGCGCCGCAGTTGCGCGACATCGCCAACGACGCCTGCAAAGGCAAGGTCAACCCGAGCTATCACGAGCGCAAGGACTGTGCCGCTCGTTTCCTGGTGATGGATCACATCGATCTGTCCGGAGAGAACTGGTCGGGCATCGGTCAGTCGAACGGCGGCAACAACTATCTCGGCAACTTCTTCGGCAACCACTACACCATCCGCAACATGCGCATCCGCAGCGGTGAGAAGCAGGGCCTGTTCCGCAGCCTGAGCGGCCACGTCTATGACCTCGGCCTGGTCGACGTCGACATGGTGGTGTCCGGCGGCTCGTGCGGGCCGCTCATTGGCTACAACCCCAACGGCCGGCGCTCGCGGGTGGAGAATTGTTGGGCCACGGGCAGGCTCGAAGCCACCTCGGGCGCCAACTACGGCGGTCTGGCGGGGAGTTACGAAAACGGCGACATGGTCAACTCCTGGTCGAGCGTCGCGGTCACGGCGCCGAGCCAGGCGGGCGGCCTCGTCGGTGGCGTGTTCGACCGGGGTGGCAATGCCGTGGTGAGCCACTGCTATGCCACCGGCCCGGTCGAGGCGGACTCCTACTCTGGGGGATTGATCGGCTACGTCACGGCGAGCGGCCTTGTCGAGGGCAGTTACGCCACAGGCTCAGTGAGCGGAACGAGCTACGCCGGCGGATTGATCGGCTTCCTCGACGGCACGCTCGAGAACAGCTACTCGACCGGGTTGGTGTCCGGGTCTCTCGTGGGCGGCCTGGTCGGCTACGTGCAGTCCACCGCTGTTCTGGCCAACAACGTCTGGAACGTCGAGACGTCGCAGCAGGTCAACGCCGCCTACGGCATCACCGGCTCGAGTCCGGGGGAGATCGACGGCCAGAGCTCCACCGAGATGCAGGGCGCCGCGGTGCTCGGCGCGCTCGCCACCGGCGATCCGGCCTGGATGGCGCCCGCCGCGATTGAGGCGGGTGCGGTCGGCCCGCCGGTGCTCTCCTGGCAGATTTCGCTGCCACACACACCGTATTGCTGGGCGAGCTCGCGCATGAGCCTCGGCTCCTATGTCGCGCTCGGCGCCGGCACGAGCGGCGATCCGTTCCGCATCTGCTCTCCCGACCAGTGGGCAGATTATGCCCGCAACGGCGCCGCGGATTGGGGCGCCGCGGTGCGCTTCGAGAACGCCCTCAACCTGGGCATTCACCCGGTCGTGGTCGGCACCAGCGCGCAACCTTTCTGCGGAGATCTCGACGGCGGTGGCTTCGATGTCTCGTTCTACCTCGACGACGCCGGTCAGGACGACGCCGGCCTGATTGGCTACGCCTCGGGTGCGTCGATCCACGACGTTCGTCTGCGGCGCGCAGTGATCAACGCCGGCGCGCGCGTCGGTGGCGTCCTCGGAGTGGCAACCGGTGCCACGGTTGTCGTGCGCTCGAGCGTGAGCGGGACCATTGCCGGCACCGATGCGGTCGGCGGATTGGTTGGCATGCTCGAGAGCGGCTCGATGGTGGCGGACTGTGCCGTGCGTGCCTCGGTCAGCGGGGATACCAATGTCGGCGGCCTGATCGGCTCGGCGGCGGCGGGCAGTCTGGCGCGCTCCTCCTACGCTGCCGGCACCGTCGCTGCCACCGGTTCGGCGGGCGGCCTGATCGGTGCGAGCTCAGCGAACATCGAGGATTCCTTCGCGGCCACGGCGGTGACCAGCGGGGATTCCCTGGTCGGGACGAACAGCGGCACTCTGGTCTCCAATACCTGGTTCGACGGCAACCGCGATTGTCTCGGGTGCGCAAACGGTTTCGGCCAGCTGGAGAGCGACAGTTGTCGGTTCTACGACGACGGCCACGGCGTCTACGCGCCGTGGGATTTTGGCGCAGTCTGGCGGGCACCGGGTTGCACCTGGCCCGAGCTCCGTTGATGTCGTGACGCAGAACCACGACTCGGGGCTGTCCCTGGTTCTGACCGCCAAGGTCGCCAAGGCCTCTCGCACGCCGAGGGTGCTGTTGATACCGACTCGCCTTGACACCGATCGCGATGAGGATCGCTGACGCCCGATCAGGGGGTCTCGACTGCACCGTCACTCGTCGTTGCAGTCCATCTCTCGGTCGATGGACTGCTTGAACGTTACCGCGATGGTCAGGACGCGAAGAGCGAGCCGCACTGGCAGGCGCTCTGGCTCCGGGCCACGGGGCTGACCGCAACGGAGGTCGGCGAGGCCGTCGGGTACCAGCCCGACTGGGTGCGCCAGCTCGTCCGGCGATTCAACGCCGGCGGTCCTGACGCCATGCGCAACAACCTGAACGACAACGACCGGCGGGCGTTTCTCAGCGACGCGCAACGCGCGGGATTGCTTGAGGCGCTCAAGCGGCCGCCGCCGGACGGCCTGCCATCGGCTTCACGTTTCGACATCCGCGCCCACGTCAGGTGAAGGCTCGCCCGGATGGTCGCCGCTGGTCCGAAACGAAGTCCGGCGCGAGTAGTCCGGAACCTCCTACCAGAAGAGCCCGAACCGGATCCGCCACCACAACGCCGGGCCTGCCGCGAGCGATGCGAAGAGGAGCGTCGCCCCCATCGTGGTGACGAAGGCCCTGCGCGTGCGCCTGTCCGGCTGCGCTTCGGTTTCGAATTGCGCCCGGTGCAGCCCCACCCACGCCGGCACCACCGCCTCGGCCAGAACCACACCCCCCGCCGCGACCAGAAGGTAGCCGACGCCGTGGTGCTCGGGGAGAAACAGGCACCAGAGACACCGATGGTCCATCACCCCATAGTGATACGCGGCCAGAGTGCCCGAGATCACGAGCGTGCCCGACAACACGGCCGCGAAGGCGCTCAATGGAACGACCCAACGCCACCGGGCAATGGCCACCATGATGTGCGTCAATACTGCGATGGCACCGACGGCAACCGGGACGTCGACTCCCGTCGCCGCGGCGCCCGTGGCTCGCCCGTAGATCGCCGTGCAGCAGCTGACCGGCCGGTACGGGTCGAGGCCGAGCCACCCGTCGAGCATCGCAACGCACGACAGGAGCCACAGCGCCGCCAGGACGAGCAGGAGACGCGCGGCGAGCGGCGTTGCCGTGGCTCGTGGGCCCGCGACGTCGAGACGGTGCGTGACCCACCACAGCCAGGCGATTCCGACGGCGATGAGCCGAAGCCAGATCGCGCGGCTCCCCGCCGAGCCGAGGCCGTTCATGACGCCGGTGCCGCACATGGCGCCGCGGACGAGCTCGGGCAGGATGCCCGCGACAACCCACACCCAGAGGGCGGTCGCTAGGAACCCGAGCGCGACGCCCCAGGCGACCACGATCGCGCTCGCCTCGGCTCGGCGCTCCAGAGCGAGCTGGCCCGTGCTCGCCTCCCCCGGCGCCCAGGTCGAGATGACTCGCGCAGAGACGGGCACGGCCGAGGCGAAGAAGAAGAGCGCCATCACGTCGAAGGACGCTGCGGCGATGAGCACCGGGTGCGTGATCACCATGGCTCCAGGGCGCCCGCGTCGAGACGGAAACGTGCGTCGATACCCAGCCCGTCGATCAAACGCGGGTCGTGGCTCGTCACGACGACCACGGCCCCCCGGTCCCGCTCTTCGTGCAGCCTCGCGACCAGGTTCGCGGTCTCGTCCTGGTGAGCACTCGGCTCGTCCGCGAGAAGAACCTCGGGCGTCGCGACCAGGGCGCGCGCGAGCCCGACCCGCTGACGCTGGCCAACGCTGAGCTGGTTCGGACGGCGCTCGTCGAGGTCGCGGCATCCGCAGCGTTCGAGCGCCCCGGCGACGGTGGTCTCCCACGAATCGATTTCGGGGCGAACCACCAGAGGCAACGCCACGTTCTCCGAGACCGACAGCCCGGAGAAGAAGCGCGGCGTCTGAAACAGAATGCCGACGCGCCGGCGGTACTGCTCCCGGTGCCTCTGGGTCATGCGGGAGACGGCTGCCCCGCCAAATCGAACCTCGCCCCGGGTTGGGCGCGCGAGGCCGGCCAACAGATAGAGCAGGGTGGTCTTGCCGGCGCCGGTCGGTCCGGTCACCACCGAGAGTGTGCCGGGGGCGAAGGCGACGTCGACGCCGGAGAGGATCGTTCGGGTGGTCCCCGGCGGGGCGTAGTCGACGTCGCAGCAGCGCAGCGTCATGGCGCCTCCAGTTGCGTCACCGGATCCTGGTGACCCGAGAGCGCCGCCACCGCTGCCACCACCGCCACGTAGGGCATGACCACGAAGGCGGCGGTCCAGCCGAGAACCACGAGGGCGCCGTCGGTCGACAGGGCCGCGCGCAGGGGAGGCTCGAGGGGCCAGAGCCACCCGATCACCAGATCTCCGCCCGGTCCGTGGACGGCCGAATAGGCGAGGGCGACCCCGAAAGTCACGGACGGCATGACCAACAGCAGGGCCCGCAACACCTGCAGCCGAACAACCTCGTTGCGGGTCCATCCGAGGGCGCTCAACAACCCGAGGTCCGTGTGGCGCCCGAGCCGGTCGCGCACCGCGCCGGCGCCGAGGGCCAACAACGCGAGCAAGGCAGGCAGGAGCAGAGCCAACTGGAAGCTCGCCCGGCCCCCGACCGCCGCGAGAGCGAGTCCGGCGCGACGCTCCCGGGTCGTGGCTTGCACCGGCCACGGCAGCGCCGCCTCGAGATCGGGCAACAGGGCGTCGGCCTCGGCAGGGAAATGGACCCACAGCGCCAGGTCACTCGCCTCCCCGGGACCGAGGCCGAGAAGAGCCCGAGCGTCGTCCGGGTGCAGGCTGACCAGGTCGTGGGTCACGAGCGCGGTCTCCTCGGCGAACCGCCCGGTCACGCGCACCGTCCGATCGACCTGGCCGCGGAGAACCAGCGTGTCGTCCTCGACGAGGACCCCGGTGCCGATCCGACTCTCGCCCGGTGCCACCTCGTCGTCGCCGACGAGCGTGACCGGCCCGGCGACCGAAGCGACCACGCCCCACACGCGGGCCTCAGCGCGGGTGACACCGGTCACGGCGACTTCTCGATCCGCTGGGACGGGCCGAAACCCGTCGGGTGCCACCCGACGAACCACGATGTCGGGTCCGTCGGCGAGCACGGCGCGGGCGGTTGCCTCTGCGCCCCGGGCCAACAGCCCGGTGCCCGCCACCACAGCGGTCAACGCCGAAAGGCTCATGCCGACCAGCGCCGACTCCCACGGGCGGACGAGGAGCTCGCGCCCGGCGAGCGTCAACCAGAGGCGCCTCACCGGGGCCGCTCCAGCGAGATCCCCGGGTGGAGCAGCTCCGGATGTCGGTCGGGGTGGCCGGCGGGGGCGGTGACGAGTCGCTGCAAGCTCAGGCGCGCGGCGGCCGCGCGGCTCTGGGTGATGCTCGTCTGCGGTACGGCGGTCGCGTGGACGATCAGGGCCAACCAGACGATTGCCGAGCCAACGAGCAGCAGGATGAGAGGCCGCGTCATTTGTTCTTGCGCAAGAGGGAGTCGATCTTCTCGGCGGTCAGCTCCGCGAGACGAAAGGTCTTGGTGCCGCCGTGCCGTTTCTGAAAGGTCTCGAGCTCGTCGGGGCGTACCGCCACGGGCATCGGGCCCATCGGCCCGAGCACGTCGGAGCCGAAGACGAAGACCATCTCGGCCGCGTCGACGTCGTCGCCCGAGAAGTAGTCTTGCACGACCAACCGCGTTGGCGACACGCTGGCGCCGAGGTGCGCCTTTGGCCGAAACCACGCCTTCAGCGCACACCCGTTGCCACAGGTGTAGTAGGTGTTCGATCCCGCGACCACGGCGGCGGCCGTCTTGAGATGGTTGGCAGGCGCCATGGCGCACAGGGGGCAGCGATCGTGCGGGCCGGGGCGAAGCTCGCCCGTCGGCCCGATGCCGACCTCGGCCGGGATGGCCTCGCGGGGAGTGGGCGAATCACAGGCCGCGACCACCACGACGATCGAGAGGGTCATTCGAGACAACACCGCGCACCTCCGTTTGCGTGCGAGACTCACTTGGGTCATGGTCGGTCCCGAATAACGCCGCTGCCCCGACGACGCAAATGCCTGCCGTGGATGCCACCCTCCTCTCGCTGCTCGTGTTGGGCCTGGCGGGCACGGGTCACTGCATCGGCATGTGCGGGCCCCTGCTTCTGGCGCTGCCGCCGCTGCGGGCGAGCGTATGGCGCCAGGTCCTCTACCACGTCGGCCGCGTAACCACCTACGCCGCGGTCGCCGGCTCGATGGGGGCCGTCGGCCACGGCCTCGGCGCGGCGAGCGATGACCTGGCGGTGGTGACCCGCATCCAGACCCTGGTGGCCGTGGGTGTCTCGGTCGTTATGATCTGGCTCGGCGCAACGCGGCTCCGACTCCTCCCCGAGCCGCGATGGCTCACGGACACCAACCTGCTCCGCTTCTGGGGGCTGCGCAATCTCCAGGCCCGATTGGTCCGCAGCCAGAGCGGCCTCGGCGCCTGGCTCCTCGGCCTGTTGTTCGGTCTGCTCCCGTGCGGTTTGTCGTATGGTGCCTTCGCCGCCGCCCTGCCGAGTGGGGGCTTCTGGCGTGGCGCTTCCTTTGGCGCTGCCTTCGGGCTCGGCACGGTCCCTTCCCTGCTCGCGGTCGGCACCGTCGGCGCCGCGCTCTTTCGTCGTCACCGGCTGTGGCTGGATCTGATCGCGGGCATTCTGCTGGTGGCGATCGGGGTTTCGTTCCTGGTCGACGCGCTCGCGATGGAGGCGTGATTCGGCGTCGGTCGCGCCGGCGTCGCCGCCGGCCTGGCTGCCCGCGGCACCGATCGGGAGGCGACCGACGTCTTGTTGGTGCCGTGCTGGCCGGCCGAGACCACCAAGGCGCTCGTGCACCGGGTGGCCGGCGCCGCGAGCCACCTCGTCCCTCGACCCGCACACGGCGCGGCTGGACCGTTTGTCGTCTCACTTCAATCGGGCTACGATGAAAGGTGTCGCGCCGGCGCCAAGGGAGGCGCGATGACCGGGAGGCATCGGCATGCGGGTGCAACGGATCGTGGGTCTTGCCGGGTGTGGCGCGTTCGCTGTGGCCGGGACGCTCGGCTCGCTGGCGAGCTGCCTCAAGATCGCGCCTGACCTAGGCGGGCTGGCCTGCGAGGAGGGACGTTGCGGCGGTGACTACACCTGTGACCCGGCGACCAACGTCTGCGTGACCACCGGCGATGCGTGTGCCGCGCCGAGCGATGTCAGTGCTTGCGCGGACGGGACGGTGCGGGTTTGCGACGACGGCACCTGGTCGGCCTGCATGGTGGTGGGCGACGAGTGTGAGCCGGGCAGCTCGAGCTGTGACGGCGATGCGTTGGTCGTGTGCGACGGGCGCGGCTTCGTCGACGAGATACGGCCCTGCGGCGCGTTTGGCTGCAACGACCAGGTCGCGCCGCAGCGGTGCAACGCCTGTATGCCGAGCACGACCTCGTGCGTCGGGTTGGTCTTCACCACCTGTTCGGCCGACGGGCTGATCGCCAACGAGCAGTCCTGTGACAACGGTCGGGTCTGCAGCGGTGCCTGGACCTGCCACCCGACCAACGGCTGCGTGCCAGGCGCCGTTGCGGCGGACGGCACGCCGTGCGACGAGGACGACGGCTTCAACGGCAACTTCTGCGATTCGAGCTGTCGCGGCCAGCCGCGTACCTGTGAGCCGGTGGCGCCCACCTGCGACGACGGCAACTCCTGCACCGACGATGCCTGTCTGCCAGCGACGGGCTGCTCTTTCGTGCCCCTGGCGGCGGGCACCGCCTGTGGCGCACCGGGCAGCCTGTGCGAGTCCTCGTGCGACGCCGCCCACACCTGCACCTCGGCGGACGTCGACTGCGAAGCCATCGGCGCGCCGTGTGGCCGGTGCAACAACGCCACCGGCCTGTGTGACCAGCCGGTCCAGGATGGCCGCGAGTGCCGTGGGCCAACCGACCTGTGCGACGCCGCCGAGAGCTGCAACGGCAGTGATGTCACCTGCCCAGCCGATCTGCTCGCCGACGCCGGCACGGTCTGTCGTGCGGCGCAGGATCCGATCTGCGACGTGGCCGAGCAATGCAGCGGCTCCTCGGCCGCCTGTCCGACCGACGTCTTCGCTGACGGCGTCGTCTGTCATGCCGCGACCGACGAGTGCGACCTGGCCGAGCTGTGCAGCGGCGGCACCTGTACGGCGCAGGATCTCAAAAACGAAGGCGCGCTGTGCAACCAGGCCGGCGGCGGAGCGGTCAACGACACCTGCACCGCCCCGGACCGCTGCGACGCGGCCGGCGTCTGCCAGCCGAACCACGTCCCGGGCAATCCAGCGTGCAGCGGATGTGGCGCGGCCAGCTGCATCTGCCAGCACGGGGTATGCGAGGCCGACAATCCGACGCTCGAGCTCTCGGCGAGTTGCATCTCGGCCGCGCCGTGTACGGTCTGCACCCTGACCATCGGCCTCGGCTCGCGGGCGGGCGCGGCCAGCGATATCGACTGCACCGCGCCGCGGCAGGCGCTGCTCGCCTCAGACGATGGTGACCGGATCGCCGACTTCAGCAGCGGCAGCTGGGACGGTTGGAGCGCGAACAACCTGAGCCTGTTCAATTGGCCAGGGGCGATGCCGGGCAGCTGTCCGACCAGCGGCGCGGGTGCCTATTTCCACAATGAACAATCCGGGACTCTGACGCGCACGGTCGACGCCCGCGGCTACCGCAACGTCGAGGTCCGTTTTCACGCCGGCTACGACGACGGGGGGGACGCTCCGGACGCCGGCGAGCACATCACGATCAACGAGTGCTGCGGCAACGGTTGCACCAATTGGACCGCCGTCGGGACCGTCCCGAACGGAGCGGAGGGTGGTGCGGACGGCTGTTCCATGGTGACCTCGCCCAGCTTCACCAGCACCAATTGCCAGTATCTTCGCGCGCAGTTTGCCTACAGCAACAGCGGCACCGGGACCGAGTACGCGACGCTGGACGACATCGCGATGACCGGCGAGGTGATCTTCGCACCGGTGACCGGCGACAACGGCACCTACACCTCGAGCGTCACCTCGTGCGTGCCGCAGCAGTACGACGTCACCTGCACCTGGACCGGCGGCACGACGCCGAGCGTCGACGTGGTCAACGTGACGTTCCCCTGAGCCCTGCCGCGCGCCGCGCTTTCCGGGCCACCGAACGGTGATAGAGCATGTGCCGGCCATCACGGCCGGAAGGATGTGCATAGGCCGCCCGCCCCCTCCACACTCTTCTGCCGCGAACGCGAGCCCACCTTCACGATGTCTTGTCGGCTGCGTTCGGGGATGGCCGGCCGAGCGCAGCACGAGGTGCCAGCCGCGCCGCCCGAGGTGCGCGGCCCGAGTCAGCCGCGCATGTCGTACCGGATCAGGCTGAAGCCGTGGTCGGAGACGCGGGTGCCGAAAGTGCCCGGCCGGCTGCCGACGAGCTCGTTGCCGTGCAGGATCTCGTACTCGATGCGGCCGGCCACAATGTCACGCCGCGGCACGATCGACTGCGACAGGGTCTGGCTGTGGCCACGATGGACGTAGTCGACCTTGTCCTTGGCCGCCAGCAGATCGACGGCGTTGTAGGTCTTGCGGTCGACCAATGCCGCCACCGTCTTGCTGTCGTGATGATCGTTGAAGTCGCCCATCACGACGTAGCGCTCCCCTTCTGCCTCGAGGCGCTCGAGGGAACGGCGGACGAAGGCGGCCTGGGCGATCCGGTCGGCCT
Source organism: Deltaproteobacteria bacterium (assembly GCA_041309305.1). GTDB lineage: Bacteria > Myxococcota > XYA12-FULL-58-9 > XYA12-FULL-58-9 > XYA12-FULL-58-9 > JBFYZW01. The sequence continues at coordinate 9,456 of JBFYZW010000615.1, read as the reverse complement.
CGCGCGGATCGAAACCCGGGTTGACCGGATCGTTCCATGCGGTCGAGCCGCGCTTCGAGGCGAAGTGGACGTTGCAGACCACGATCTCCTCGCCGGTCGCCTTGAAGCGGAAGCGGGCGAAGACCGGCTTGCGCGTGCCGGCGAAACAGGCCTCGCCCTCACCGATGCGCCACATCTCGCCGACCAGCTCGACTCGCTCCGGATTCCAGGAGAAGCCGCAGCGGATGTGGGCATTCGGCTGGCCGCCGTCCCCGTCGCCGGGGGCCAGATCGGCGCTGCGATAGGGGATGCCGGTCGCCTGGCGCAGGCAGGCGTCGAGCTCGGCGTAGGTGCGCGTCGCGGCGCGCTCGTCGCTGATCTCGGCGCCGTCGCTGTCCTGGATCTCCTGCAGCGCGATGACGTCGGGGCAGTTGGCCTGCTTCTTGACCGCCGTGGCGATGGCCTGGAAACGCCCGTCGCCGAGGTCGTCGTCGACGTCGCGCGGGCCGACCACTTTGTCAACCCGCTCGTGCTGGGGATCGAGGTTGAAGGTGTTGGCGATCATCAGGGTCATCTGTGTCGCGGTGCCGACGAGCTTGCTGGGCGCGATCGCGATCGCTTTGTTGGTCAGGCGTGGGATCCGCTCGGCGTTGATCTGGTAGTCGCCGGCGCGGTAGCGCAGCGTGCCGACGACGTCGCTGTCGAGCGTCGCGCCGACGTTGACCGCCGGGCGATCGCCGAGGTCCCGATCGAGCCGGAAGTTGAACAGCCAGGGGCGCTTCGCCTCGCGCAGCACGCCGCCGTAGGGTGTCGCCGTCCCGGAATCGGCGTAGGCCACCGTGTAGTCGCCGAAGGGGTTGCTCGGCGCCACGAAGCGCGCGCCGCTCGCGCGCAACCCGACGCGCATGGACGAGCGCGCCTCGAGGTAGCGGGCCAGCTCGTCGGCCGCCATCTGCATCATCGCGGGCGGCAGCCACTCGACCGGCAGCGGTGCGTGGCCGGTGGAGACGACGCGGACCTGTTCGGCCTTGACCTGGGTCTCGGTGCGGCCGCCGGAGCGGTCCGCCGACGCATCCCGTCGGTTGGCCCCTTTGCTCCACTCGATCACCGTCCCGACGACGTCGACCCGGCTGTGCAGCGGCGGGGGCGTGCAGCCCTTGGCGAGCATGACCACCAGCGCGTCCGAGGTCTTCGGATCGCCGTCGCCGCGGGGATCCTGGATGACGAAGCCGCCGGGGCGCAGCTCGGTCACCTGTTGCCCCTGGAGCAGGACCTGCCGGCCCTCGAAAGGGGAACGGTCGCCGGCGCCCTGCACCTCGCAGGCCCGCAAGGGGGTCAAACTGCAGATCGGGATCGGCATGCCACCGCCTTGGTTAGCCTCCCCTCTATTCTCGGGCGGTTCCGGCGGAAGTTGCCGCAGCGTGCCCCGGATGGCCCACCCCCGCGCAGCGGTTCGGCGGCGACGTGGCAGGGCATCGCCGCGGCGACACCCTCGCAGCAGCGCGCCACATCGTGCAGCTTTCTTTGTCTGCATCGATCCCGATCCACTGTTCGACAAATACGGAAGGTATGATCTGAGTCGGAATTGGCGCTACGAGGTCGGTGTGCCGTACACCGATACATCGGGATTCGCTGGTCGGGGCTTGACCCGTCGAAGCCCCACCCAGCTCACATCTTCGCAATTCGGACACGGTGACCGATGGGCGGGGGCAGACACGACGGCGCACCCAGACTACAGTGTGGTTCTCGGTATGCGCTGGCGGTAACCGCCGGCGCCGGGGCGGCTCACAGCGGAGAGGAGGTCGACGCGCGCGGTCTCCGACGCGGCGACGCCGACGGCCGACGGTATCGCCGCGCCGACCTGATCACTGCGCGGCGTCGACGGCCGGCAGCTCGCGCGGGCAGAAGTAGCCGGCCTGGCAGCGTGCGCTGGCCGCGGCCTTGGCGACCGCCGCGCCCGAGCCCATGGCCGGACGGGCCAGCACGGCCTGACCCGGCCGCCACTCGGCCGGCGCGAAGACGTCGTGCTCGTCGCTGGTCTGCAACGCCACGACCAGGCGCTTGATCTCGGCGATGCTCCGCCCCACCTCTTCCGGGTACTGCAAGATCGATCGGATCTTGCCGCGGGGGTCGACGATGAAGACGGTCCGCACCGTGTGGTTGGTGGTCACCTCGGGGTGGATCATGCCGAGCTGCCAGGCCAACTCGCCGCCCAGGTCGGCGATGATCGGGAAACCGACCACCTGCCCACGATGCCCGGCGAACTCGATCTCGTCGCGGATCGTCTTCACCCAGGCGTCGTGCTGCGCGACGGTGCCAACCGACAGGCCCAGCAACTCGGTGTTGCGGGCCCGGAGCTCCTTCGCCGCCGCGGCGAACAGAACAAACTCCGAGGTGCACACCGGGGTGAAGTCAGCCGGGTGGCTGAAGAAGACCAACCACTTGCCCCGGTAATCGTCCGGGAAATGGATGGGTCCGCGGTTACTCACCGCCTCGAACTCCGGCATCGGCTCACCGAGGCGCAACGCCTGCGGCAGTTTCGCCGTCACCTCGAGCATCGGTTGGGGCGGCCGGGCGGCCTGGGCGCGCGGGATCGTCACCAGGGCCAAGGCCGTCAGCGAGAGAGTCGTCTTTGTCATGGGGGTCATCCATTCAGTCTATCGTCGTCGTGACGAGGGTCAGGGCCCCGGCAGAGTAATCACTCCGGGACAGAACGCCAGTCTCTTGTGGCCGCCGCCGGGGGAGCTGGGCCGCTCAGTCGGCAGCGCGCAACGGCGTCGCCGCCAACGACCAACCCGGATGGCTCGCGGCGACGTGCGGCCAGGTCCACGACATCGTCGAGGCGTTCTGGCGCACACTCACCGAGACCCACTCGCCGTCGGTGGCCTCGTCCTGGAAGATCTGCGTCTGACCGGCGGCCGGCGTATGGCTGCCGGTGCCCAGGTCGGTACAGATGACATCGACGACCAGATCGGTTGTCCCCGAGACGACCGCCACCGATCCCCCGAGGTTGGACATCTGGTCGCCCCACGCGTGCACGGGCGCGCCGATGGGCGTGCCCGGGTTCACGCCGCGGAACAACGTCGCCACGATGACCGCGTTCGCCGGGTCGGCGAAGGTGGCCACCAGGTCACCGGCCCCGGCGGCCGGGTTGACCAGCCCCCACTGCTGAACCGGCGGCCAGCCGCTCTCCTCGACGAGCTTGCCGAGCGCCTGCCCCTGCCAGGTGACGGTGTCGGCGATGGCGTAGCCGCTGCCGCCGATGCTGACCAAGAGATAGCCGTCGACAACCATCGGCAGCGTCCAGGCTACGGTGACGCTCGTCTCCACGTCCGCGAGGCCCGAGGTCATCGTCTCGAGCTGCGGCGGTACACCGAACGGTGTCGCGTCGCCCGGCTCGGCGCTATCCCCCGCGTCCCCCGCCGTTGGCCCATCACCACCGGCCGGCGCGTCCCCATCGGCTACCGAGCCATCGTCAGCGCCTGCGTCAGCGCCTGCGTCACCGCCCACCGGCAGATCGCCGCCCGCGCCAACCACGTCTCCGGGCCTGGCGTCACCGGTCAGCGCAGTGGCTGTCACCGGGGAGCTGCGGGCCATGCACCCGGTGAGCACCAACGGCGCGGGGGCCAAGAGCACGACGAGCAGACCACATCGGCATGCCGGGATGGAAACGACACCCCTGCCCGGTGCGCGAGGCTGGATGCTCGTCGCGCTCATCTCGTCTCACGAGGGTAGCAGGTGGCCACCGGTACACAGGCGGCACAAACCCCCTCCCCCGATGACGAACCCCGCCCTACCTCGCCGCTCATCGACTGTTCCCTCCAGCGCGACGACCATCAACGCACGACCGGAACCCCTTTGCAACACCGGACCCGTGGGCAGGTCGAACGGTTTCCTCCCGGTGCGCAGACCTGCGCCTGGCGGACCTTCGCCGACTCCAATCATTCGGCCTCGGCCTCGCTCAAGGGCGACAACCCGACGCGAAACGTCAACGGCAATTGAACCGGACCCGACGGAGGACTGCGAGCCCGAACGAAGCGGCCGCTCAGGCGGCCGGCCGTTGAAGAAGACACTGCGCCCTCGAATGGTAACCGTCCGATCGGCGGCGTCTTGATGATTGGTGGTGCGATCCGGTTTGCCTTGTTTCCATGCGGGAGCCATACTCTCTTGATGAGCCCGGGATGGCGCTCGCTTCTCCTGTGGGCCACGTCTTTCAGCACGGCCTGCGGTCGCGTCGGCTTCGAACCTTCCGTCCCGGAGCTTGCCCTGTCGACACCGGCGTTCGTCCTCAACGCCCTCGATACTGCGACCTTCGGCGGGATTTGTCGCACCGGGCTCTCCGTCCAGGTCGAAGATCCTACTCCCGTCGTGATCCCGTGCCGTCGGAGCGCGTGGACGTATTCGGTTCGTGCACAGAGCACTGACGGTGTCCGCGACTACCGCTTCACCACGACAAGCCGGGGCCGAACCATGGAAGCCAGCGGTCGCTGGCAACGAGACACCGCGCCGCCGGTGCTCAGACCCCTAAGCTTCGTGCTCGCCGAGGCAGAAGCCGGCGGCGTGGTTCGACGCCAGCTCGTCCACGCGGCGCTCGGCGGCGACGACGCCAGCGACATCGTCGCGGTCTGTCTGAGCTGGCGCGCTGCCGTGGCACCGCCCGCTGGCGACGTCTGTTGGATCCGGCTGGGCAGCATCGCGCTCGACCATCCGCCGGGCCCCTCGATCACACTCACCGATCTGCCCGTGTCGCTCGGCTTCACCGCTGGTCCCTACACGCTGCGCGCATGGCTCATGGACGAGCTCGGCCACATCTCGCCAACCACGAACACCTCCCAGACCGACCTCCTCGCGCTCGACCTCCAACCGGCGCCGCCCCCGAAGGTCACCGTCCTCTTGGTTGCCAACTCGGAAGCACCCGGCGATCCGCTCACCGATGCCGATCTCGACCTGACGAACGGGCCTTTCTACGTCAAGTGGCGAGCCGACGACGACGGCACCGGTTGGTCCGCCGGCCCGATCTCGCTCTCCTGGTCGGCGTCCGACCGCGACTACCAGCCGCTCGCCGTCGGCCTCGCGAACGGAGACAACGGCTGCTTGGCCGACAGTATCGCGACCACTGCCGATGATGGAGCGACCGGCTGCTTCCTCGTCGCAGGCGGCGTGCCCACAGCCGAGCCGTTCCACCTGCGCGTGACCGCGACCAACAGCGTCGGCCTCATCGGCTCCGGTAGCTCGGCGCTACTCAACGGCGGGGCCACGCGCTTGCTCGCCGGTACCATCGACCCGGGGCTCGAGGCCGGCGCCCGCGACGCCTTTTTCCGCGCCACCGAGTCTGCCAACGTCTACCTCGACGAGAGCATCCTCGCTGTGACCGCTTCCGGTGACCTCTATTTCCGCGACCCGTCGATCGGCGTCCTGCGCGTTTCGGCAGTTGACGGCCGGGTCGGGATCTTCCTCCCGCACACCTGGGTGCACGGCGGCGACGGCGGTCCGGTCACTGGCGCTACCGCGAGGTACGTCTCGCGGCTGCTCGCCGACCATCAGGACCGACTGCTGCTCTGGGACGCCGGACGCATCCGCCGCGTCGACACGCACGCGGTCCCGATGACCATCGACACCCTGATCGGCGGCGGGGACAGCACCGAGGACGGCGTGTCCGCCCGCGACGCCTCGCTGCCGGAACAAGTCTCCGCCTGGTTCGTCCTGCCCAACGGCGACATCTACTTCCAAGAGAACGGAGGGCGAACGGTCGTCGAGGGCTACCGCATCCGTCGCTACGACGCTGCCCGTGACGTGATAACCAGCGTCATTCCCCAGGGCGCCGGCGACTCCCTCTCTGCCACACAGGAGATTGCAGCCTGCGGACTGGACCGCCTCGCCGCGGCCTTCGATCCCGGAGATTCCGAGCTCGCCTTCTTCTACCTCGGAGTGTTTCACGACAGTCCTGCATGCCCGGAGGTCGGCGCCATGCGCGATGCGGCCGTCCTCCTCGACCCGACCACGGGGAGCGTCCTCTCGAGCCCCGTCTCGGGCCTGTCGTTCTGGGCGAGCAACTTCGTCGGCATGGACGGTAGGTTGCGCGCCGCGACGCGAAATGGGGTGTTCGCCTTCGAGCCGTCGTCAGCCACGTGGACGCGCATCATCGGTGTCGACCAGGGCGGAAGCACGGCCGACGGCGTAGCGGCCCTTGAAGCCGCGCTGCGGATCGATGACGTCTTCGTGACGCGCGACGGCGTCGTCTACCTCGTCGATCGCACCCGGATCCGCGTCGTCGATGAGGGTGGCCGCGTGCAGACCGTGGCCGGCCAGACCCCGTCGAGCGCCGACCGCATCCGCGCCCAGGACGCACGCTTTCAGGCAGTCTACAGCCTGAGAAGCTGGAACGACGGCAGCCGCGACCGCGTGCTGGCGCTCGATCAACTCGCCGGCACCCTCCACGAGCTGACCGACGGCGGCCGCATCGAGCTCCTCGCCGGCGGCCGCGACGGTACTCCGGAGAGCAACCTCGCCGTGACGCAACCGCTGTCGGTGGTGGCCTCAGGCAGCCCCTGGGATATCTTCGCGGTCCACGCGACCACCGGCGACGTGTTCTTCAACCGCGGGGGTGACTCGGTGTCGCGCCTCGATCGGGCGAGCGGCGAATGGGTGCATCTGGTGGGCGGCGGCGCCACACCCTACAACGACGCGGCGAGCGAGGGGCTCCCCGGTTCAGCCATCGACCTGACGCCGGGCACCGGCCTGTTCTACTACCCCCTGGTGCTCGGCGCGCACGACACGGCCGTGCTGGTCAGTCAGGGCTGGTGGCGCGATAGCGCGAGCGGGATGCAGGACACGTTCCTCAACGAGCACGACATCGTCGACGGCACACGAAACCACGTGGTCGGCACCGTTGGCGCGACCTCAAACGATTTCTGCGCGAACGGCACGTCGTTGACGAGCTGCGCCGCCCCCGCTCATTCTACCTACACCATGACCAACGCCACGTACCTGCCGAACGCCCGACGGTGGGCCGTGAGTCGCCACGGTGCGACCCGGATCTGGAGCGTGGCCCCCGGCGACAGTATGCAGACGCTCGTCGATCCGTTGCACCCGCTGGGGTCTTTCGCTGTCGATGAGACCGCGAATCGGGTCCACTATTGCGCGACCAACGGCAGTCTCCATACCATTCACCTCGCGGGAGGCTCGACCGATGATCACTCGTTGCCAATTGGCCTCATCTGTCGCGGGCACTCGTTGCTCTTGACGTCCACCGGCGACGCGCTGATCTTCCCGTGCGTCTACAACGGATTCTCCGGCGTGGCCCGGTTCGCGTTGCCATGAGCGGCTGGCGTGGCCCCCCAGAAACGGCCGGGTCGGTTGTTCGTGTTGACGCAACTGCGCTGCGGCTCCAGGGCAGTGTCTTCGTTCATGAAGAAGGAATATCAGACCGCACCAGCCAGTGATCGCGAACCCAAACGAGCCGCTCATCCTCGGTTCTCGGGTTGTCGCGAAGCGAACCGAGCACGGTCCGCTGAGCGGCTGACCGCGGGTACGACGTCATCGCCTTGACACCTGATCAATCGACTCGATAAGTCGCACCGAATCGGCTCGCGTCAGTAGTTGGTTTCGGCCCGAGGGTTGAACGGAGGTGCCTTGTGGCTTCGAGTGGACGGTCCTTTCGTCTCAAGGTGATCAGACCTGGCGACGTCGACGGTGACTTCAACCATCGGGCAACACAGCCCGGGGTCTTCTTCGCCACCAATCACCGGGAGCTGTACGCCGGCGAAGTCAACACCGTCGATCCGACCAACGAGACCGTGCAGACCCGCACCACCCTGATCACCGGAGCCACCGACGTGCGGCAGTTCTACCCGTACACCGCCGGCGACCAGAGCGGGAACTTCGAGGCTACGAACGCGGAGCTGGAGGCATTCAAGACCCACGATCTGGTGGTCGACCCCGAGGTCTCCGGCAACGCTTTTCAGATTACCGCCCACGGCCGCTACGGTGGAGCTGGAATCGGGCCCCGGTGGCGTATCGACGTGCCCAAGTTCGCGCCCGCGAATTACGCCGGCCCAGGGTCGGTGTCGGCCAACCAACGTATGCACCGCAACGGCTCCGGCCCGCTCAAGTTCATCGAGCGGCAAACAGCAGACGGCACCACCGCGCCCTCGCTCGAGCAGCGCATCCGGCACTTCTACGTACAGGTATGCATCAAGTTCGATCAGGCGGCGCTCGAGTGGAACAACCAGCGCTGGGACTACGAGAACTACATCGCCAACAAACACATCTTCCTCGCCGCGCAATCGAGCGGGCAGGTGGCAATGAACCGCACGCGTCGGGCCATGTTCCCCGGCGCCATTGTCTACTACTCGGGGAGCGGCAACACCGGGCCGGGCCAAACTCCGGCCGAGCACGGCGAGGCGGTCTCCGGCACCACCCTGGACACCGAGAAGTTCACCTTCTCCTCGATCGACACCCACAACCCGGATCCGATCCCGACCGACTCGAAGCTCGAGCAGTTCATCCGCCGCTACGGTTGGCCCGGCGCCGGAACCCTGCTCAAGGAGAGCAGCTGGAGCGCGGGAACTGTCCCTGGCGACGGGATGATCCACAAGGAGTACCGCAATCCGCGGGTCACCGGCTTTCGGGCCAACGAGAACTTCATTGGCGCGCTGTCGCGCAACCACCCCTACGGCGGCTACGGGTATCCAGGTCTCACAGGCGTTCCAGACGTCGCCCGAGAGATGTGGTTCGAGCCCAACGTCTGGTACGTGATCGAACTCCATGTGTCGCAGCGCTTCGACGGCCTCATCGGTGGCCCGAACGGCGCGAACGAGGCCGGGGCGGACTTCCGCTGTTGGGGCGCTCGCCTCGGCAACGCGCCCTTCCTTCTCTGGGACGAGCTCAACTCCGATGTATCGCCCGCGTTCAACCCCAACAACTACTACTCCTCGTGCGTCGAGGTCGGGGCGCAAGACGCCTCCTTCGAGGGGCAACGCGGCTGGTACAACATGCAGCTCACCACCGACGGCGTTGTCCTGCCGGGAGGCGACATCCAGTTTCGCGCCGCTCACTTCTGGCGGGCTCCCGCATCGTCGCAGCGCTACGGCAACGAGGAATCCCAGATCGCCGAGTACCAGGGCGACCTCGACATCCCAGGCCAGTGGGACGACATGGTCATGGGCTTCAACACGGGCGTGGCGCGGGACGCCCCGGAGGACAAGCCGCATCCCGACCTGCCCAACTATCAGTGGTGTCCCTACGTGATCGTGAGCTCGGATCCGACTGGCAACTTCGTGGCCATCGACCAGCGGATTGGAGAACCCGAGTCGCGCGAGTGGGAGTTCGTTGTCCGCGGCCCCGTCGATATCGCTGGCACCCCGATCAGTTTTCGCGCCGGAGACCGTTTCGCCATCAAGACCTACGGCTATGCGTCCTACAAGCCAGACCGACATATCTGGGTCGGACCGGTGATCGCCAGCTTCGAACCCATCC
>JBFYZW010000614.1:0-3462 GCA_041309305.1 Deltaproteobacteria bacterium | reverse complement strand
TGCCCGGCTGCGCGGTGGCGCAGGGCGGTCAACCGCGGCGCCAGCGGCGTCGGCGCCGCGGCCGCGCTCTCGGGGGACGGCGGCGATGACCCACCCGGGGCCCGGCAGCTCCCCCGAGTCGATCGCCGCGCGGCGGGCGGCGTTCGTCGAGCGCACCGCGATCTACCGGCGCGCCGGCTACGATCGTCAGGCCGCCGCCGCCGAGGTCGCGGCGCTGGCGCCGGCGACCGACGGCCCGGTGCTCGAGGTCGGTACCGGCAAGGGACAGCTGGCCATCGCGCTGGCGCGGCGGGGCTTCGCGGTCACCTCGGTGGACGTCGACGCCGCCGAGCAGGAGCTGACCGCCCTCTTGGCGGCCGAGGCGGGGGTCGCGCCGCGCTTGACGCTCCGCCTCGCCGACGCGGCGGCGCTGCCGTTCGCGGACGGCGTGTTCGCCGGCGCGGCGATGATGGACGTGCTGCATCACCTGGACGATCCCTGGCCCGCGCTGCGTGAGATGGCGCGGGTGGTCCGGCCGGGCGGTTGGCTGCTGCTCGCCGACTTCGACGAGGCGGGCTTCGCGCTGGTCGCCGAGGTGCACCGCGGCGAGGGGCGCGTCCATCCACGCAGCGCCGCGAGCGTCGACGGGGCGCGCACGGCCCTGGCGCGCGTCGGCTTCGCTCTGGTGCGTCGCCTGCACGCGCGGCTGCACGAGGCGGTGTTGCTCGTCGGGCCGAGTGAGGCGTGGCGATGAGCCGCGTCGGCGCGGTGCTGCTCGGCGCGCTGGTCGCGGCCGGTTGCCTCGATCCGCACTGCTTCGAGAACGTCGACTGCCCGCGGCCGAAGATCTGCTCGCCGGCCGGCCGCTGCGTCTTCGAGTGTGGTCCGGACAAGCCGTGCCCCGGAGGCGGCCCGTGCCTCAACCGCCGCTGCGGGGGCGCCGGTGGGCCGGTGAGCTGCCCCGACGACATGGTCGCGGTGGCCGGCGCCTTCTGCGTCGACCGCTACGAAGCCTCGCGGCCGGACGCGCGGGAGAACAGCGCCGGCACCGATCAGAGCCGCGCGGTCAGCGTCGCTGGCGTCATCCCCTGGCAGGTGGCGAACAACGCGCTGGCCGAGAGCGCCTGCGCCGCGGCCGGCAAGCGGCTGTGCACCGCGAGCGAGTGGGAGCTCGCCTGCGCTGGCCCGGAGCGGTTGACCTACGCCTACGGCAACACCTACCGGCCGGAGATCTGCAACGGCATCGACACCTTCGGTCGCAGCGACTTCCGCCTGATGCCCACCGGCAGCTTCCCCGGCTGCACCAACGCCTGGGGCGCGTTCGACCTGAACGGTAACCTCTGGGAGCACACCGCCGGCGGCAGCGAGTTCACCATCCGCGGCGGCGCCTACAACTGCTCCGACTCGGCGACCCTACACCGCTGCACCTACGTCCCTGGCTCGTGGCGGCCGTCGGCGCGCGGCTTCCGCTGCTGCCGCGCGCCGTTGCCCGCCGAGGAGCCGGGGCTGACGCCCGACGGCGGCGACACCGAGGGCGGCGGCTGCGTCGTCGACGACGGTGCGCCCGATGGCGGAGACCCGACCGACGGCGGCGCGGACGTCTCCCCCGGCGACGACGGGGACGCCGGAGGCGGCGCAGATCCCCAGACCGGCGACGGCGGGCTCGCCCCCTGCCCGCCCGAGATGGTCGAGCTCGGCGCCATCTGCATCGATCGCTACGAGGCCTCCCGCCCGGACGCCGACGCGACCCACGTCGGTGTCAACGAGAGCAGCGCGACCAGTCGGCCGGACGTGCTGCCCTGGTACACCGACTTCATGACCAGCACGGTCTACACCACCTTCGCGACCGCCTGCGCCAACGCCGGCAAGCGGCTGTGCCGCGCCGAGGAGTTCCTCACCGCCTGCCGCGGGCCGGAGCTGACCCAGTACGCCTACGGCAGCGACGTCTGGCAGCCGCTGGTCTGCAACTCGGTCGAGACCTACTGCGCCGACTGCTGCGCGGCCCTCGGCATCACCAGCTGCCCGACCGGCGCCAACTGCGGCTACTCGTCGCTGTTGACCACGTCGTACACGCCGGAGACCTGCGGCCTGCTCGAGCCGTACGGCCCGTCGTGCCAGGTCTGTTACCACGTGATGCCGACCCGCTCGTTTTCCGGCTGCACCAACGGCACCGGGGCGTTCGACCTGAACGGCAACGTCTGGGAGACGGTCAGCTCGACCACCGACGGGCGCGGCTTCGAGCTCCGCGGCGGCGCCTTCAACTGCGGTGCGCCGGCGGCCCGCTTCGCCTGCACCTTCAACGCCACCTGGGCCCAGCTCTACGCCGGCTTCCGCTGCTGTCTCGATCGAGGTCCACCATGATCCGCCGTTCGCTCCTCATCCTCTCGGCCATGGGGCTGCTCTGCGCCTGTGGCCACAACCCCGACAAGGGAGAGCTCGCCTGCCAGCGCCGCATCCTCGAGGCGGGCGTCACCAATGCGCGCGACACCGGCGGTCTTGCGCTCGCCGACGGCCGGCGGCTGCCCTGCCTGCGCCTGCTGCGCGGCGGCGCGCTCGGCGGTCTGGACCAGGCCGGCTGCGCCGAGTGGGCCGCGCTGGGTGTGCGCACCATCCTCGACCTGCGCGCCGCCGACGTGCAGGCCGGCGCGCCGCCGCCGAGCTGCGCCACCGCGACCGCGACGCACGTCCCCGCACCGATGCCGAAGCTCCTGCCCGACACCGCGGCGCACTACATCGCGCTGCTCGACGAGGCCGAGGCGTTGCGCACCGTCTTCGTCCGCCTCGCCGCCGCCGACGCGCTGCCGGTCTACGTCCACTGCGAGATCGGCCGCGACCGGGCGAGCGTCGTCACCGCGCTGGTGCTGACCACGCTCGGCGTCGGGCGCGCCGCGGTGCTCGAGGAGTTCAAGCGCTCGAACGAGGCGAACGTGCCGGTCAAGGAGGAATGCCTGGTCGCGCTGCTCGACGAGCTCGACCGCCGCGGCGGCGTCGACGCCTACCTCGAGTCGATCGGCGTGGGCAGCGAGACGCGCGCGGGGGTGCGCGCGGCGTTCGGCGGAGAGTGATCGGCGATGACGGTGGTCGCGCTCATCGGGGCGGTCGGACTCTGCCTCGCGACGAGCCCGGCGCTCGCGCCGGAGATCGCCGCGGCGCAGGCCGCGGCCGAGGCGCGGCTCGACGCCGGGGAGCCGGCGGCGGCGATCGACCTATTGAAGGCCGCCCTCGAGCGCACCCCGGACGCGACCTCGCTCGCGTTGCTGCTCGCCCGCGCCTACCTGGTCGCCGGCAACGAGCCGTGGGCAGGGCGCACGCTCGCCGAGCTCTACGCGCGCGACCCGGAGGCCTGCGCGCCGCAGCTCTGGCTCGGCTGGCTGCACCTGCGGCAGGGTGCGCTGGTCGAGGCGCGCGAGTGGCTCAGCGAGGCGCCGTGCACCGAGGAGCCCGATCGGGCGCGACGCGCGCTGCTGCTGGCGCTGCTGGCCG
>JBFYZW010000613.1:0-13892 GCA_041309305.1 Deltaproteobacteria bacterium | reverse complement strand
AGACGGCCTTGCGCTCGGCCGCGGCGCGGCGGGCGAGGCCGAGCAGGCCCTGGCGCTTGGTCTGGCGCGACAGGCGGCGCAGCCGTCCGGGCGACCCGGAGTCGGCGATGACCAGGTCGTGCAGGTGGCGCGCGTCCTCGGCCGCGGCCTCCTCCATCGCCCGGGCCAGGGTCTCGGCGAGCACCTGGTTGTCGTGCAGCTGACCGAGCAGCTCCTGCAGGCCCTTCAGGCGGCGGAGCAGCAACGCGACCGCCGGGGTCGCGCCGGACAGCGGCTCGAGCAGGTAGCGCAGCCGCTTGGCCGCGATGCGCGCCTGGTGGGCCTCGGTCTCCTGCGTCGGCGCGTGGACCTGGGCGAGCAGCTCGACCAGCTCGTCGGCCTGGCGCCGGCACAACCGCGCGACCACCGGGCCGAAGCGCTCGGTCGGCGTCTGGGCGAGCACCTCGACCGACTCGGTGTAGGCGCGCAGCCGCCGCTGCAGGCGCTCGGCCAGGGCCGCGAAGGCCCGCTCGTCCTCGCCGGCGGCCTGGTGGTAGGCGGTGAGCTTCTGCTGCTCGAGGTGGGCGCGCAGCCAGCGGCAGCCGCGCCGCTCGGCTACCGACAGTGACGCCTCCTGCGCGGCGAGCCAGAGCAGCTGGACCTCGGCGTCGCGCCCGGCGTTGGTCGAGCGCTGCAGCTCGCCGAGGGCGCGGCCGAGGCGGCGGGGGCGCGCGCCCGCGAGCCACTTGCGGAAGGAGCGCAGCGTGCTGCGCATCCGCCGGATGGCGACGCGGTAGTCGTGCAGCGCCTCGGGGTCCTCGCCGGCGCCGAGGCTCTGCCGGGCGGCGAGGGCGTCGTCGAGGAAGGCGAGCAGGATCAGGCGGCCCGTCTCCTTGGCCGGCCGGCTGACGAGCTGAGACGGAAACTGGGTCACGCAACGGCCCCCGCGCGGCGAAGGTACAGCGCCTGTGTATCGGACCGGCCCGGGGGAGGGCAAGCCGCTCAGGGCGGGGCGTAGAACGAGACGCCGCGGGCGTTGACGTCGATGCGCAGCGGGTGGCGCAGCGACGGGGTCGCCCGCTGCTCGCAGTCGAGCCGGTCGCACAGCCGGCAGGTCGGGCCGATCGGAACCCGGCCGCGCTCGAGGTCGAGCCCCTCGGCGTAGACCAGCGCCGGCGCGTCGCGCAGCCGGCAGCCGAGGGTGATCGCCTGCACGACGCGCGGCACGCGGAAGCCGCGCGCCTCGCGGGTCACGGTCCGGGCGATGCTCAGGTAGGCGGCGCCGTCGGGCATCTCCTCGACCTGGACCAGGATGCGCCCCGGGGTCAGAAAGGCGTTGTGCACCGCCCAGCGGGCGCACGAGCCGATCCGTCCGAGGTGTAGGCCGGTGGCCGAGAAGCGCTTCGAGACGTTGCCGGCCAGGTCGACGCGCACGAAGTGGAACGGGACGCCCTCGCGCCCCGGCCGACGCAGCGTCGTCAACCGGTGCGCCACCTGCTCGACGTTGGCGGCGAAGCGGTTCTCCAACAGCTCGAGGTCGTAGCGCTCGGCCTCGGCGGCGGCGAGGAACGGCTCGTAGGGCATCAACACCGCCGCGGCGAAGTAGTTGGCCAGCGCCACCCGCCCGAGCGCCCGCGCTGGCGGTGTCTCGAGGCCCGCCTCGGTCATCCGGTCGAGCGCCGCCGCCTCCTCGAGCAGGCCGAGCTGATGGCCGAGCTGAAACACCCGGCTGGCGGCCGGCAGGCTCTCGGAGAGGAGCAGGTCCTTGCTTGCCGGCACGAAGCGCCGGACGTGCCGGCCGAGCGCGGCCGGCGGCACGACGCCGACCCGCACCCCGTGGCGGGCCTCGAGGTGACGGACCAGGCCGCGCTCGAGGTCGCCGGCGGCGAGCCCGGCCTCGCGCCACAGGCGCTCCGCGGCCGCCTCGAGCTCCGGGAAGTGGTTCTGGTGGCGCTGCAACAAGTTGGAGACCGCGTCAGAGGGGAGCGGGGCGGCGTCGAGGTCGCCGACGTCCAGCCGCTCCGACAGCCGCGCGGCGAGCGTCTCGGCCGACTCCCGGGCGCGGGCGTAGGCGTCGGCGAGGCGGACCACCGCCCGGGCGAGCTCGGGCTGCGCCTGCGCCAGCGAGCGGACCCGCTCCGGCTCGAGGCCCTCGCCGTCGGCTGGCGCGCTGCCGAGCGCCTCGAGCAGACGGGTGGCCAGCACCGGGTCGGGGGTCGGGAGGAGCTCGGCGAGCGGGACGCCGAGCGCCTCGGCCAGCCGCGGCAGCAGGGTCGCCGGCAGCGCGCGGCGGCCGTGCTCGAGGAGGTTCAGGTAGCTCGCCGAGATCCCGGCCGCCGCGGCCAGCTCCTTCTGGCTCCGGCCCGCGCGCAGGCGCGCCGCTCGAACCAGTTCCCCGAGGTGAATCGAGAGGCCGTCGCGCTGATCCATTTACACAATTTGCAGATTTACAATACAAATGTCAATGCAATTTTCTTTTGTAAAACCGAACCGTTCTGTTGATTGTGGCATCCAACGTACACAACCTGGCGGGACCAAGACGTCGGGTGCCCACTGGACACGGAATCGAAGGAGAGCCGCGATGACCAAGACCTCCCTGCAGATCCACGGCGAGACGCGCGGCCTCGAGGCGGTGCTGACGCCCGAGGCGCTCCGCTTCGTCGAGACGCTCGTGCGCGAGCTCGGCCCGACCCGTGATCGCCTGCTCGCCCGGCGGGTGGAGCGCCAGGCGGCGCTGGCGCGCGGCGTGCTGCCCGACTTCCTCCCCGAGACCGAGGCGCTGCGCAAGCGCGAGTGGAAGGTCGCGCCGATCCCGAAGGACCTGCTCGACCGCCGGGTCGAGATCACCGGGCCGGTGGATCGCAAGATGATCATCAACGCGCTCAACTCGGGCGCCAACGTCTTCATGGCCGACTTCGAGGACTCGAACGCGCCGACCTGGCAGAACATCGTCCAGGGGCAGCAGAACCTGATCGACGCGGTTCGGCGGACGATCAGCTTCCAGAGCCCCGAGGGCAAGGAGTACCGCCTGAACGAGAAGACCGCGGTCCTGTTCGTCCGGCCGCGCGGGCTGCACCTGCCCGAGAAGCACGTGACGCTCGACGGCGTGCCGGTGCCGGCCGCCTTCTTCGACTTCGGTCTCTACTTCTTCCACAACGCCCGCGAGCTGATGGCCCGCGGCACCGGGCCGTACTTCTACATCCCGAAGCTCGAGAGCCACCTCGAGGCGCGGCTGTGGAACGAGGTCTTCAACCTGGCGCAGGACACGCTCGGCGTGCCGCGCGGCACGATCCGCGCGACGGTGCTGGTCGAGACGATCCTCGCCGCGTTCGAGATGGACGAGATCCTCTGGGAGCTGCGCGACCATTCGGCGGGACTCAACTGCGGGCGCTGGGACTACATCTTCAGCCTGATCAAGAAGACCCGCGGCAACAAGCAGTACACGCTGCCCGATCGCGAGCAGGTGACGATGACCGCCCACGCGCTGCGCTCCTACTCGCTGTTGACGATCAAGACCTGCCACCGGCGCGGCGTCCACGCGATGGGCGGCATGGCGGCGCAGATCCCGATCAAGAACGACCCGGCGGCCAACGAGGCGGCGCTCGCCAAGGTGCGCGCCGACAAGGAGCGTGAGGCCGGCGACGGCCACGACGGCACCTGGGTCGCCCACCCCGGCCTGGTGGCGTTGGCCCGCGAGGCCTTCGATCGGGTGATGCCCGAAGCCAACCAGATCGGCCGCGCCCGCGACGACGTGCGGGTCACCGCCGCCGACCTGTTGCGCGTGCCGCAGGGGACGGTGACCGAGCGCGGCCTGCGCCACAACATCGACGTCGGCGTGCAGTACATGGCCGCCTGGTTGAACGGCAACGGCTGTGTGCCGATCTACAACCTGATGGAGGACGCGGCCACCGCCGAGATCTCGCGCTCGCAGCTGTGGCAGTGGGTCCACCACGGCAACGCGGTGCTCGACGACGGCCGGCCGGTGACCCGCGAGCTGGTCGCCGGGCTGTTCGCCGACGAGCTCGACAAGCTGCGCGCCCGCCTCGGTGCCGAGGCGTTCGCCGCCGGCCGCTACGCGAAGGCCGGTGAGCTGATCGAGCGCATCGTCATGACCCCCGAGTTCACCGAGTTTATGACCCTCACCGGCTACGACCACCTGTCGTGAAGGAGCAGGCTATGAAGGACGAGATCAAGCGCCTCGAGCAGAACTGGCGGGATGACCCGCGCTGGGCCGGCGTCAAGCGGCCGTACACTGCCGCCGACGTCGTGCGGCTGCGCGGCAGCCTCAGGATCGAGCACACGCTCGCGCGGCGCGGCGCCGAGCGGCTGTGGCAGCAGGTCACCGGCCCGGGCTTCGTCAACGCCCTCGGCGCCTTGACCGGCGGCCAGGCGGTGCAGCAGGTGCAGGCCGGGCTGCGCTCGATCTACGTCTCGGGCTGGCAGGTGGCTGGCGATATGAACTCAGCCGGCGCCACCTACCCGGACCAGAGCCTCTACCCGGTCGACTCGGTGCCGTCGCTGGTGCGGCGGATCAACAACGCGCTGTTGCGCGCCGATCAGATCAGTTGGGCCTCTGGCAAGAGCGGGCAGATGCCCGACTGGCTGGTGCCGATCGTCGCCGACGGCGAGGCGGGCTTCGGCGGCGTGCTCAACGCCTTCGAGCTGATGAAGGCGATGATCGAGGCCGGGGCGGCCGGTGTCCACTTCGAGGACCAGCTCTCCTCGGCGAAGAAGTGCGGCCACATGGGCGGCAAGGTGCTGGTGCCGACCGCCGAGGCGATCAACAAGCTGGTCGCGGCCCGGCTGGCCGCCGACGTGCTCGACGTGCCGACCTTGATCATCGCGCGCACCGACGCCGACAGCGCCAACCTGCTGACCAACGTCATCGACGACCGCGACCGGCCATTCATGAACGGCCGGCGCACCGTCGAGGGCTTCTACGAGGTCGACGCCGGCATCCCGCAGGCGATCGATCGCGGGCTGTCGTACGCGCCGTACGCCGACCTGGTCTGGTGCGAGACCTCGAAGCCGGACCTCGAGGAGGCGCGCCGGTTCGCCGAGGGGATCCACGCCGTCTACCCGGGCAAGCCGCTGGCCTACAACTGCTCGCCGTCGTTCAACTGGGGGATGCACCTGGGCAGCGACGAGTTGGCGCGCTTCCAGCGCGAGCTGGGCGCGTTGGGCTACACCTACCAATTCGTTACGCTGGCCGGCTTCCACGCCTTGAACACCAGCATGTTCGAGCTGGCCCACGCCTACCGGGACGAAGGGATGCTCGCCTACTCGCGGCTGCAGCAGCGCGAGTTCGAGCTCGAGCGCGACCACGGCTACCGGGCGATCAAGCACCAGAGCTTCGTCGGCGCCGGCTACTTCGACGACGTCACCGGGGTGATCACCGCCGGGCAGTCGTCGGTGCTGGCGATGGCCGGCTCGACCGAGGAGGCGCAGTTCAACGAGCAGACGCCGGACTTCGTCGCCGCCGAGCGCCACCACGCCGACGAGCAGCCGAAGGCGGTCGCCGCGCCCACCCGGCTGGTCAAGGAGGCGCCGGTGGCCTCCGCCGCCCGGTGATCTCGCCCCGTCAGTTTGCTACACTCAGGGGATGCTGCGCCTGCGCCGTCCCCTCCTCGCTGCTTCGTTGTTGATCCTCACCCTCGGCGCCTGCCGCAAGCAGGCGGTCGACCTCAGCGGCCTGGCCTGCGACGACGGCCAGTGCCTGCCCGGCTGGGAGTGCGATCCACAGACCAACCTCTGCGTGCCCGAGGGGCAGGCCTGCCGGCTCGGCCAGCTGCACAGCTGCGCCACCTGCACCGACGACTGCGCGGTCACCGTCCTGAACGCGACGCCGGTCTGCCTCGAGTCTTCTCCCGGCAGCTTCGCCTGCGACTACGAGGGCGCCTGCCAGGGCAGCTTCGTCGATGCGGACCTCGACCGCGTCAACGGCTGCGAGTGCGAGGCGGTGGGCCTCGAGGTGCCGTGCAACGGCGTCGACGAGGACTGCGCCGGCGGCGACGGCGTGCTCACTGGCCTTCTCGACCATTGCGCCGGCTGTGGCGACGATTGCCTCGCCGGCGCCTATGTGACCGCGGCGGTCTGCGACACCACCGGGGCGACGCCGGTCTGTCGCGTCACCGGCTGCACCTCCGGCTGGGTCGACCTGGACGGCCAGGCCGGCAACGGCTGCGAGGAGGCCTGCACGGTCACCGGCGCCGAGATCTGCGACGGGCTGGACAACGACTGCAACGGGGTCACCGACGACATGAGCGGCGCCCAGGTCGCCGCCGACTGCGACGCGCAGGTGCCCGGCGGCTTCGTCACCACCTGGAGCTGCCTCAACGGCTGCGTCGTCGACGCCTGCGCGGCGGACCACTGGGACGCCAACGGCCTGGGCGGAGACGGCTGCGAGTACGCCTGCGTCGTCGACGGCCCGGAGACCTGCGACGGCGAGGACGATGACTGCGACAACGTGATCGACGACGTGGCCGACATCGCCGGCGAGTGCGCGGCGCTCCACCCGGGCGCGGACGAGGTGGCGAGCTGGCAGTGCGCCGCCGGCGCCTGCGCGGTGGCGAGCTGCAACCCCGGCTTCATCGACGGCGACGAGGTGCCGGCCAACGGCTGCGAGGAGGCCTGCACGCCGGACGACCCGCCGACCGAGGTCTGCGACGACGCCGACAACGACTGCAACGGCGTGGTCGACGACGTCGCGCCGGCGGCGCTGGCGGCGGCCTGCCTGGTCGATCACCCGGCGGCGACCAACGTCGCGACCTGGGCCTGCGTTGCCGGCGCCTGCGCCATCGACACCTGCGCCGCCAACTTCTGGGACGTCGCCGGCGGCGTCGCCGACGGCTGCGAGTACGGCTGCACGCCGACCGCCCCGCCGACCGAGGTCTGCGACGGCGACGACAACGACTGCGACGGCGACACCGACACGGCCGACAGCCAACTCAACTCGCAGGCGGAGCTGGGTGCGGACTGCCGCGCGCAGCACCCGCTGGCCACCTCGGTCCGCAACTGGGAATGCACGGGCAGCTGCGGCATCGAGAGCTGTCAGGCCAACTACTACGACGACGACACGCTGGTCGCGACCGGCTGCGAGTACCCCTGCAACCCGACCACCCCCGGCGTCGAGCTCTGCGACGGCGAGGACAACGACTGCAACGGCGAGATCGACGTTCTCGACACGGCGCTCGACACCCAGACCGAGGTCGATGAGGTCTGCGCGACGCAGCGCTGCGCTGGCTGCGGCGTCGCGCACTGGTCCTGCTCGGGCAGCTGCCTGGTCGACGAGTGCCTGACCGATCGCTGGGACGTCGATACGTTGCCGGGGACCGGCTGCGAGTACACCTGCACGCCGACCAGCCCGCCGGCCGAGCGCTGCGATGGCGACGACAACGACTGCGACGGCGACACCGACACCGACGACGGCGACCTCGATCAGGCGGCCGAGCTCGACGCCGACTGCGCGGCTCAGCACTGCTCGGGCTGCAACGTCGACGCCTGGAGCTGCCCGGCTGGCGCCTGCGTCGCCGCCGACTGCGTCGATGGCTTCTTCGACACCAACGGCCTGCCGGTGGACGGCTGCGAGGGGTCCTGTCTGCCGGAGCTCGACGGCGCCTTCTGCGCCCGGCTGGGCAAGGACTGCGGCCTGGTGACCGCGGTTGACAACTGCGGCGCGACGCGCACCGACGTCGACTGCGGCAGCTGCACGCTACCCGAGGTCTGCGGCGGCGGGTGGGGGACGAACGTCTGCGGCTCCTGGTGGGACTGCGCCTACCAGACCCGACGGCCGTTGACGGTATCGACCGGGGCGGCGAGCGCGATCCCGATCGGCTACTCGGTGAGCGTCACCTTCAACCACGCGACGTTGGTGACGGGCGGTCAGGCGCTGGCCAGCGGCGCCGACGTGCGCGTCGTGCGCCGCGACCCGGCCACCGGCGCCTGGACCGAGATCGATCGGGTGCTCGACCCGGACAGCGCCTGGAACCAAGCGACGACGACCATCTGGTTCGCCGCCGCGGCGCCGGTCGCGGCCAACAGCAGCGACAGCAGCTACTTCCTCTATTTCAACAACGCGGCCGCCGGCGCGCCGCCGGCCAACGAGGATACGGTCTTCCACTTCGCCGACTTCTTCGACCGGGCGGACTCGGACACGGTCGGCAACGGCTGGACCGAGAGCGAGTCGGCGGCCGACGATCTGCGCCTCGGCTACGCGGCGGGGAACACCACCGACGGTCAGCTCTGGTTCCTGGACACCAACAACGACGACTCCAACCGGCCGTCGGGCACGCACGGCTTCACCGCGTTGGCGCAACGCATGAACTGGCGTTTCGGTTTCGACTGGAGCCGGATCGGCGCTGAGGGGACCTACCGCGTCCACATGCAGCTCGGCCAGGCGAGCGGGATGCAGAGCCCGCCGACGAGCGTCCCGTCCAATGCGGGCGTTGGTCCCAGCCTGTCGTGGACCTGGACCGGCACCGCCGCCCAGCTGCAGAGTGAGGTGGGCGGGTCCTACACGGCGATCGTCGATCTGAACGCGTACGCTCGCATCGACGTGCTGGCCGTGTTCGGCAGCATGTCGCCGCGCTACAACGTGCTGGTCAACGGCTCGGCGGTCGCCTCGAACCTGAGCTTCTCGGGCACGGTCACCGCGCTCGACGCGGTGCGCTTCTACGTCTGGCAACTGACGGCCGGAAACTTCGACCCGCGCGGCATCCGCTACGTCATCGTCCGTCCGCTGGTCACCATCGAGCCGACCGTCACCGCGGGAACCGCCGAGCCTGACCCCTGTCCGTGACTCGGCGCGTCTTGCACCTGCTGTCCCAGCGGCCGGACTCGACCGGCAGCGGCGTCACGCTCGACGCGCTGGTGCGCGCCGCCGGCGCGGCCGGCTGGGAGCAATGGGTCGCCTGCGGCCTCGCCGCCGATGATCCGCACCCGGAGGTCGGGGGGCTCCCGCCCGAGCAGATCTGGCCGCTGCGCTTCGGCGCCGACGCGCTGCCCTTCGCGCTGCCGGGGATGAGCGACGTGATGCCGTATCCGAGCAGCCGCTTTTCGGCCCTCGGCGCGGCCGAGCTCGCCGCCTACGAGCGGGCGTGGAAGGTCCACCTCGCCGGTGTGATCGCCGCGGCCGAACCGGCGGTCATTCACTGCCATCACCTGTGGCTGCTCGGCTCCTGGGTCAAGGACGTCGCGCCGAGGATCCCGGTGGTCAGCCATTGCCATGCGACGGGCCTCAGGCAGATGGTCCTCTGTCCGCACTTCTCCGCCGGTGTCGTCGAGCGGCTGCGCCGCAACGAGCTGTTCGCGGTGCTCCACGCGGCCGACGCGGCGGCGGTGCGCGCGCGGCTCGAGGTGCCCGGCGAGCGGGTGCGGACCGTCGGCGCCGGGTATCGGCCGGACCTGTTCCATGCCGTCGGCCGCGGCGAGACCGGGCCGGTGGTGCTCTACGCCGGCAAGACCAGCCGCGCGAAAGGGCTGCCCCAGCTGCTCGACGCGGTCGCCCGGTTGGCCGGGGAGGGCGTCGGGCTGCGCCTGCGCGTCGCCGGCACCGGCCACGACGAGACCGCGGCGGCCTTGCGCGCGCGGATGCAGGCCATGCCGAACGTCGAGCTCCTCGGTCAGCTCGACCAGGCGGCACTCGCGGCCCAGATGCGCCAGGCGAGCGTCTTCGTCCTGCCCTCGTTCTTCGAGGGGCTGCCGCTGGTCCTGGTCGAGGCGTTGGCCTCGGGCTGCCGGCCGGTCTGCACCGCGTTGCCCGGCGTGGTCGGCGAGCTCGGCGCGGCGCTCGCCGGGGTCGGCGAATGGGTGCCGATGCCGCGGCTGCGCACGATCGACGAGCCGGAGCCGGCGTCGCTTCCCACCTTCGTTGCCGACCTCGCCGCGGCGCTGCGCCGAGCCCTCGAGCGCGGGCCTGTCTCGGCTCCCGAGCAAAGGGTCGAGCCGTTCACCTGGGCCCGGGTCTTCGCCCGGGTCGAGGCGCTGTGGCGGGAGGTCGGGGCCGGATGAGCCCTGCTCTTGCTCGCCGGCCGGAATTGACGTCCAGTATGAGCACCCGAGGAGGTCCCATGCTCGCGCGCGTCACGTTTCTTTCCTTGCTCACGTTGGCGGCGGCCGCCGAGGCCGCCAAGCGCGACAAGCCGCACGTGATCGCCAACTTGAGCTCGCTGTACGACGGCCTGTCGCCGTCGGTGGTGATCATCTATCCGGAGATCCCGGGTGCGCGCGGCATCGGCAGCGGCGTCGTCCTGCACCGCGACGGCTTCATCGCCACCGCCGCGCACGTGGTCGACCGCGCCTTTCGCATCGAGGTCGAGTTCAAGGACGGCAGCAAAACAGACGCGCAGATCGTCACGCTGTCGCGCTCGGAGGACATTGCGCTGATCAAGGTCGAGAAGCTCCCCGCCGGCACGTTCGTGCCGGCGCTCGGCGACTCGGACGAGCTGCAGGTCGGCGACCAGGTCTTCGTCATCGGCGCGCCGCTCGGCCTCAAGCACACCTTGACCACCGGCATCGTCTCGGCGGTGCGGGCCGACTTCGGCTCGGAGCTGGCCTTCCTGCCCAAGAACGTCATCCAGACCGACGCGGCCATCAACCAGGGCAACTCGGGCGGCGCCTTGTTCAACCACCTCGGCCAGGTGGTCGGCATCACCAGCTTCATGGCCACGCCGACCGGCGGCAACGTCGGCCTCGGCTTCGCCATCCCGAGCAACACCGTGCGCCGGCGGCTGTTCGACAACGCCATCCCGTGGATGGGGATGGTGCTCCGGCGCGTGCCCGAGCCGATGGCCGAGGTGCTCAACTGGTCGGCGCGCGACGCGCTGCTGGTCGAGCACGTTCTGCCCGGCACGCCCGCGGCCGAGGCGGGGTTCAAAGGCGGCGACGTCGAGGCCTGGATCGGCGGCATCCGTTTGATGCTCGGCGGCGACCTCATCGTCGGCGTCGGCGAGGTTGAGATCGGCAAGGCGGCCGAGGTGCACGCGCTGTTGCACGATCTGAAGGCCGGCGACGCGGTCGTCTACTCGGTCATCCGCTCGGGCGAGGAGCTGAAGCTCGAGGTCAAGGTCGAGCGCATCATCCCGCCGCCGACGCTCGCCGGCGGGCCGCCACCGGCCAAGGCGAAGGCGAAGAAGCGCTGACGGCTCACACCGGCTCGCCTTCACACCGACCGCGATCAGGATCATCGAGGCCCGATCAGGGGGCCTTCTTCGGCGCCGTCGCTCGTCGTTGCGGGCCATCTCTCGGGCGATGGGCTGTTTGCATGTTGCCGTGATGGTCAGGACGCGACGATCTGGCGTGGATGGGGCAGTTGCCGAGCGGCGAGGTCTGGCGTTGTGGCCTCCGACCGCCTCGACTACTATCGCGCTCTACGAACTTGGGAGGACGTATGCGTGGGGGTTTTCCGCTCGCCTTGGTGCTCGCCGTTTGCGCGCCGTCCGTCGCTCGCGCGCAGGCGCAGCCGCTCAAGATTGCGACCGTGCCGCTCGCGGCGAAGAAGATCGACGTGGAGTTGGTCACCATCCTCGATGACCTGGTGATCAACCGACTCGACCAACTCGGCCGGTTCCAGGTCGTCTCGACCAAGGACGTCGAGGCGATGCTCGGCCTCGAGAAGATGAAGGACGCGATCGGCTGTGATTCGGCCCAATGTGCCGCCGCCATCGGCGGCGCGCTCGGCGTCGATCTCCTGCTCACCGGCAGCGCCGCGCGGCTCGGCAACGAGCTGATCCTGACCCTGACGTTGATCGACGTGCGCGCGGCGGGCGTCGCCGCCCGGGCGCAGCGTCGCGGCCAGGCCGACGAGTCGACCTACCCGGCGCTCGTCGACGAGGTCGTCGCCGACGTGATGCGCAAGGTCGGCGGCGACGAACGTGCAGTCTCGACCGATGCCGTCGGTCCGAGCGCGCCGCTAGAGGCGACCCCGCCCGTCAGCGAGGCAGTGGCGGCGGTCGAACCCGTCCCGGCTACCACCGCACCCGCTGCCACGGCCGGCCCCGACGTTGCTTCTCCCGCCCGCGGGCGTCGCATCCTCGGCTGGACCAGCCTCGGATTGGCTGGTGCGTCGGCGGTGGGCGCCGGTGTTCTATTGCTGCTCGCGCCGAGCGAAGATTCCATTCGTGACGACGAGTACGCCGCCTTCATCGACGCGCCGTACCCCGCTGCCGCGCAGGCGGCCTACGAGGAGGTCGACGCCGCGCGCCGGCGGCACAACACGATGGTGTGGACCGGCTTCGCGCTCGTCGGCGTCACTGCGTTGGCCGGCGGTCTGGCGGCATGGGCACTTCTGGGCGGGGGCGCGCCGGCCTCGGTTGCCGTCAGCCCGACCGGCGGCGGTGCCTTCGTCACGCTCAGCGCGGAGTGGCAACCATGATCAGCCGAAGAGGAGTGGCCCTACTCGCCGCGGCCGGGATCGGCATGGTCACCACGTCGGGTTGTCAACTCGACGCCGAGCTCTTTGCCGACTGCGACCGCGCCAGAACCGACGGCTGTCTGGGGGGCGTCAGTGCCGGCCGCGTTCACAGCTGCGGCGTGCGGGCCAATGGGGGTGCGATGTGCTGGGGGGACAACAGTTTCCAGCAGCGCTCGCCCGACGACCGGGACGGCCCCTACCGCCAGGTGTCGGCCGGTTGGTACCACTCCTGCGCGATCCACGAGGACGGTTCAGCCCAGTGTTGGGGGGCGGGCGAGTCCGTCGCCACGTGCACCGGCGTGGGGCCCTTCGACTGCGGGCAGGCGGTCGACCATGCTGGGCCGTTCGTCAGCGTCAGCGCCGGCGCGTACCACACCTGCGCCTTGCGGGTCGACGGGCAGATCGAGTGCTGGGGGGCCGGGAATGCTGCATTGGATCTGTCCACCTGCGGCTCGACCGGCACCCAGTGCGGGCAGGCCGTCAGCCAGGGGGGCCGCTTCGATCAGGTCGCGGTCGGCGAGAAGTTCAGCTGCGGCCGTCGTGAAGACGGCCGGATCGACTGTTGGGGGTATCTGGGGATCCCCGGTCCGCTCCCCTTCGACGATACTGTGTTCGTCGATCTGGTGGCCGGGCACACCTTCGCTTGTGGTCTGCGTGAGGACGGGGTGCCGAATTGTTGGGGGATCCCGATCAACGGGGTCGACCTGGTCGCGTCGATCCCGGTCGGTGTGACCTTCAGCCGTCTGTTCTCGGGCAGTGCGGCCGCGACCGTCTGTGGAATCACCAGCGTCGGGTCGAGCTTGTGTTGGGGGCAGGGGATCGCCGCAGCGACCCGTTGCGGCACCGGGGAGTGGGCCTGCGGCCAGGGGCTGCCGACGCCAGGGGTGTTGTTCGCTCGGTTGGCGGTCGGCGGGTTCCATGGCTGCGGCATACCGCGTGAAGGTGGGCCGCCGCTCTGCTGGGGAGGCGGCCTTCCCACCGGCGGCACCTGCACGCCGGACGCGACGGCAACCCGGGGCTACGAGTGTGGTCAGGCGGTCGTGCCCGGGGAGTTCTGAGCGGAGGTGAACTCCTTCGACCCCGTCCTGTCCAAGAAACTCGGCCGAGGTGGTGCAGAATCACCTGGCGACTTCCCTCGACCGAGCGGAGCAGCGTGGCCGGACCGTGCCGTGGTTCGTGCGCAAGGAACTCGAGAAGTACCTGGACTGCGGGGTATTGGCGCGAGGCCTGGTACGCGTTTCGTGCGAGTTGTGCCGACACGAGTACGCGGTGGGGTTGTCGTGCAGGGGGCGTGGATTCTGCAGTTCGTGTGGCGGGAGACGAATGACCGCGACGGCAGCGCACCTCGTTGATCACGTCTTCCCTGCTCTCGTGCGGTGACCGTGTTCGTGCGGGAGATCTTCCGCTGGTACCGCTGGTGCGCGAAGGCTGAGCTCGGGCTCGATAGCGTGAGCGAGGCGCGTTGCGGCTCGGTGACGGTGGTGCAGCGGTTCGATTCGGGCCT
>JBFYZW010000612.1:0-6479 GCA_041309305.1 Deltaproteobacteria bacterium | reverse complement strand
AGGCCCGACGCGTCGGCTGGGGGCAGTGGCCGGCCCGGCTGCGCGACGGTCGGCTCGAGAAGCGCGACTTCGGCGCCGAGGCCTGGCAGTACCACGTCTTCGTCCAGGAGCTCGCCGCCCGCCAACTGGTGCGCCTGGCCGACCAGGGGGAGCAGCGGCAGGTCGGCCTCTACCTCGACCTGGCGCTCGGCGTGCACCCGGACGGCTTCGACACCTGGCGGCAGCGCCAGCTCTTCCTGCCCGGGCTCGCCGCCGGGGCGCCGCCGGACGCGCTGTCGACCACCGGGCAGAACTGGGGCTTCCCGGGCCTGCACCCGGAGGCGATCCGCGCCGACGGCCACGCCTACCTGGCCGCCTGCGTGCGCCACCACGCCCGCGTCGCCCGGGCGTTGCGGCTCGACCACGTGATGGGGCTGCACCGGTTGTTCCTCGTCCCCGACGGCTCGCCGGCGCGCGACGGGGTCTACCTGCGCTACCCGGCCGACGAGCTGTACGCGGTGCTCTGCCTCGAGTCGGCGCGGCACGGCTGCGTCCTGGTCGGCGAGGACCTGGGCACCGTCCCGCCCGAGGTCCGCCCGGCGCTCGCCGAGCACCGCATCCACCGGATCTTCGTCTCGCAGTTCGAGCTGCACGAGCGGCCGTTCGACGTGATGGCGCCGCCACCGCGCGCGGCGTTCGCCAGCTTCGACACCCACGACACGGCCACGTTCGCCGGCTTCTGGTCACACCACGACCTGGCGCTGCACCAGGCGCTCGGCCACATCGAGGCGGCCGACGCCGAGCGCGAGCGGCAGCGGCGCGACCGGCTGCGCGAGCTCTTGACCAACGATCTGCGCCAGCGCGGGCTGTGGCGCGAGCAGGACGGCGAGCTGGCGCTGTTCGCCGCGTGTCTCAGGCGGCTGGCGGTCAGCGACGCGGCCAGCGTGATGGTCACGCTCGAGGACCTGTGGCTCGACCTCGACGCGCAGAACGTCCCGGGCACCGTCGAGGAGCACCCGAACTGGCGCCGGCGGATGAAGCTCGGCCTCGCCGAGGTCCGCGCCCGCCCTGAGCTGACTGCGTTGCTGCGCGAGGTCGACACCTTGCGGCAGGAGAAGAGCATGGCGAAGCAGACGAGCAGGCCCGAGACGGTCGCGGCGCGAAGCGGCGGCGAGCCGCCGCCGCCGCTGACCGCGGACGACCTGTTCCTCTTCAACGAGGGGACGCACAACCGGCTCTACCTCAAGCTCGGCGCGCACCCGGGCGTGATCGACGGTGTCGCTGGGACACGCTTCGCGGTCTGGGCCCCCGACGCCGAGTCGATCGCGGTGGTCGGTGACTTCAATAACTGGAACCCGGACACCCACTTCCTCGCCCCGCGCGAGAGCTCGGGGATTTGGGAGGGGTTCATCCCCGGGGTCGGCCACGGCGACCTGTACAAGTACCACGTCCGCTCGCGCTACCACGGCTACCGGGCCGACAAGTCGGACCCGTTCGGTCGTACCCACGAGGTGCCGCCGCGCACCGCCTCACGCGTCTGGCGCTACGGCCACGTCTGGGGCGACCAGGAGTGGATGGCCCGCCGCGCGGCGCGCAACGGCCTCGACGCGCCGGTGTCGATCTACGAGGTGCACCTGGGCAGCTTCATGCGCGTGCCGGAGGAGGGTGGGCGCGCGCTGTCGTACCGCGAGCTGGCCGATCGTCTGGTCCGCCACGTCAAGGAGATCGGCTTCACCCATGTCGAGCTGATGCCGGTGATGGAGCACCCGTTCGGCGGCTCGTGGGGTTACCAGGTGACCGGTTACTTCGCGCCGACCAGCCGGCAGGGGACGCCCGACGATCTGATGTACCTCATCGATCAGCTGCACCAGAACGACATCGGTGTGATCCTCGACTGGGTGCCGGCGCACTTCCCGACCGACGGTCACGGCCTGGCCTACTTCGACGGCACGCACCTCTATGAGCACGCCGACGCGCGGCAGGGCTTCCACCCCGACTGGCACAGCTACATCTTCAACTACGGGCGCAAGGAGGTGCGCAGCTTCCTGCTCTCGAGCGCGATGTGCTGGCTGGACGTGTTCCACGCCGACGGCCTGCGCGTCGACGGCGTCGCCTCGATGCTCTACCTCGATTACTCGCGCCGGGCGGGGGAGTGGATCCCGAACCAGTACGGCGGGCGTGAGAACCTCGAGGCGATCAGCTTCGTGCGCCAGCTGAACGAGATGATCTTCGGCGCCTTCCCCGACGCGCAGACGATCGCCGAGGAGTCGACCGATTGGCCGGCGGTCTCACGGCCGACCTACGTCGGCGGGCTCGGCTTCGGGTTGAAGTGGGACATGGGCTGGATGCACGACACGCTGCGCTACATGAGCCACGAGCCGGTGCACCGCAAGTACCACCACCACGAGCTGACCTTCCGCATGCTCTATGCCTACACCGAGAACTTCGTGCTGCCGCTGTCCCACGACGAGGTGGTGCACGGCAAGGGCTCGTTGCTCGGCAAGATGCCCGGGGACATGTGGCAGAAGTTCGCCAACCTGCGTCTCCTGTACGCCTACATGTACGCGCAGCCGGGCAAGAAGCTCCTGTTCATGGGCGGCGAGATCGGCCAGTGGACCGAGTGGAACCACGAGACCAGCGTCGAGTGGCACCTGCTCGACTTCGACACCCACCGGGGCGTCCGCCAGCTGGTCGTCGATCTGAACCGCATCTATCGCACCGAACCGGCGCTCCACGAGCAGGACGTCCGGCCGGAGGGCTTCGAGTGGATCGACTGTCACGACCAGGACGCGAGCATCTACACCTTCGTCCGGCGTAGCCGGACGACCGGTGACCTCGTGCTCGTCGCCTGCAACATGACGCCGGTGCCGCGTTGGGGCTACCGCGCCGGGGTGCCGCGCGGCGGCTTCTGGCAGGAGATCCTCAACACCGACGCGTCGGTGTACGGCGGCAGCGGCCTGGGCAACGCCGGCGGCGTCCACGCCGCCGACTGGGGCCACCACGGCCGGCCGCACAGCGTCGAGCTGGTCCTGCCGCCGCTGGCGGCGGTCTTCCTGGTCAGCCGCGGTTGAGTGGCGTCGGGGCGCCCTCTGTCCCCGCCTGGTCGCCTGTGGCACAAAGGGGCGGTGAGGAGCCGGCCGTGAGCGATCGCTACGTCTGTATCCACGGGCACTTCTACCAGCCGCCGCGCGAGAACCCGTGGCTCGAGTACCTCGAGCGCCAGCTCTCGGCCCACCCGTTCCACGACTGGAACGAGCGGGTCACCGCCGAGTGCTACGCGCCGAACACCGCGGCGCGCATCCTCGACCCCGAGGGGCTGATCCGCGCCATCCACAACAACTACAGCCGCATCAGCTTCAACGTCGGGCCGACGCTGCTCTCCTGGATGGAGCGCAACGCGCCCGAGACCTACGCGGCGATCCTCGAGGCCGACCGGCAGTCGCAGAAGCGCTTCGGCGGCCATGGCTCGGCGATCGCGCAGGCGTTCAACCACCTGATCATGCCGCTCGCCAACCGGCGCGACAAACAGACCCAGGTGATCTGGGGCAAGGCCGACTTCGCGCACCGCTTCGGCCGCGCGCCCGAGGGGATGTGGCTGCCCGAGACCGCGGTCGACCTCGAGACGCTCGACCTGCTCAGCGAGCACGGCCTCGCCTTCACCATTCTCGCGCCGTACCAGGCGGCCCGGGTCCGGCCGACGGGCGCCAGCGCGTGGCAGGAGGTCAGCGGCGGCCAGGTCGATCCGCGCCGCCCGTACGCGGTGCGCCTGCCGTCCGGGCGCAGCCTGGCGGTCTTCTTCTACGACGGCCACCTGGCGCACGGCGTCGCCTTCGGCGGCCTGCTCAACGACGGCGTCGCCTTCGCCGAGCGGCTGATCTCGACCTTCAGCGACACCGCCGAGGCGCAGCTGGTGCACGTCGCCACCGACGGCGAGTCGTACGGCCACCACCACACCTACGGCGAGATGGCGCTGGCCTACTGCCTGCACCACCTCGAGTCGCACCGGTTGGCGCGCCTGACCAACTACGGCGAGCTGCTCGCCTGCCACCCGCCGACCTGGGAGGCGGAGATCGTGCCCAACAGCTCGTGGAGTTGCGCCCACGGCGTCGAGCGCTGGCGGGCCGACTGTGGCTGCACCACCGGTGGCTACGGCCCCGGCCACCAGGGATGGCGGCGACCGTTGCGCGCGGCGCTCGACTGGCTGCGCGACGAGCTGGCGGCGCGGTTCGAGCGGCTGGCCGGGGAGTTGGTCGCCGACCCCTGGGCGGTGCGCGACGACTACGTGCAGGTGATCCTCGACCGGTCCGCGCCGGTGGTCGACGCCTTCGTCGCGCGTCACGCGCGCCGGCCGCTCGACGCCCCGGCGCGCCAGCGGCTGCTCGAGCTGTGCGAGATGCAGCGCTTCGCGCTGTACATGTTCACCTCCTGCGGCTGGTTTTTCGACGACCTGGCGCGCATCGAGACGGTGCAGATCCTCACCTACGCGGCGCGCGCCATCCAGTTGGCCGAGGCGTCGGGCGGCGGCGAGGTCAAGGCGGGGTTCCTCGACCGGCTGGCGGCGGCGCGCAGCAACCACCCCGAGCGCGGCGACGGCCGGCAGGTGTGGGCGACGCTGGTCGAGCCGAGCCGGGTGACCCTCGAGAAGGTCGGCGCGCACCACGCGGTGCGCTCGTTGCTCGAGCCCGAGCGCGAGCACACGCGCGCCTACTGCTTCTCGACCCGCACGCGCGAGGTCGAGTCGGTCAGCGCCGGCGTCGCCCGCGGGGCGTTCGGCGAGGTCGAGGTGGCCTCGGAGATCACCGGCGTGCGGGCCGAGCTGTGCTACGCGGTCCTCTACCTCGGCGACCACACGATCAACGGCGGCGTCCACCGCCCGGGGTCGGCCGACGGGTGCGCGACGTTCCGCGGCGCCTTCGCCGACGCTTTCCTGCACGCCGACATGGCCCGGGCGCTCCGGCTGCTCGACGAGCACTTCGGCGGCCAGCTCTTCTCGGTCGGGGCCCTGTTCCGCGACGAGCAGCGCCGTCTGCTCGATCTCATCCTCCAGCCCGAGGTGGCTCGCGCGCAGCGCACCTACGAGCGCCTCTACGCCGAGAGCGCGCCGCTGTTGCGCTATCTGCGCCTGCTCGACATCGAGGCGCCGCCGGCGATCGTCGCGGCCGGGCGGCTGGCCCTCAACGGCCGGCTGCGGAAGGCCTGCGCCGCCGACGAACTCGACCTCGAGCTGGTCCACCGCCTGCTCGACGAGGTGCGCGAGACGGCGGTCGAGCTCGACGCCGACGAGCTCGGCTTCACGCTGGCGCAGACGATCGAGCGCTTGACCCGCGAGCTGGCACGTCGGCCCGGTGATCTGGCCGCGGCGCAGCGGCTGCGCGACGCGGCGGCGACCGTCGCCGGGCTGCCGTTCATCGTCGACCTGCGCCGCTCGCAGAACGTCTTCTTCAACCAGATCATGGCGACCTTGTCGGACTACACCGGCCGGGCCGAGCGGGGCGATCCGCACGCCGGCGGCTGGATGCAGGCGCTGCGCGCGGTCGCCGCGCCGATGAAGATCTACTTCCCGTTCTGACGGTCAACCGGGCAGGCGGTAACCGGACAGGCGTACCTTCGGCGAGGCTTTGCTCGCCCCGCGGGCGACGAACGGCAGGCGCTCCGGGCCGGGGGTCAACCAGACGCGCAGCGTCTCGACCTCGGCGCTCTTCGCCCAGCCGTAGCGCAGCCGCACCCGGTCGAAGGTCTTCGGCCCGGCGCTGGTCGGCAGCACCTCGGTGCCCTCCTGGTCGATCCAGACCGTGTAGGCGCGCTGCTCGCCGTAGATCACCGTGCAGCCGCTGGCGCCGCGCGGCAGCGCGCGCAGCAGCATGAATGCCGACAGGTAATCGAGGGTCGGGACGGCGTAGGAGCGGGTCACGGTCTTCGCCTTGCCGTTCTTGTCCCGGCGCGAGGTCACCTGGCGCCCCTCGGCGGCGCGATCGACGCTCTCCTCGACCCGCTCGCCGCGGAAGGCGTAGCGGGTGAGCGAGCGGATCGGTGTGGCTGCCGAATCGGGGACCAGGGCCAGGACCTGGCCCTCGACCGGCAGCACCACGGCGACCAGGGGATCCGGGGTGATCCAGGCCCGGTACTCGGTGACCGGTTGCCCGCCGTATTGTCCGCGCCCCCAGGTGACGATGTTCGCCTTGCCGACCGACAGGCCGAGCAGCTCGACCTCGTACTCGAGCTGCTCGCCGCGCGGGCGCGCGAGATCCGCCGCGGGCAGGAGCGGGGCCTCACAGCGGGGCAAGCCCTTGGGCGGCTTCGGCACGGCGGGCGAACCGGCCTGCGCACCCACAGCGACACACAGCGCGGCGCAGGCCGAGAGCACCGAGAAGATTTGGCGGTTTTCGCGTTTCACCGGGCTTGGACGGCCCGGTGACCGGCGGGATTCATCGCCGCGCCGGACGGCGCCGCCCGAGGCGGGTGATGCGACGCGCGGCGCGGGGGAGCCGGGCGCCGGCGCC
>JBFYZW010000611.1:0-4919 GCA_041309305.1 Deltaproteobacteria bacterium | reverse complement strand
GTGCACGAAAGGTACGGCCGCCTTCGCGGCCGGCCTTTTGAGAATTCACCACACCCTCGGATGCGAGCCTCTGCTCATCACCTGGCCGGTGCACTACCCCCAAGACCAACATCGGGCTCTGCCCACAACGTGGGCAGCACAGAACGTCTACGTCGAACACACGCTTCGCAAGGTCACGCCAGCTCACCCGATTGCGAATCGACTCCCGCCTACGGCCCACCGCTCCACGAACCACCTCCTCACATCTGCACTCTCCTCCAGTTGGCGTAGTTGAGGAGAATGTCCTCCGGCAGCTGGATGCTCCTCTGGGCCAAGAGGTCCCTGAGGGCCATGATCTGCGCCTGAGTGCGCTCCTGGTACTCCGGCAGGGCTGCGGAGAAGCTGCTGAGCGACGAGCCAACCACGGCACCGGTGGCCAAAAGAAGCAGGACCATACCCGTCACCACCAGCGCCACGGCGGCGACCATCGGCACGTGTCTTCGTTTGAGCCAGCGGATAAGCGGCGTGGCGAGCACGGCCAGGAATACCGAGACGAGGATCGAAACCAGGACCGCCTGCGCCTGGCTGATAGCCCAACCAATGAACACGACCGCCGCGGCGATGAGCAGGAAACGCGACATCGGCGGAGCTCTGTCCGGTGCGATCATGGCTGATGGCCTCGTTGGTGGGCGGTCAGCGCAGCGCTAATGAGCGTCGAGGTTCTTTTCCGGCGAGTCGGTCCTTGGTGACGGAGGAGGCCGGTCCGCAGCGACCGGAGTGGCGACTTCGGTCTCGGCTTGTCCGCTTTGGGCAGCCGCGGACCGCGTGTTGAGGTAGGCGGCGACAGCCGAGCCGATGGCGGCCAAGATCGTCGAGACGATGTCGACCAGCTTCAGGTTGCGCTCGAGACTGCGGACGATCCTGCCGACCGCGGCCACCAGGTCAGCGACGTTCGCCTCGCCGTCGTCGAGGCCGCGGGTCAATACCTCCACCCGGTCGGAGACGCTCTCGACCTTGGTCAGCACGCGCGTCGCCTGACCGCCGATCTCAGCGACGGCTCGGCCGACGCGATGCAACGCGACGGCACCCATGAAGAGCACCGGGATCATCGCCCCGACGAGCACGGCCGAGAGGATCACCAAAGCAAGTTGCCAGTTCTCCACGTCGCCCCCCTCTCAACCTTGTCCGGGAATCCCCCAGGTCATCAGCTCAAAGTGGTCGCCGGCCTTTGATGATCCGGACCAGCAGCAGCACGACGGCCAGCACGACCAGCACGTGGATGAATCCCCCCAGCGTGTAGGAGCTGAGCAGACCGAGCGCCCACAGCAAAACGAAGATGATCGCGATGGCCCACAACATGGTCTTATCTCTACCCTCCGGCGCGCCAGGCCTTCTGGCTGCGCCGCAACACCGCGTCTACCACCAGCGCGGCCAAACGTGTGATCTCCTGCGGGTTGCGGCTGTAGTCTGCAGCGCTGTCGAAGGCGGCGGCGACCAGCTCGCCGAGCAGCGCTGTTCGATCCGCCTCCATCACCCGCGGCACCTTCCCTCTCGTCTTCTCTCGTTGCGACACAGCGACATCGTATAGTCGCCAGCGGCAGTCCCGACTATAAGGAAGTCTCAACGGCTGCCGTCGTAAACGACGACCGATGGTTACGCGAGCGCTGCGGCCCAAACCTAAAGAGGAGCACGGCGCCAGGTTTCGACTGGTCGGCAAGCCACTCACCAGCGCGCCTGTCGGGTTTGTTCGGGCGCCAGGTAGAGCAACACCCCGTCGGCGATGCGCCCCACCGCGACGCCGAGGGCCGCGCCGATGGCCGCGACGGCGGCGACGCCGGGGTCGGCGCCGCTGACCACGACTAGTGGCTCCTCCACGGTGATCGTCTCCTCCCAACGGACGCGCCGTTCGTCGTGCAGTCTCACGATCACCTGTACGCGCGCCATCGCTGGCGCCGAGCGGACCTCCTCGAAGGCCGTGAGCTCCAGGTCGAGCGTAGGCCCGTTGCCGCCCATCACTTGGCGTAAGCCGTGCTCTTCGAAGAGGACGCG
Source organism: Deltaproteobacteria bacterium (assembly GCA_041309305.1). Classification (GTDB taxonomy): domain Bacteria; phylum Myxococcota; class XYA12-FULL-58-9; order XYA12-FULL-58-9; family XYA12-FULL-58-9; genus JBFYZW01. The sequence goes on along the minus strand of JBFYZW010000611.1, from coordinate 2,891 downwards.
GGCCAGGCGCCGTCGCAGATACCGCTCCGGCGCCTCGGTCCAACGGCGCAGCCGGTAGTAGCCGACCTCGCTCACCGAGTCGCGGAAGATGACCATCTCGCCGATATTGGCCGCGCTGTCGATGCGACCGAGGCGCAGATCCGCGGTGGGCTGGGCCAGCCGGGCCGGCGTCCCGTCGAGCTCGTCCGGCCGTTCAGGGCTGAAGTACCGCGGCACGATCGGCGCGCTCTTGGAGAGCAGGGCGCAGGCGTTGAGACCCGCTACCGCCCAGCCGGCGAGCAGCAGCGTATGGCGTACGGGCGGGCTCATCGTTGCGCCTCGGCGAGGCGACCTTTGACCAGCATGTCGGGCTCCTTCTCGATGGCGTCGGCGAGCTTGCGGATCGACTTGGCCGCCTCGTCCACCGAGCGCAAGGTGTCCTGCAGTTGACCACCGAGGCCATCGGCGGTGCGGGCGGTGTCGTTGAAGGTGATCGAGGCGCGCTGGATGCTTCGCATCAAGCCGTCGTCGCCGTCGAGGTGGGTGAGGACGACGTTGGTCTGGGTCATTGTCTCGCGCAGGCCAGCAAGGGTGGCGCCCAGTTGGGTGGGCAGGTCACTGTCGTTGAGTGTCGCGACCAACTCGTCGATGCGACCGAGGATGCTATCCACGTGGGCGGTGATCTGCGGCAACGCGCTCATCGCCGCCACCAGCGAGTTCTCGAGGTCCTTCATCGTCGAGGAGGTGGCGGGGATGTAGTTCTTCGGCACTGGAAACGGTAGCTCCGGCGGCGGGTTGTCGGCGACGGCGAAGAAGTCCAGCTGCAGGAACTTGACCCCGGTCAACCCCGCAGTCGCGAGCTGAGCCCGGAGGTCGATCGCCTGCTCCAGCTTCCTGGTGGCTCCCTCTTGAGTTGGGCCGGCGGCGACATCGAGACCGAGCCGAGCCAGCGCCTGCGTGCGCAGCTCGCTGACCACCTCGACGTGGCGGTGATCGGGGGCGACGTCGATCTTGCCGACCGCACCGATGGTGACCCCGCGAAACTTGATCGGCGAACCGACCTCGAGGCCCTGGACCGACTCGTCAAAGTACGAGACGTAGAGTCCCACCTCTTTGCGGAGGTGATGGACGCCGAGAGCGCCCGCGGTGACCAGCGCGAGCGCCGCGCCGACGATGACGAACAGACCTAGCTTCCAGTGATTGGTGGGTGCTGCCATCACGCCTGCTCCACGGTTCGGGCGAAGAACTGAGTGACCGCTGGCGGGCCAGCCGCATCGCGCAGGACCTTCGGGTCCCCGCGCGCGACGATACTCCTGCTCTCACGGTCGAGGAGAATGCAGCGCGCCGCGACCGTGAAGACGCTCTGTAGATCGTGAGTCACGAGCACGACGGTGAGGCCGAGGCCTTTACTGAGAGTCAGGATCAACGCGTCGAGCTCGGCGGCGCTGACCGGATCGAGGCCGGCCGACGGTTCGTCGAGGAAGATCAGCGGTGGTTCGAGGGCCATCGCCCGGGCGATCGCGGCCCGCTTCCTCATCCCGCCGGAGAGCTCGGCCGGGTGGAGGTGCTCGCAGCCGTGCAGGCCCACCAGCCGGAGCTTGGCCCGCACGATCGCCGCGACCGCCGGTCCAGGGAGCGAGGTCCATTCGCGGAGTGGGAGCTCAAGGTTCTCGCCCAGGGTCATCGAACCGAACAACGCCCCGGATTGGAACATGACGCCGTACGCCGGGCGCCCGACCTCGAGGTCGGGGGCGCCGACGCCCTCGATCAACAGCCTCCCGTCCTTGGGCTGGTCGAGGCCGACGAGGTAGCGCAGCAGGGTGGACTTGCCGCAGCCACTCTTGCCGAGGATGGCGAAGACCTCGCCGCGCATGACCTCGAACGACTGGTGCTCGAGGAGATTCAGGCCGTTCCAGCCCATAGTCAGGTCGGTGACGGTGATCAACGGCTCGCTCATAGCTCGAGCTCGAAGAAGAGCAGGGTGAAGCCGGCGTCGATGATGATCAGGGTGAGGATCGAAATGACCACGGCGGCGGTGGTGCGGCGCCCAACGCCCGCGGCGCCCCCCTCGGTCACCAATCCCTGGTAACAAGAGACCAGCCCGATGGCCAGGCCGAACACGGCGCTCTTGAGCAGGCCTTGGCCGACGTCCCACAAACCGATGGCTCGTCCGGTCTGTTGAAGATAGCCAACGACCGTGAGGTCGAGGTTGATGACGCCAACGAGCAAACCGCCGGTGAAGCCGGCCAGGTCGGCGAGGAGGGTGAGTACCGGCATGACCAGTAGCAGGGCGAGAACCCGCGGCACAGCGAGGAACCGCAACGGACCGAAGCCCATGGTGCGCAGCGCGTCGATCTCCTCCGACACCTTCATTGTGCCCAGCTCAGCTGCGAAGGCTGCACCCGAGCGCCCGGCGATGATGATCGCCGTCATCAGCGGGCCCAGCTCGCGGACCACCGAGAGGCCGACCAGGTCGGCGACGTAGATGTTGGCGCCGAATTGTTTGAGCTGAACCGCAGCCTGGAACGCCATCGCAAAGCCGATGAGGAAGTTGATCAGCGCTACGATCGCCAGCGCGTCGGTGCCGGTGCGGTTAATCAGCGACGCGATCTCTCTCCAGTTGCCGGTATGCGGCCGGCGCAGGACCCCGCCGAGGGCGAGGGTCAGGCTCCCGACGTAGGCGAAGCCGAGCTGCAGCTCGCGGAGCACCGCGGCGGTGCCGTTGCCGATCCAGGTCAGGGGGCCGATCGGTTCCTCCCTCGGCCGGGGGGTGGGGCCAGCGTCGCCGTCATAGAGGTCGATGATCGCCTGGACCCCAGCCGTTGCGCCGGCGAAGGCGCACCGCACACCGGCGGCTTGCAGATCCCATTTGGTTTGCACGAGGAGCGCCATCGCTCCGCCGTCGATAGACT
>JBFYZW010000610.1:0-8656 GCA_041309305.1 Deltaproteobacteria bacterium | reverse complement strand
CGCCGCGGCGGCCGCCGACCGGCGCGCGGCGCCGACCGCCGCGGCGCCGGTCAACTATCAACACCTGATGGAGCTCGCCGACCGGATCGCCGGGCAGTACCTCGAGCTCAAGACGCGCACGCCCTTCGCGCTGCTCGAGGTCGAGCCGGACGCCAGCGCCGAGGAGATCTACCGCGGCCACCAGGAGGTCAGCGCCCGCCTGCAACGCTGGCTGGCGACCGCCGGTCTGCCGCCCGAGGCGGTCAAGCGCGGGCGGGAGATCCTCGCCGCCGTGAACCGAGCGTACGGGGTGCTCGCCGATCCGACGCGGGCCGCCGCCTACCGCCGCGACCTCAGCGCGGCGGCGACGCCGCCCGACGGCGACCTACCGCTGGCCGATGCCGCCGACAGCGGCGCCGCCGCGCGGCGGCGCGAGGCCTTGTTCGCCGCCGAGCTCCATTACAAAGAAGGGCTGCGCCTGGTCGAGATGCTCGATCCGCGCGGTGCGCGGCAGCAGTTCGAGAAGGCGCTGAAGACCAACCCGGCCGAGCCGACCTACCGGGTGGCCATCGCGCAGGCGATCCTGCTCGAGCAGCAGCACGCCGCCGACCGCGGCCGCGGCGAGGCGTTCATCTACCTCGAGGACGCGCTGCGCCTCGACCCCAGCCACCTGTTGGCCAACCTCGAGGCGGCCAAGCTGTTCATCGCCGAGGCCCTACCGGACCAGGCGCGCTCCCACCTCGAGCGGGTGCTGAAGAAGGCGCCCCACCACCAGCAGGCGCGCAAGCTGCTCGACGAGCTGGGATGAGCTCAACCGACGGTCACGATTTCTGATCACGACCAGCCGCTTCGCCCGAGGGAGAACCGCAAACGGCGTGTGCGCGGGTCGCGCACCCCCGTTTGAACGGACGGTCACGATTCTTGATCACGACCAGCCGCTTCGCCCGAGGGAGAACCCCAAACGGGGTGTGCGCGGGTCGCGCACCCCCGTTTGGGCGCTCGCCGTTCAGAACGGGCCGTCGCTCGGGCTGACGCCGGCCGGTAGATCGTCGGGGAGGACGCGCTGGCGCTCGGCGATCATCGCCTTCAGATCCGGCTCCGAGATGGCCAGCGCGTTGCTGATCCGCAGCGCCTCGACGCGCCCCGACTCGGTCTCGGTGGCGCTGACCTTGACCATCCCCTCGTTGGTGATCTCGAAGCAGACGTCGATCTGCACCTCGCCGGCCGGGGCGTGGCGGATGCCCTCGAGCAGGAACTCGCCGAGGATCTCGTTCTTGTCGATCTGCCGCTCGTCACCCTGGAAGACGACGATCTTCACCTGCTCCTGGTTGTCGCGCACGGTCACGAACTTGCGCGTCTGCGCAACCGGCACCTTGGTGTTGCGCGGCACGATCGTCTCGGCCAGGTTGGCGACCGTCAAGATGCCGAGGTTGTGCGGCGTCACGTCGAGGAGCACCGCCGCGTCGCTCGCGGCGTCGAGCAGCGAGGCCTGCACCGCGGCGCCGACGGCGACGACCAGGTCGGGGTGAACGCCGCTGGCCGGATCGCAGTGGGTCGTCGCGCGCACCTGGCTGCGGATCGCCGGCATGCAGGTCATGCCGCCGACCAGCAGCACCTCGTCGATCTTCTCCGGCGTCAGGCCCGCGGCGCTGACCGCCCGGCGGAAGGTGATCATCGTCGCCTCGACCAGGTCCGCGGTCAGCGACTCGAGCTTCTCGCGGCTCACCTCGCACTCGAAGTGAACCGACTCACCGCCGCGGTTGCGGGTCAGGAAGGGCAGGGCGATCTTCGCGCTCGCCTCGTCGCTCAGGCGGATCTTCGCCGTCTCGGCCGCCTCGCGCAGGCGCTGCATCGCCTTCTCGTCGCCGGTGACGTCGAGCTGGTGCTGGCGGTTGCACTGGTCGACCAACCAACGGAGCAGGCGGTTGTCGAAGTCGTGACCGCCGAGGAAGGCGTCGCCGTCGGAGGCGAGCACCTCGACCGCGCCGCCGCCGACCTTGAGCACCGAGACGTCGAAGGTGCCGCCGCCCAGGTCGTAGACCGCCACCCGCCGTTCGCCGCCCTGGTGCATCCCGTAGGCCAAGGCCGCCGCGGTCGGCTCGTTGACGACCCGCAGCACCTCGAGCCCGGCGATCATCGCCGCCTGCTTGGTCGCCTGGCGCTGCCGATCATTGAAGTAGGCCGGCACGGTGATCACCGCGTGGGTGATCTCCTGGGCGAAGTGCTGCCGCGCGGCGTGCTTGATCTCGGCGAGCACCAGCGCGCTGATCTCCGGGATCGCGTAGCGCCGCTCGCCGATGACGATGCGCACGTCGCCGTTCGGCCCCTCGACGCAGGTGTAGCCCATCGCGCCGATTGCCTTGCGCGTTTGCGGGTCGGCGTACGAGCGGCCGATCAAGCGCTTGGCCGCGAAGATGGTGTTCGGGACGTTGTTGGCCGCCTGGCGGCGTGCCGGCTCACCGACCAGCGCCTGCCCGTCGACGAAGGCGACCACCGAGGGCAAGGTCAGCTTGCCCTGATGGAAGGGGACGACCAGCGGCGCGCCGTCCTGCAACACCGCGGCGGCGCAGTTGGTCGTACCGAGGTCGACGCCGAGCACCAGGGGCATCGGTCGATTATAGGGTGATCGCCCCGCCGACCCAAGAGGAGCGCTTGCGTTGGGTGTGATCGCGGGCCGTCGGTACGACCTGGAGCGACCGCTGGCCAACCTCCATCGATACCCGATGATGGGTCGCGCGGCGGCGACCGCGCCGACAGGCGGCGAAGGGGGGCTGCGCACAGGCCCGCGCAGGCCGGGATGTGAGGCCTTTCACACCCACCTCGGCCGTCGGTCGTGAGTGTTGCTGCACGCCTCATGCACCGCGCGTCATATGCCGAGCGGCCGAGCACAGCCCCCCGAGCCGCCCAAGGCGCGGTCGCCTACCGGCGCTCCTGGAGCGCAACCGCTTGAGTCATTGGCGAGAATGATCGAAAACGTGGTCATGAGCCGGACCAACACCAGCACCCCGGACCTCGCTCACGATCCCGAGTTTGCTAACGGCGCGGCGGGCCGCAACTGGCGGATCGCTTTTTTGGTCGCCGCCACGGTCGGCGTCTGCCTGGCGCTCGACCTGTTGCGCCTGCACGTCAACGTGCACAACGACCCGACCTACCAGTCCTACTGCGCGATCAACGAGTTCGTGAATTGCGAGACCGAGGCGCTGTCCGAGTACTCGACCTTCGCCGGGATGCCGACCGCGGCCTGGGGGCTGTACGGCTACCTGCTCATGGCGGCGTTGGCAATCTGGGGCCTGGGGGGGCGGGCGCGCGGCGCCAGCTGGCCGTTCGGGCTCAACCTGGCGCTCAGCCTGTTCGCCTCGCTGGTTGGCGCCTGGTTTGCGTTCGTCTCCTTCGCCTACATCAAGTCGCTGTGCATCGTCTGCGCCGCGAGCTGGGTGACGAGCTTTTTGCTCGCCTTCCTCGCCTACCGTGCGCTGCGCCGGGTCGGCCACACGCCGCTGTCGGCCTGGCGCGACGAGCTGGCGTCGATCCGCGCGGCGCCAACGCCCTTCGTCGGCTTTGCCGCGGCCGCCGCGGCGGTGTTGCTGGTCGCCTGGGTGTCGATCCCCAGCTACTGGGCGGCGCAGCGGCCGCCGTTGGCGAGCAAGGCGGCGGTCGGCGACACCGACGAGGGGCACCCGTGGATCGGCGCCAAGAACCCGCTGGTCGAGATCATCGAGTTCAGCGACTACCAGTGCCCGCATTGTCAGCGCGGCCACGATGAGCTGCGCCGGCTGCTCGAGGAGCACCCCGAGACCGTGCGGCTCGTGCACCACCACTACCCGCTCGACAACGCCTGCAACCCGACGCTCGACCGCCCGTTCCACCCCAACGCCTGTGCCTATGCGCGCATGGCCTACTGCGCCCAGCAGCAGGGCAAGTTCTGGGACGCCAACGATTACCTCTACATGAACGGCCGCCGGCGGGTGCCGATCACCGTCGAGGAGCTGGCCGAGGCGACCGGCCTGCGCCGCGACGCGCTGGCCAGCTGCGTGCGCAGCGCCAGCGCCGAGCGGGCGATCGCGCGCGACCTGGAGCTGGGTCGGGGGTTGGGGATCCGCGGCACGCCGACCTTCAAGCTCGGCAACGATCTCTACCCCGGCCGAATCCCGCCCGACGTGGTCGAGCGCGCGCTGCAGCGCGCGGCGGCGCCGTGAGGCCACGGTGACCGCGTCGGCCGACGATCACCTGCCGTCCGGGACCATCCTCGCCGAGAGCTATGCGCTCGTCCGGCCGCTGGCGCGCGGCGGCATGGGGACGGTCTACGAGGCGACGCACCTGCGTCTGGCCGGCCGTCGGGTGGCGATCAAGGTGCTGCGCGCCGACGCGACGCTCAGCCGCCGCGAGGTGGCCAGCCGCTTCCGCCGTGAGGCCGAGATCTGCTCGACGCTCAAGCACCCGCACATCGTCACGGTCACCGACTGGGGGACGCTCGCCGACGAGCGGCCGTTCTTCGTCATGGAGCTGCTCGAGGGCCTGCCGCTCGATCGACGCATGGGCCAGGGCCGCCTCGACCAGGCGCAGATCTACCGCATCCTCGACCAGGCCGGGGCGGCGCTGCAGCACGCCCACGATCAGGGGATCGTCCACCGCGACGTCAAGCCGAGCAACATCTTCCTCGAGTCGATCGGCGCTGTCGCGGCCGACGCCTGGCAGGTCAAGGTGCTCGACTTCGGTATCTCCAAGGTGCTGACCGCCAACACGCTCGAGACCACCGAGGTCAAGTTGATCGGCTCGCCGCGCTACATGTCGCCGGAGCAGGCGCGCGGCAAGAACGAGGAGATCACGCCCAGCGCCGACCAGTGGGGGTTGGCGACCGTGGCCTACGAGCTTCTGGCCGGCCAACCGGCCTTCACCGGCGACACCCTCTCGTCGATGTTGTTCAACATCGTCTACGAGCAGCCGCCGCCGCTCGGCGAGCTGGCGCCGCACCTGCCCCCGGCGGTGGTCGCGGCGGTCGCCCGGGCGATGGCGAAGGACCCGGCCGACCGCTTCCCGGCCGTGGTCGACTTCGTCGCCGCGCTCGGCGAGCTGCAGCACGAGCCGACCGATAGGCTGGCGGACACGATGGCCTCGCGGGGACGTCGGCCGCTGCGGCGCCGGCCGTGGCGCGCCTGGCTGCCGGCGCTCGGGTTGAGCGTGCTCGGGGGCCTTGCCGCGGCCGGCATCCTGGTCCGTTTCCGCGACGCGCCACCGCCGTCCCCGCCGCCCTCGGTCGAGGTGTCGCCGCGGTCCGAGCCTGCGTCATCGCCGCCCGCCGCCGAGCCGGAGGTCGAGCCACCGCCGGCCCTCGCCTCGGCGCCGTCGCGTCCGTCACCCCCAGCGTCGCCCGACCCGCCGGTGCCGCCGGCGGTCGAGGGCCTGTTGGCCGAGGCCGAGGCGGCGTTGGCCGACGGCGAGTGGGCCGAGGCGATCCGCCTGGCCACGCGCAGCATCGGTCAGCTCGACACCCCGCGCGCGCGTCGCACCATCGCGCTGGCCTACTGCGGGCGCGGTGATCTCGAGCTGAGCCGGGCGGCCTTGCACCGGGTGCGCGCCGGCGATCGACCGGCGGTGGTGCGACGGTGTCGGGAGCTCGGCCTGGCCTGGTGAGCGGTCAGCTCTTCGCGCGCCCGCCGATCGCTGCGATCGCGGCGTTGGCCGCCGCCGCCGCCGCGTCGATCTCGGCCTCGCTGCCCGACATGTACAGCCGGCCGAAGGCGCCGAACGGGCGCACCTCGTTGAGCAGCACGTTGGCGGCCTTCTCCGCCTCGTTGGCGGCGAAGGCGATGTAGGCGGCCGGCACGGTCTCGAGGATGAGCATCGACTCGCCGGGGACGAGCATCGAGCCGAAGCGGATGCGGTTGATGCACTGGGCGTGGTCCGGCTCGAGCGAGCGGATGATCTCGTTGGTCACCACCGTCGGCTTGAGCCGCTCCTCCTCGCTCAGGCCGAGCTGGCGGAGGATCGCCTTGCCGCCGGCGATCACCTCGCCCTTGTCCTCGGCGTGGAGCATCACCATGCCGTAGGCGCGCTCGACGACGATCGCCGCCGGGTGCACGCGCGTGCCCTTGAGCGCCGTGTCGAGCAGGCCGTGGATCGCCATTCCCGGCGCGGTCTCGACGAACAGCGCCGCCTCGTTGGGCACCGGCCAGAAGCCACGCGAGGTGGAGCAGATGTGCCCGGTCAGCTGAGGCTGCAGGGCGTCGAGGAAGATGTAGCTACGCAGCTCTACGCTCATCGTCTCGTCCTCTGGCGCGGATCAACGCACCGCACGGCTATAACCGGCCGTCCGGCGGGGGGCAACTACCAGATGTCGCACGGCGTGCCGAACGGCACGCCGGTGTAGACGCCGAGCTCGTGGTAGACCACCCGCCAGTTGTCGTGCAGCGGCACGTTGACCAGCTTCTCGTTCTTGCTCTCCTTGACCCAGAACGACTCCTCCTGCTCGAGGATCAAGCGCAGGCTGCCGTTCTCGGTCGCGAAGACGTCGCCGCGCGAGTCGGAGGTGATGTTGACCATCTTCAGCTCCTTCAGGTTGCCCTTCGGGCCGGAGAAGAGGCGGAAGCGGCGCGAGTCCGGCTCGTTGCCGGTGTCGACGAAGTAGTAGGTGCCGGCGCGATCGCGCGCCAGCGCGTACGGCCGACGGCGCTCGGGGCCGGGGACGAAGCCCAGCTCGCTCAACCGCGCGGCGGTCTCGGCGACGTCGAGCAGCCGGAGCGCGCTGACCCGCTCGCCGCAGCTGACCTTGCAGGTGCCCTTCTGGCGATCGGCCTCGACGTAGGAGTGGTAGCGCAGGTCGTAGCCGCGCAGCGCCTCGTTGTGGCTGGCGTTGAACTCGCGCGGCTCGAAGAACCAGTTGCCGCCGAGGAAGCGCAGCGGCTCGAGGCGCACCAGGCCCCGGCCGTCGCCGAAGATCACCTGCTCGCCGGCCTCACGGTGGGGCGCCAGCCCGGCGTAGTGCCCCTTGTCGTCGGTGCACAAGAGCGTCCGCTCGACGTCGAGGCGGGCCTGGAGGTTGCCGAGCTCCGGCCAGGCGATCTCCTCGCGCAGCCGTCGGCGCAAGAAGTCGTCGCGGTTGACGTCCTGGTCGCCGAGCTGCCAGGCGAGCGCCTGCCCGTCGAGCTCGAGGCTCATCGCCGGGGCGCGCCGGCAGCGCACCTCGCTCAGCCGGGCGACCACCTGTTTGCCGGCCTCGTGCTCGCACAGGCGGCGCAGCTGGTCGTGCGGCGCCGCGCACGCGCGCACCAGCCCGCGCCCGCGCAGCTCGGCGTCGGAGAAGCTCTCCCAAACGACCGCGAGCGGCAGCTGTCTGGCGCAGGCGGCGGCCAGCGCCGCGGTGTCGTCGTTGAGCTCGGCGGTGATCGCGGCGATTTCGGCCGGCCGGTCGAACTCCTGCAGCCGGGCCAGCGTGCCGTCGCGCAGCTGCCGGCGGTGCTCGGCGACGAGCGCCTCGGCGTCGAGCGCGGCGCTGCGCTCGGGGTCGTGACGCAGCCGGACGCCGTCGCTCGGTCGCTCGGGCAGCTGCAACAGGCAGCTGCCGCGGCGCGGGAAGTCGTCGACGCGCACGGTGTAGTAGTCGCCGCCGCGCAGCGTCGTGACGTAGAACAGCGCGTCACCGCTGTCGTGCAGCCGGTGGGCGAGGACCACGTCGTTGATCCGGCTGAGCGTCCCGCGCACGCGCACCAGCGTCTGCGGGCCAGCTTCGCCGTCGACGTCGAGCAGGGTCAGCTCGATCCCCTCCGGCTCGACGAACACCGCGCCGCTGCGCGGCGTCAGGCGCGGCGTCGCCGCGCAGCCGAGAGCCAACAGGACCACCACTCCAGCGGTTCGATGCATCGGGGCACCTCCCGCCCGAGAGCTACCACGAAGCGGCGAGCGAGCCGAGAGGCCTCAGAGCACCCACTTGAGCACGGCGAAGCCGCCGACCAGAAGGAGCGAGAAGGCCAGCGCCAGCCAGTTGAAGTAGCGATCGATGAAGACGCGGATCGGCTCGCCGAAGCGGCGGATCAACCAGGCGACGAGGAAGAAGCGCGCCGACCGCCCGGCGGCCGAGGCGAGGATGAACGGCACCAGCGGCTGGTCCATCACGCCGCTGGTGATGGTGAACAGCTTGTAGGGGATGGGCGAGAAGCCGGCGGTGAAGACGATTGGGATGCCCCAGGTGACGTAGAGGTGCTGGACCTCGGCGAAGCGTTCGGGGGTGAAGCCGGGCACCCAGCGGAAGAACAGCTCGTCCACCTGCCCCCAGGCCAAAGCGCCGATGCCGTAGCCGGCGATGCCGCCGAGCACCGAGGCCACCGAGCAGACCAGCGCGAAGAAGAGGGCGCGGCGCGGCAGGCCGAGGCAGACGGCGATGAGCAGCACGTCGGGCGGGATGGGGAAGAACGACGACTCGGCGAAGGCGAGCAGCGCCAGCGCCGGCACCGCGTACGGGGTGTCGGCCCAGTGCAGCACCCAGTCGTAGAGGCGGCGCACCAGGCCCGGCCGCTTCTCGGTCTTCGTCTCGCGCACCTCGCTCATCGTACGGCCCTCGCGCTCCCCCGGAGGCGGCCCTTGTCGCACGACCGCGCTCAGGGCGCCAGAGCCTCGCCGAGCCGGGCGGTGACCGGCGCGGCCGCCGGCCGCTTGCGCAGCTCGCGGCGGTGGCTCTCGGCCC
>JBFYZW010000609.1:0-10205 GCA_041309305.1 Deltaproteobacteria bacterium | reverse complement strand
CTGCAGATCGTCCTGAGCGGCAGCGCCAGACTGCCGGCGCGCCCGCGCGCGCTCGTCGAGCCGGCGACCGCCACCCGCGTGCTCGCCACCAGCGACGGAGCCGTGGTCCCGGCCGACCTCTGCGCCGCCGGGGTCGAGGCCTGGCGCCTCGGCGAACCGCTCGCGCTCGAGCGGCTGCTCACCCGCCTGGTCGAGCGCGGCGTGACCCGGCTGCTCGTCGAGGGCGGCGGACGAACCGCCTGGGGCTTCGCCGCCGGCGGCTTCGTCGACGAGCTGCACCTCACGGTCGCGCCGCTGCTGCTCGGCGGCAGGGACGCCCCGACCCCGCTCGACGGCCTCGGCTTCCCGCGCGACGCGGCGCCGCGCCTGGCGCTGGTCAGCTCGCGGGTGGACGGCGACGAGCTGTATTGCCATTATCGCGTGCGACGACCGGCCGACCCGCCGGCGCGGAGGGGATGATGACGCACCCAGGTCTTGGCGGCCTCGCCGGTCAGGTCGCGCTGGTCAGCGGCGCGACCCGGGGCATCGGCCGCGCCACCGCGGCGCTTCTGGCCCGACACGGCGCCCAGGTCGCGGTCGTGGCGCGCAACCCGGTCGAGCTCGACGCGCTCGCGACCGCCCTGGCGGCCGGCGATCGCCTCCTGACCCTGCGCGCCGACGTCGCCGACTACCGACAGGTCGACGACGCCGTCGGGCAGCTGTTGCGCTGGAGCGACGGCCGCCTCGACATCCTGGTCAACAACGCCGGCTATCCGGTGGAGGAGCCGCTGTGGAGCACGCCGTTCCACGAGCTGCCCGGCCGCGAGCTCGACGCGCTGTTCGACCGGGTCGCCCGGGTCGATCTGGCCGGCGCGCGCCACCTGACGCACGCCGCGCTGCCGGCGATGATGGCCCGGCAGACCGGCAGCATCGTCTTCGTCTCGTCGACCCCGGCTTTGGCCGGCCACCAGGCCACCCCGTACACCGAGGCCAAGGCGGCGATCCTCGGCCTGATGCGCGACACCGCGGTCAACTACGCCCGCTACCAGATCCGCGCCAACGCCGTGGCCCCGGGCAACATCCGCACCGGCTGGGCCGACAGCTTCGCCGCCGCACAGCAGGCGGCGCTGGCCCGCGAGGCCCGGCTCGGCCGCTGGGGCGAGGCCGAGGAGGTCGCGCAGGCGATCCTCTTCTTCGCCTCACCGATGTCGAGCTTCATCACTGGCCAGACGCTGGTCGTCGACGGCGGCCGGGTCATTCACTGAGCCACGCCGGACGTCTCCTTCACCAGCCGCGTCGCGCTCACTCGATGACCGTGGGCACCGCGGTCGGGTCGGCGAGGTAGTCGCCGAGGAAGGCGGCCGCCCGCGCGCCGGCCTTGTCGACGTCGAAGAGCACGAAGTGGCCGTCGCTGCCCGCCGGTGGCGCGTGGACGCTGACCGCCAGGGTCCGGTCCGCGCCGCGGTCGAGGAAGTTGCCCTGCACCGGCGGGGTCGCCAGCGGCGTGCCGAAGCCGGTGCCGCCGTCGTCGATGTAGAGCCCCTGCCCGCCCTTGAGCGCGAACGAGATGCCGGCGCTCGGCGCCGAGAGCCGCCGCGCCAGGTTGCGGGTCGTCTCGTTGGGCGTGTAGGTGTCGCCGACCCCGGCGACGACCAGGACGTGCTTGCCAACCGAGCCGGCGAGCGGCGCGCTGGCCAGGTGCCGGCCGTAGTTCACCGGATCGGCCTCCTCGAGGTACCCCTGGATCAGGCTCAACGCCGGGTGGGTCCACGGATCGCCGATCGTCCGATCGGCGAGCACGAGCTTCAGGATGGTCGGCAGATCGTAGGGCGAGGTCTTGGCGCCCAGCGTGGTCAACAGGCCCCCGCCGGCGCCGGAGAAGACCGCCGCGCCGGTGCCAGCGGCGCGGGCCATCGCCAGCACCCCGGCGGTAGCACCCTGCGAGTGGCCGAGGAAGGTCACCCGCGTCGCGTCGAAGGCAAAGTCGCTCCGATTGGGCAGCGCGGCGATGGCGGTGGCCAGGTCGCCGACCGCGGCGAGCAGGCTGAGCTGGTCGGCGGCCGCCTGCAGCACGTTGCCCTTGGCCGCCGGCGGGTTGAGGAAGTTGAAGAAGAGCAGATCGGAGCCGGTCGCCGAAGCGCCGCGCCGGGGCCCGTGCGCCACCTGATCGATGCCGAGCACCGCGGCCGCCGGCGTCGCGCCGGCGAAGCGCGCGGCGACGCCGTCGCTGAGGTGGGTCTGGAAGTCGCCACCGGTGCCGTGGGCGTAGACGACCAGCGGCCAGCCGCCGGCCGGCGTGCTCCCGGCCGGCACCGCGAGGGAGAAGCGCACCGCGACGCGCCCCTGCTCGGTCACCACGCTGCCGTCCCAGGCGATGCCGCCGCCGTCGGTGTCGTAGGGCGCGGTGCCCTGCTGGTAGATCGGCAGCGCGATCGTCCCCTGGATCTCGGCGAAGGCGGCGCTCGAGGCGGCGCAGCTCGCCGGCGGAGAGGCGACATCGCAGTCGGCGAGGTCGGCGACGGCGAACGGCCCGGCGGCCGCCACCGCGTCCCCGAGCGCGACCATCACCGCGGTCGGATCGCGCACCGTGAAGAGCGCGGCGCCGCCGAGATCGGCGCCCGCGACCACCGTGCCGGCGGCGACATCGCCGGTCGGATAGGTGGGGCTGGCAGCCAGCCAGTCGCGCAGCGGCTGGTAGGCGAGCCAGGCGTCCTGGAGCCGCGCCTCGCCCGGCTGGGTCGTGCCGAGCATCGCGGCGAAGTCGGCGTCCTGCACCATCATCGCGCCGCTCTCGCTCTTGATCCGCGAGTGGACGAAGACCGCGTAGGTGTGGCCCGGCAACCAGGGCGAGCCGAAGCCGGCGGTCAGCGCGATCCAGGTGCCGCAGATGTAGGGCAGGTTGCCGGTCGAGGCCTGCCAGACGTAGCCGCCGAAGCCACCGGTGGTCAGGTCGACGACGTACATCGATCGCCCCGGCTCCCCCTGGCCCATGCACCCGGCGGCGCAGCTCGAGGTCGAGGCGCAACCGGCGGCGCAGAAGAGCGGCCGCTGCGAGGTGCGCAGGAACACCGTCTGGTTCGGCCCGAAGCCGGTCTGCTCGGCCTGGATCGCCTGGACGAAGCGGCTGATCAGATCAGCCGGCACGGCGTAGAGCGGCGGGCGCGGGAAGCCGGTGAGATCGACCTTGCCCCCCTCGAGCCGGATGTCATTCGGGAACGGCAGCGAGAAGAAGTCCTCGCCGCCGGCGCCCGGGACGTTGAACAGCACCCGGAAGGCGCCGCTCATCTCGCCCGGACAGCTCGCGCCGGCCCAGACCGGCACCGGCGTCTCGTCCGGGCCGACGCCGCGGCAGACGCGCGTCGACGGATCGGTGACGCTCGGCAGGCAGAGATAGCCGAGCGCCGGGGCGCACTGGTCGTCATACTGGCAGGCGGTGCCCGCCGGCGCCGGCCAGGTCACCTGGCAGGTGCGGCTCTGTGGATCGCAGACCAACGCCGAGACGCAGTCGGCGGTGGTGGTGCAGAAGTCGCCCAGGTCGCCGTCGCCGCCGGCGACGCAGGTGCCGCCGAAGCCGACGAAGACGCAGCTGAGCTCGCTCTGGCACTCGGCGGTCGAGGTGCACGTCTCGCCGGCGACCCCCTCGCCGGCCGGCGCGCACAGGCCGCGGGCGCAGTAGGCGCCGGCGACGCAGTCGGCCGACAGGACGCAGGCGCCGCCGAGCGGCACCGCGTGGGTCGGCTGACAGGTCCCGCTCGCGTCGCAGGCGAGCGGCTCGCGGCAGTCCATCGTATCTCGGCAGGCGTCGCCCAGCCCGGCGAGCACTGGCCAGAAGATCTTCCGCCGACCGCACCCGGAGAGCCACAGCGCCGCGATCAACGCCACCGTCAAGCCACGCTTCATCGTCGTCCTCATCGTTGGCGCGCGGCTCAGGCGCCTTGCCACAGGCGTTTGAGCCAGCGCTCGACATCGTCGGAGGCGCGCGGCACGTCGGACAGCAACCGTCCGCCGCGCGTCGTCACCAGCACATCGTCCTCGACCCGCACGCCGATGCCGCGCAGCCGCGCCGGCACCGTCAGGTCGTCGACCTGGAAGTAGAGCCCCGGCTCGATGGTCAAGACCATCCCGGGCACCAGCCGACCCTCGCGGTAACGCTGCGGCCGCGCCTGGGCGCCGTCGTGCACGTCGAGGCCGAGCATGTGCGAGGTGTTGTGCAGCGTGTAGCGCTTGTACAGCTGCTGCCGCTCGTCGAGCGCCTGCGCGAGCGGTGCGCGCAGCACCCCGAGCCGGACGAGCCCCTCGGCCAGCACCCGCGTCGCCGCGCGGTGGGGCTCGACGAAGTCGGCGCCTGGCCGCACCGCGGCGAGGGCGGCGTTCTGCGCCTCGATCACCAGATCGTAGACCTCGCGCTGCGCCTTGCTGAACTTGCCGCTCACCGGCAACGTGCGGGTCAGATCACCGGTGTACAGCTCGTTGGTCTCGACCCCGGCGTCGATGAGCACGAGGTCCCGGGTGCGCAGCTGGCCGTTGTTGGCCGTCCAGTGCAGGATGCAGGCGTGCTCGCCGGCGGCGGCGATGACGTTGAAGCCGACGTCGTTGCCCTCGATGCGCGCTCGGCGCGCGAACGCCGCCTCGAGCTCCCGCTCGGTCTTCGCCCGGCGCAGCGCCCGGACGACGTCGTCGAGCGCGTGGCGGGTCGCGACGCAGGCGCGCTTGAGCGCCGCGACCTCCATGTCGTCCTTGATCAGGCGCATCTCGCTGAGCGCGGTCGCCAGCTCGCGATCGGCGGGCGGGCGGGCCGGCAGCGCGCGGTCGATGTCGGGGTCGACGCCGCGCAGGACGCGCACCGGCCGCCGCCGGCCGCGGAGCTCACGGAACAGCTGACCGAGCTCACCGAGCGGAGCGCAGCGATCGACCTGGTAGCGCTCCCGGCTCTCCGGGACGCCGAGCCGCGGGCCGACCCACAGCTCGCCCTTGTTGCGGTCGGTGAAGAAGGTCGCGTCCGTGCGGCCCGGGTTCGGCTCGACGTACAGCACGTGCTCGTGGCCGGTCTTGCCGCTCGGCCAGAGCACCAGCACGCAGTCGGGCTCCTGGTTGCCGGTCAGGTAGTAGAAGTCGGAGCTGGGGCGAAAACGCCAGGTCGTGTCGTTGGCGCGCACCTTCTCGTGGCCGGTCGGGATGACCAGCACCTCGCCGGGGAAGGCGCGCGACAGCGCCCGGCGGCGGGCGGCGAACCGGGCGTACCCCTTGACCTTGGCCGGCTGCGGCCGCGGGCGCGGCTTCCAGCCCTGCATCATGAACTCGACCAGGGCCGGCGGGTAGGCGGTCTGCGCGACGACCAACTGGCGCGGGCGCTTGCTCGGCTTCGTGCGGCGGCGCTTGTGGACCATGAAACCCATCACCGGTCGTGATCGTGATCACAACCGCGTGCCTCGTGCGCGGGAGAGCTCCGGACCCCGGGTGTCCGCCCGTGGCGGCACCCGGCCCTAGAGGTATCAAGCCGGAACGAGCGAGGGCAAGGGCCGGATCACGTCCCGGCTGGCCAAGGCGCGAACGAAGGGGCATATTGTCTCCGCCGCCAGAGGGGCGGGGGACGCTGCCACTTCGCGACATGGGGTTCACGATGCACAAACTCGCGCACACCTGTTTGCTCGGCGCGCTCATCTGGTCGACCGCGATCAGCTGCGCGCCACCCGCCGAGCTGGAGATCGCCCGGCTGTCGCTGCAGCTGGCCCAGAGCGCGGCGGTCGACTTCGTCGACGTGCGCGCCACGCAGGCCGGCAGCACGGTGCGCGGCGAGGCGACCGCCGACGGCGAGGTGACGCTGGCGGTGCGCGCCGGCGTCGAGACCCGGCTGAGCGTCGCGGTCTTCGACACCGCGCCGCAGCTGTGGCGCGACTTCGAGGGCACGCACATCTTCGTGCCCCAGCCGGGCGAGAACGAGGTCGAGATCGACGCGAAGGAGGTCGCGCTGCGCCGGGGCACCATCCTGCCCTCGCTGGTCGGCCCGCTCGGCGCCGCGGTGCCGTGGCGCAAGGCCCAGCCGCTGCTCGTCGCCGACAAGCTGACCGGCTTCGCCGACGCGACCAGCTTCGCCGCCGCCCTGCCGCTGGCGTTGCCCGAGGGGCGGACGTTCACCATCACACTCGAGCGCCCGGACAGCGGCGAGGCGTTCAGCTTCGACCTCGCGGTGCGCGGCGACTTCGGCGAGTTCAACATCCCGGCTGGCCTGGCGCCGGAGCTCCCGCCGCCGCTGGCCATCTCGTCGGCGAGCGGGATCGTCGACGTGGCAACCGCGCTCGGCGCGTCGCCCGACTTCCCGCTCGTCTGCGCGGTCGGCCCGGCCTGCGCCGACACGCTCGACTGGGTGGCCTGCGATCCGCTCAACCTCCAGACCTTGATCGTTGGCGAGGGCCGGGTCGACGTCTGGGTGCGCTACGAGGATCTGCCGGACCTCGGCTGCAGCCGCGTCGAGGTCACCGTCGACACGACGGCGCCGGCCGCCAGCCTCGCCTTCGACCCGCCGGTGCTCGACAGCAACGCGCCGCCGGCGAGCGTGCGGGCGCGGATCCTCGCCAGCGAGTTGCTCGAGCCGAGCAGCCTGTCGCTCGTCGCGACCGACGCCCTCGACGCGACCTACAGCTGCGCAGCGTTCACCGCCATCCCGGTGCCGGGGTCCGCCGTCCCGGCCTACGAGTGC
Organism: Deltaproteobacteria bacterium; assembly: GCA_041309305.1. GTDB lineage: Bacteria > Myxococcota > XYA12-FULL-58-9 > XYA12-FULL-58-9 > XYA12-FULL-58-9 > JBFYZW01. The sequence continues at coordinate 3,529 of JBFYZW010000609.1, read as the reverse complement.
CTGCTCGACACCTCGACCTGGACCGCCGCCGCCGGCGACCTCACGGTCGTCGCCAGCGGCAGCGATCGGGCCGGCAACCCGATGGGCGTGCCGGCGAGCGCCACGCTGCGCCACCTGCCGCTCAACGTCGGCTCAGCGCTCAAAATCGTCGGCCTGCGCACCTTCCCCGAGCAGCCGAGCGTGCGCGGCCGGGGCTTCCTCGTCGGCATCGACGTGATCAACACCGGCCCCACCTGGCTGTGCCGGCTCAACGCGTGGTCGATCAACTTCCCCGACGACCCGAGCTCCTTCTTCAGCTACGGCGGCGGTTCGCCGCAGCTCAGCCGCCTCGCGCCGAGCGACGCGGCCGACATCCATGTCGGCACGCTCTGGTCGCCGGTCGAAATCTACCCGATGACACCGCTCGCGCCGGGCCGGGTCACCGTCGAGGTGCAGGTCTCGGCCGAGAGCCACACCGGCCGCGGCTGTGACGACGACACCCCCGCGGGTGTCCAAAGCGACCTCGAGACCCTGAGCGTCGAGCTGACGCTCCCGCCGCTCGGCTGGGTCAACGACGGCCCGCTCGGCCTGTCGTTCACGCCCTGGGACCAGGGCAGCGCGGCGCGCGGCATCTGGCCGCCGTTGGCCGGCGGCTCGAGCCCGCTCGACCTCGCGTATGAGGTGGCGATCTCCGACCCGGTGGTCACGCTCGAGACCGGCGAGGGGTCGACGCTCGTTGGCCTCGCGCCCGGCAGCGCGACGGTCACCTTCACCGATCCGGCCGACGACACCAGCGCGGCGACCGCGGTCGAGGTCAGCCCGCCGCCGGAGCTGCTGCTGCTGCACAACAGCCGGCTGACCCGCCTGAGCCCGACCAGCAGCGAGACGCTGGTCATCGACCCGGCGATCCACCCGGAGATCATCGGCGGCCAGGGGATCGCCCCCCCGCCGTTCAAGGTCCTCTGGGAGTCGAGCCGCGATCTGATCCTCGCGATCGGCTACCGGGGCGTGCAGCGCCTGCCCGCCTCGCCGGTTAGCAGCGTCATCGCCCCCTGCGGCGCCGTGACGGTGATCGACGCGACGTTGACCGCCGAGGACCCGGCCACCGGTCAACCGCCGGGGCTCGTGCTGCTCACCGAGGGGCCGGTCGGCACCTTCAAGCACTGCGCGGTCGCCTTGGACGACTGGGGCCAGACGCAGGCGGTGGTCCTCGGCCCGACCGCCACCTGCGGCCTACCGGAGCGCCTGCAGGCCGACCTGTTGACCGACCGCTTCCTGCTCGTCGGCCGCACCGACGCGGCCGGCCCGGTCTGCGCCGCCCAGTACCGCACCGACGGCGTCGCGCTGACCGACCTGGTGCGCCAGACCGGCAGCGCGCGCAGCCCGCTGCTCGCCGCCGCCTTCGATCCCTACGGCAACTTCCTCGCCGTCGGCTCGTCGCCCAACGTGCTCTCCGGCTGGCAGGCCGGCTTCGCCCTGGCGCCGACCGCCGAGCTGGACCTGGCCGGCGGCAGCCCGGCGCTCGAGCTCTACGATCTGGTGGTCGATCCATCGAGCGGCGCGATCCTCGCCGCGACGCTGAGCGACCTGGCGGGCCTCGGCATCGGCGCCCGGTTGCACCGCTTCGACAACCGCGTCAGCGCGCTCGGCCTGGTCCAGCGCTCGAGCGTGTGGGCCGGGCGCTCCCTCACCCGCCTCGCCCTCGACGCCGGCCACCGCGTCCTCTACGCGGTGGACAACCAGAGCCCGCCGAGCGTCTGGCCGGTCGCCGCCGACGGGCTCGCGGGCTGGAATCCGGGCTGGGGGCCAGCGATCCAGCTGCCGACCGACGAGCAGGTGGCCGACGCCATCGTCGCCGGGCCACAGCTGGTCGGCGTCGAGCCGCGCCTCGCCCGCCCCGGCAGCGTCGTCGTCGCCCGCGGCCTGGGCTTCGCCGGCCAGGGCCGCGACCAGGTCTTCGTCGACGGCCTGCCCGCCGAGGTGCTCGCGTCGACCACCACCCGGGTGACCTTCCGCGTCCCGGCCGGCCTGGCGCGGCTCAGCGATCCGCTGAGCTCGAACCCGGTGACGCCGGCGCGGGTCACGGTCCGCTCGCACGGGCGGATGTCCGGCCCCGGCCCGTACGAGACCTTCGCCGTCCGCGCCGAGGTGCCGAATCAGCTCCTCTCGCTGCTCAGCTCGTTCGGCTACATGGAGTGCGGCAGCCAGTGCGATACCCCGGCGCTGTTCGACGGCCCGGGCGGCTTCTTCGCCGCGCGCAGCACGGGGGCCCAGCCGGACATCGAGCGGCTCAACAGCGGCGGCGGGATGAGCTGGGGCATCACCGGCGGCGCGGGGCTCGTCCCGAGCCACCTGGCGCTGGTCAACGGCGGCCAGCGCCTGCTCGGCGTGCGTGGCAGCGAGTGGGCGGAGCTCGACCTGGTCGACGACGGCTCGAGCTTCGAGCCGGTCCGGCTGGGCGGCGCCGCGCCGAGCGGCGTGACCGCGATGGCCGGCGACCCGAGCGGTACGCTGGCCGCGGTCGGACTCGGTACACGCGTCCGGATCTACAGCTCGACCAGCCAGCGGTTGCTGCGCGACGACCTGCCCAGCGGCACCGTCAGCCCGCGGCAGCTGGCCTTCATGCCCGACGGAGCGGCGGTCGTCGCGGCCGCCAGCGGCGGCGCGATCGACGTCTTCCCGCTCGCCGGGCCGGCCGCTGTGCACAGCCCCACCCGGGTCGGGAGCTGCCCGAGCGGCACCGTGCGGCTGCTCGGCCTGTGGCCCCGTTCGGTGCCTCAGAGCGAAGTGGTCGCGGTGCTCGCCGGCGCGAGCGGTGCGGACCTCGCGGTCGCGACCATCCGCGCGGACGCGACGGGCGGCTACGCCTACACCTGCGAGAGCATCGTCATGCTCGCCGACGGCGCGCCGCTGGTCGCCGCGCTCTCTCTGCTCGGCGACGCGCTCGCGGTGGTCGTCGACGCCGGCGCCAGCCCGCGGTTGCTGCTGCTCGACGCCTTCGACCTGACACGCGAGCTCGACGTCGCGCTCGACGCCACCTGGTCCACGCTGCCGCAGTCGGCGCACGTCGGCGTGGGCGACGCCCTCTGGCAAGCGCCAGCCCTGGTGGTCATGAACCCGGGAGAGCCGTGGTTCTGGACCCTCAAGCCGATGCGAGGCGACTGACATGAACACCCTCCTCGTCTGTCTGCTCATCTTCTCCGCCGCCGAGGACGACGCGCAGCCGTTCCTCGCCGAGGCCCAGGCCGCCCTCGCGGCGGGCGAGCTCGCCCACGCCCGCGCGGCGCTCGACGACGCGCTGGCGCGCGACCCGGAGAACATCGACGCGCTGCAGGGCGCGGCGCTCGTCGCCCTCGAGCAGGGTCGCGCCGCCGCGGCGGTGGCGCTGCTCGAGCGGCTGCTCAAAATCGATCCGCACAACGACTGGGCGCGCCTGACGTTGGCGCGCGCCCAATGGCGCGACGGCGATCGCGACCAGGCGGCGCTGACCACCTCGGCGCTGCTCGAGCGCCACCCGACCCTGCTCGAGGCGCTGCAGCTGCGCGCCGCG
>JBFYZW010000608.1:0-2892 GCA_041309305.1 Deltaproteobacteria bacterium | reverse complement strand
TTGCAGCAACGACTCCGCAAGTCGGCCCAACGGCCCGAGGGCCGAGAGCGATTTCGTCAGCGGGTGACGGTTGAGCACCGTCTGGCTCACCTTGGATACAGGCAGGGTCGACGCGCACGCTCTCGCGGAACCCGCAAGAACCTGTACGACATGCGGCGCGCGGCAGCCATCCAGAACCTCGAGACGGCGCAACGCAAGGCGGCGTGAATGCGCGCGATTCAAACCGGTCGGCGTTCTAGAACCGGCCGATGCTCAACCTCCCGGTCGCGTTGCTCTGCCTCGCCTCCGCACCGACAGCCACTGACGCGACGCCCATCGCCGTCTTCGACTTCGCCGCCGTCGGCCTGGGCGACGAGACCGACCGCGGCCTCGGCCGGAGCCTCGCGGCGATCGTCGCCGCCGAGGTGCAGGCCCTGGGCCACCGGACGATCTCGAGCGCCGACCTCGACGCGATGCTCTCGCTCGAGAAGCAGAAGGACCTGCTCGGCTGCGAGGAGAACACCTCGTGTCTGGCCGAGATCGGCGGCGCGCTCGGCGTCGAGCTGATGGTTGCCGGCACGATCGGCAGGCTGGGCGGAAGCTACACGCTGACGCTGACGCTCATCGACACGCGCCGCGCCGAGGTGCGCCAGCGCTTCCAGGGCGAAGCCGGCTCGACCGACGTGCTCGCCAACACGGCTCGGCGCGGCGTCGGCGTGTTGTTCGAGAAGACCGTCGATGTCAAGGGCACCGGCATCCTGGTGGTGCGCACCGAGCCGGACGGCGGTGAGATCCTGCTCGACGGCAAGCCGGTCGGCCGCGCGCCGGCGACGCTCGACGAGGTGCCGGCCGGCGAGCACCAGCTCAGCGCGCGGCTCGGCGAGCAGCAGGGCACGCTCGACGTGCGCGTCCGGTCGGGTCAGGTCGAGCGCGTAACCATCCGCCTGCAGGCCGGCCCGGGGGTCACGGTGAAGATCCTCTCCACCCCGCCGGACGCGACCGTCTACCTCGACGGCGCGGTGCGCGGCACGACGCCGCTGGTCGCCGCCGACGTCGCCGCCGGCCTGCACACCGTGCGCCTCGAGGCGCCCGGTTACCTGCCGCTCGAACAGAGCATCACCCTCTCGCGCGAGGAGTACGAGCGGGGCGGCGAGGTGCCGCTCAAGGTGGAGCTGGCGCTGCGCGAGCACGTCACGCTCCTGCCTGTCCCGGTCGGCGTCAGCGCCGGCGCGGCGGCCGACGGTCGCGCGCTCGGCGACGGCGTGGCGCTGGCGATCGAGCTGTTCGTCGAGCCGCTCCCCTGGCTGGAGGTCGGCCTCGGCTACACCAGCCCGGTGGCGGCGACGCTGACGTTGCGCTGGCTGCCGCTGCACGGCGGGCTCGAGCTGGGCCTCATCGCCCGCGGCGTCGCCTTCGCCGAGTCGCCGACGCTGCGCGACGGCAGTCCGGCCGTCGCCGGCGGGCTGTGCGCCGGGTGGTTCTCCGAGGTCGGGCTGGGCGAGCTCGGCGTCCGGCTCGAGGTGCTGCTCAGCCGCCAGCTCAAGCCGGCGCGGATCGACCTGTGGACCGTCCCGGTCGCGCTCAGCGCGGCGTGGAGGATCTGATGCGCGCGCTCGTCTTCACGCTGGTCCTCGGCGGCCTCGCCGCCTGCCTCGAGCGTAGCCCCTACCAGGCCGACGTCGAGCTGCTAGCCGCCCTCGGCCGCGACAACCGCGGCGTGCGTGACCTCCTGGTCGTCGGCGGTCACCTCTACTGGACCGAGGCGGATTGGTCGACCGGCAACGGCTCGGTCTGGCGGATGGCCAAGGACGGTGGCGACGAGCCGAAGGATCTGCTCGCCGACGTGCCCGCGACCGAGCGCGCGCCGTTCACGCTCAACCCGTTCCGCCTCGCCGTCGACGCCGAGTACGTCTACTGGAGCAACGCCGGTCTGCCGTACGCGACCGAGAAGGTCGCCGGTCAGATCTCGCGCCGCCGCCGGGACCTCTCCACGCCGCCGGAGACCGTCGCCGCGATCGCCCCACCGGCGAGCGGCGGCGAGCTCGACCAGGCCTCGTTTCCGTGTGGCCTCGCGGTCGACGCGGAGGGCGTGCTCTGGGGGACGTTCAACGCCTCGACCGAGAGCGGCGAGGTGCGCTACCTGCCCACGAGCCAGATCGCGCCCGGCGCCCAGCCGCCGCCCGCGGGGCAGGCGCTCTCGGCGAACGGCGGCGCGCCGGTGAAGAACGCCACCTGCGCCGTCGCGCTCGTCGGCGGGCGGGCGTGGTGGGTGGACCAGAGCGGCAGCCTGTGGGGCCCGGCCGAGCCGTCAGGGCCAGTTCTCACCACCCCGTTCGCCACCTACGCCGGCGGCTACGAGGACACCGACGGCGACCAGCTCGACATCCTCCGCCGCCGGACGGTGAGGCTGCACGACGGCGTCTGGTACTGGAGCGCCGGCAAGAACCTGGTGTCGGTCGAGAACCAGCCCGGGGCGCCGACCAGCGACCAGCGGGCGGCCGACGATAACCACGGCGACCAGATCCCGGAGAAGCTCGTCGCCGAGGGCGACGACCTCTACTGGATCACCGCGCGCCAGGACGACACCGGCCATGAGGCGCGGCTCTTCCACGGCGAGCTGACGCTGAACAACCGCAAGACCGCGCTGGTCGACGCCACGCCGGACGCGCTCGCGACCGACGCGCGTTACCTCTACTACGCGATCAGCAACGGCATCTACCGGCTCGAGCGGTAGCCAGCGCGCCGCCGGACCTGGTAGGCTGAAGCACCGACGAGGGACCGATCATGACTGACCTGTCGCGCATCCCCGGGTTCTCGACGCTGTCGCCGCAGGCGCAGGCGCTGGTGCGCGACCTGTCGGCCCGCGCCCCCGAGCTCGCGGCCCTCGACGGCGCTCCGGGGCTGTCGACCGCC
>JBFYZW010000607.1:0-8072 GCA_041309305.1 Deltaproteobacteria bacterium | reverse complement strand
CCGGCGCCGGAAGGTGGGCTCAGTGCCACCGCGCCGCGGGCCGCGCCGCCGGTCTCGGCCTGGGCCGGACGGCCGACCTACGCCATCAGCGCGGCGGTGGGCCCGGGGGCCGCGAACCGCCCGGACGACGTGCAGTGGGTCCGCTGGCGGCTCCACCTGCAGGTCAACCCGGAGACCGGCCGGCCGTTCCTCGAGCCGTTCGACCCGTCGGTGCGCGTCTTCGATGAGGCGACGCGCGTGGCGCTCGCCGCCTTCCAGGCGCGCTTCACCCGCTACGACGACGGTCGCGTCGACCCGCGGGGCGCGACGCACACGGCGCTGGCCCGCTCGCCCGCCTACCACCTCGACGGATCGGTCGGCCGCGGTGGGCAGAACGCGCCGGCCGACGTGTTGCGCGTCCAGCAGACGCTGGTCTCCCACGGGCTGCTGCAGCTCGGGCAGTTCGAGCCGGGGCAGCTCGACGCCACCAACCCGAACGATCCGACCCAGCTGGCGATCGACCTCTTCCAGCGCCGCTACACGCAGCGCGGCGACGGTCGGATCGATCCGCTGCACGACACCCACCGGGCGCTGAAGAAGGCGACGCCGACGGTGCAGCTCAAGAACCTCGGCCTGACCGGGCCGGTCGGGCCGGTGTCGGACGGCACGGCGCAGGTCGGCGCCGACGTCCTGGCCGTGCAGCTGCGGCTCGTTCATCACGGCGTGCTCGAGTTCGAACAGTTCGCCCCCGGCATCGTCGATGGAGCGACGGAGCAGGCGATCGTCGAGTTCCAGGCCAGGTTCATGCCCAATCCGGACGGCCGTGTCGACGCGAACGGCGCGACCAGCAGGCTGCTGGTCCTCGACCGGCGGGAGATGGATATCCGCTACCCGCGGGCGACCAGCACCGACGGCCAGGCGGTCGACGCGCGCGGCAACCTGGTCGACGACGCGGCCGACGCCGATGAGCTCGCCGGCGCCGACGAGCCGGCGCCGGTGACCGCGCCGGGCACCGGGCGCGGCTTCAGCATGGACGCCTTCCCGGTCGGCGGCGGCCGCTTCAATATTGGCTACGACCGGGCGTGGAACAACTTCGACAACCCGCACAACAACAGCGACTACTACCTCGGCGTCGGCCCCGGACACCCGTCCGGTCACCACGGCGTCGACATCTTCGGGCCGCGCGGCGCGCCGATCGTGGCGCCGGTGACCGGCGTGATCGTCCGCGTGGTGCACAACAACCAAGGCTCGGGCGGCCGGCGGGTCACGATCCGCCGCGGCAACGAGTGCTTCTACCTCGCCCACCTCGACTCGGTGACCCCGGGGCTGCGCGTCGGCCAGGAGATCACCGCCGGCACGCAGATCGGCACGCTCGGCGACTCCGGCAGCGCGCGCGGCACCGCGCCGCACCTGCACTTCTCGACCTACCGGGGGAGCTACACCAACTCGACCGACCCGTTCCCTTTCTTGACCGACGTGCTCGAGCGCCGACGTTGAGGGTGTCCACCACGGGAGCTGCCGTTCTCACCGGCGCAGCAGGTGCACCAGCTCCCCCACCGGGCCCACCGCCTGCCGCCGTGCCAGCCGGTCGAGTTGCTGCGCCAGCGCCTGGCGCAGCTCTGTGATGGTGGCGAAGACGACCTCGGGTGGGTGCGTGAGCGAGAAGTCGCACGCCGAGGCGCGCAACGGTGCGCCGGTGAGTGAGAGCAGTACCGACTCGGCCGTCATGCCCGCGTCGATCTCTGCACCCTTCGTGACCAGCGCCGCGAGCGGAGTCTCGGGAGAGCGACCGAACAGCCACGCGAGATCGTAGAGGTCCTTCTCCGAGCAACGTGACAGCAGCGTCGCTGCCTTCTGCGCGAAGAGGGTCGGGAGCGTCGCGACGCTTACCCCGTCCGCGGCACGGGCCGCGCGCCCAACCGAGAACAACCGGGCGTCGATGACGACCTGCGCGGTGAAGACGTGGCTCGACAGCGCGCAGGTGGCGTCGAAGAACTGCGGCGTGCGCTGACGCACCCGCACCGTAGCCCCGAGGGAGGTCAACGACTCGACGGCCAGCACCGCGGCGCGATGCGCGCTGTCGTCGCGGACGAAGATGTCCAGATCGTCAGAGCGGCGGTGGCCGGCGTAGTAGCCGGACAACGCGGTGCCGCCGACGAGCATGCTGTCGGCCAGGCCCTGGCCGAAGACGTGGCAGAGCGCGACATACAACGGCTGCGGCAGGACGCGCGCTGCTAGGTGGCTGTCTGGTTCATCCGCCATCGCACCAGGCCCTCGAGTTGTTGGCGTCGTACCGGGTGGAGGTAGCGCTTGTAGGTGCCAAACCGCCGCCAGACACGCGGCCCGAGCAGACGGGCCGCGACGTAGATGCCGCTGACCTGAACCAGCCGCGCCACGGCCGGCGGCTCCCAGGCGTTGATCGCCAGGGCGAATTCATCGAGGTCCGCGTAGAGGCGGTCCCACAAGAAGGCCGCCATCAGCTCGTCATGCTCGGCCGCCCCGAACCCCGGCAACGGCTGCGCGAGGCGCTCGGCCGAGATACCGAGCGCCCGACTCACCTTGAGAAGATGCTCGCCGCTCACCGACGCCTGCGGGGACTTGAGCCACAAGGAGACCGCCTGGCGGCTCACCCCCGTCCGTCGCGCAAGCTCCGCCTGCGACATCCCGTTCTTGCGCATCATCACCAATAGCGAATGAGTATTCACTCTTTTATTTGAACAGTTAGGTTAGCCATGTGTCAAGTATACTTGACGGGCTTGGTCCAGCTCACCGTGCCCGGTCTGTCGGGCGTCGGGCCGCGCCCCCCTGTTCAGGGACCATTCTCCGGGGGCCGCACGTCGCGCTGGTTGGCCGGCAGCACGCGCTTGCGCATGCGGATCGCCTGCGGGGTGACCTCGACCATCTCGTCGTCGCGGATCCACTCGAGCGAGCGCTCGAGGGTCATCTCGCGCGCCGGGGTGAGGATGACGTTCTCGTCCCGGCCGGCGGCGCGGATGTTGGTCAGCTTCTTCTCGCGGCAGATGTTGACGTTCAGATCGTTGGCGCGGATGTGCTCGCCGACGATCATCCCCTCGTAGACCGCGGTGCCCGGCGGGACGAAGATGATGCCCCGATCCTGCAGGTGGAAGATCGCGTAGGGGGTCGTGACGCCGTTGCGGTCGGAGACGATGGCGCCGAGGTTGCGCTTGGCGATCGGCCCACTCCACGGCATCCAGGTCTCGAAGACGCTGTGGGCGATCGCCGTGCCTCGGGTCACGGTCAGCAGCTGGTTGCGCAGCCCGAAGGTGCCGCGGGTGGGGATCAGGTACTCGAGGCGCACCCGATTGCCCTCGACGCGGTGATCGAGCATCCGTGCCTTGCGCGGGCCGAGCACCTCGGCGACCGCGCCCATGTGCTCGAGCGGCAGGTCGATGACCAGGCGCTCGACCGGCTCCTCCTTGCCCGCCGCGCCGTCGCGGGTGACCACGGTCGGGTTGCGGACGCACAGCTCGAAACCCTCGCGGCGCATGCCCTCGATCAGCACCGCGAGCTGCAGCTCGCCGCGGCCGAACAGGCGGAACTGGTCGGGCACGCCGGTGTCCTGCACCCGGATGCTCGGGTTGGCGTACGACTCCTTGTACAGCCGGGCGCGCAGATGCCGCGAGGTGAGGTAGACGCCGCCGCTCTTGCCCGCGAACGGCCCATCGCTGACCTGGCAGATCATCACCACGGTCGGTTCGTCGACCGCGATCCGCTCGGGCAGGGCGGTCGAGTCCGGGGCGCGCACCACGTCGCTGATCGCCGCGTCGTCGAGCCCGGAGAGGGCGATGATGTCGCCGGCGCGCGCCTCGACCAGCGGCAGGCGCTTGATCCCCTGGAAGGTCCACACCCCGGTGACCCGGGTCGTGTAGGTGCGCGCCGCGGTGACGACCTCGATCGGCTGGTTGGTGATCAGGCGGCCGCCGAGCACCCGGCCGATGACCAGGCGCCCGACGTAGTCGTCGTAGGCCAGCTGGTTGACCTGCATCAGGAACGGCTCGCCGCTCCGATCCTCGGCCGCGGGCACGGCGGCGAGGATCGCCTCGACCAGGGGCCGCAGGTCCGTCCCCGGCGTGTCGACGTTGGCGGTGGCGGTGCCTTCGCGCGCGACGGTGTAGAGGACCGGGAAGTCGAGCTGCGCCTCGTCGGCGCCGAGGTCGATGAACAGGTCGTAGACCTCGTTGAGCACCTGCAGCGGGCGGGCGTCCTTGCGGTCGATCTTGTTGATCGCGACGACCACCGGCAGCTTGCGCTCGAGCGACTTGCGCAGCACGAAGCGGGTCTGCGGCAGGCACCCCTCGGCGGCGTCGACCAGCAGCAACACGCCGTCGACCATGCGCAGGGTGCGCTCGACCTCGCCGCCGAAGTCGGCGTGGCCGGGGGTGTCGACGATCTGCAGCGTCACGTCGCCGAACTTCACCGAGGTGCACTTGGCCAGGATGGTGATGCCGCGCTCGCGCTCCTGGTCGTTGGAGTCCATCACCCGCTCGACGATCACCTGGTTGTCGCGGAACAGCCCGCCCTGACGAAACAGGGCGTCGACCAGCGTGGTCTTGCCGTGGTCGACGTGCGCGACGATGGCGATCGAGCGTTGGTCTTCGCGGCGGGACATCGGGCAGTCTACTCGGCTCTCCCCTCGGGGAACGGGTTGATGCCTGACTTTGAGCGGCGACGCCAGGGGAAAAGCGGCGGCGCGCGGGGGGCGCTGGGGCGGGATGGCCGCGAGCATGGGCCTGTGTCACAATGGGGCATGCGCCTTTTGCGGCTCCTCACCCTCGTTGGGTCGCTCCTCGTCCTCTGCGCCTGCGAGGCGCGACCGCCGCACGTGATGTTGAAGATCTCCGATCCGCTGGCTCTGGCCGACGGCGCCACCCACGTCCGCCTGCGCTCGGGCGCCGACTCGACCAAACGGATGGCCCTCGGTGGCAAGCCCTTTCCGGTCACCGCGACGCTCTACGCCGAGCGCGCCGGCGGCAGCTACGTGGTCTGGGTCGACGCCGAGGACGGGGCCGGCGCGGCGCTGGCCCGCGGGCGCGTCGAGGTGAGCCCGCCGAAGCGCGGCACCGGCGCCGCCGAGGTGGCCCTGTTCTGGGCCTGCGAGCGGGCCGACGCCGAGGGGCACAACTGCAACCTGACCGACAGCGCGGAGATCGGCATCTGCGTCGCGTCGAGCTGCGCGGTGTCGCGCTGCGGCGACGGCTTCGTCGACGGCCTGCGCAGCGAGCAGTGCGACGACGGCGCGGCCAACAGCGATCTCCTCGCCGACGCCTGCCGCACCGACTGTCGGGCCGCCCGCTGCGGCGACCAGGTGACCGACACCGGCGAGCAGTGCGACGACGGCAACCAGGTCAACGAGGACGGCTGCCTGACCAGCTGCGCGTCGAACGTCTGCGGCGACGGCTATCGCAACGCAGCGACCGAGGCGTGCGACGACGGCAACACCGTGAACGAGGACGCCTGCCTCAACACCTGCGTCGCCAACACCTGCGGCGACGGCTATCGCAACGCGGCGACCGAGGCGTGCGACGACGGCAACACGAGCGACACCGACGCCTGCCTCACCGGCTGCGTCAGCGCAGGGTGCGGCGATGGCCACCTGTGGGCGACGGTCGAGGTATGCGACGACGGCAACACCGCGAGCGGCGACGGCTGCCGCGGCGATTGCCTCTGGCTGGAGAGCTGCGACAACGGCACGATCGATCCGGGCGAGGACTGCGACGATCAGAACGCCAACCCGAACGACGGCTGCAACGCCTGCGTGGCGACCACCTGGCAGCCGTCGGTGCTGATGGGCCAGATCACCTCGGTGCCCGGCGCGCTCGAGGTCGGCCTGAACTACCCGGCCGGCCTGGTGCTCGATGGCACGACGCTGTACGTCGCCGACACCGGCAACCACCGGGTGCTGCGCGTCAACCTGACCAACAACCAGGTCTTCGTCCACGCCGGGCGCGGCACGGCCGGCTTCGCCGGCGACGGGGCTCTGGCGACCAAGGCGCTGCTCTCCGGGCCGCGGGCCCTGGCGGTCGACTCGTTCCACAACCTCTACATCGGCGACTCGAACAACCGGCGCATCCGGCGGGTCTCGTCGACCACCGGCGTCATCGAGACGGTGGCCGGCTCGAGCGGGGGCTTCGCCGATGGCCCGGCGTTGACGGCCAAGTTCGGCTCGCTCCAGTCGTTCGTCATCGACGCGGGGCTAATCTACGTCGCCGACGGCGACAACCACCGGGTGCGTCTGGTCGACATGCGAGGTGAGCCGACCAACCCGCTGGTCTGGACCGTCTCGACCATCGCCGGCACCGGGGCGACCTGCAACGCGGCGCCGCCGGGCTGCGGCGACGGCGGCCCGGCTTTGTCGGCGCCACTCTACTACCCGTGGAACCTGGCGCTCTACCGCAACGGGCCGACGCTGGCTCTGTATGTCTCCACCTACTATGCGCACCGCGTCCGACGGATCGATCTGACGGTGGCGCAGCGGACGATTGCCACCGTCGCCGGCACCGGCGCCACCTGCACCGCGCCGCCGCCGAGTTGCGGCGACGGCGGTCTGGCGACCGCCGCGCAGGTGTCCTACCCGCGTGGGCTGACGGTCAACGCCGGCGGGGACCTGTTCATCGCCGAGGACCGCTACCGCATCCGCAGGGTCGCGGCGGCCGATCAGACGATCAGCACGGTGGTCGGCACCGGGGTCTCAGGTTTTTTGGACGGGCCGGCAGGGGCGGCGCAGCTGACCAGCTCGTTCGCGCTGCTGGTCGACGAGGCCAACGGGCGGCTGTTCTTCGCCGACTACTACAACAACCGCGTGCGCAGCCTCGCGGCTGGCGAGGTGCGCACCGACGTCGGCTCGGGCGAGCGCAGCGGCGCCGGCGTGCCCACCGACGGTCGGCTGGCGACCACCGTCGGCAGCGGCTCGATCTACGGCCTGGCGGTCGACAGTGCCGGCCACGTCTACCTCGGCGACTATTACTCGGTGGTCTGGCGGGTGACGATGACCGACCCCGACGACCACGCGACCTGGCGCGTCGACCGCGTCGCCGGCGACGGCACCTTTGGCTTCGTCGACGGCGAGCAGCCGGCCCGGCTGACGCCGCTCGGTTGGGTCGTCGACCTGGCGGTGACCCCGAACGACGAGCTGCTGATCGCCGAGATGAGCCCCGGCCGGGTGCGCAAGGTGGTCTTCACGGATCTCGACGACCCCGAGAGCGGCGTGCTGACCACCATCGCCGGCGACGGGTCGTGGCCGGCTGCGCCGTCCTTTGCCGACGCCGACGCGCGCAGCATCGGCATCGAGCCGATCGCGCTCGAGGTCGATGAGGACGGCGTCGTCTACATCGCCGACGGCGCGGTGGCGACGATCTGGCGGCTGAGCGGCTCGGTGATCCGCGCCATCGCCGGCAACGGCACCCCCTGCCCCTACGACAGCATGACCGGTGTGTACCTCTGTCCCGATGAGGCGCCGGGCGACAGCGTCGCCTTCTTCTGGCTGATGGACCTCTCGATCGCCAGCGACGCCCAGGTGCTCTACGCCGGCGACGCCGGCGCCGGCCGGGTGCGCGAGGTCGAGCTCGGCAGCGGCAGCTACTACACCCGGACCGTGGCCGGCAACGGCCTGTGGTGCGACCCGTGGAGCACCGGCACCTGCGTCACCGATGGCGACCCGCTCAACACCTCGGTCTGGCCGAACGGCATCGCCGCCCACGCCGACGGCCGGTTCCTCGTTGCCGACGGCTCGAACTGCAACGTCTACTGGGTCGAGAACGGCCTGATCACCGAGGCGGTCTCGAGCTACGACTACTGCAACGCGTTGGGCGACGGCGGGACGTTCGGCAGCGCCAAGATCGATTGGGGAGCCTACCGCCTGGAGCTCACCGCGGCCGAGGACCGAGTCTACCTGACCAGCTACAGCGGAGCGCGCGCGGTCAGCGGCGGCGGACCGTGGGTGGACGGGCAGATCGTCACGCTGTTCGGCACCGTCGATCCGAGCACCGACGGCGACCTGCCGGGCGCCTATGTCGCCGCGGGTGCCGCGTTGGCGCCAGTCTCACACGGCGGCCGCTCGGTCTGGCTGGCGGCCG
>JBFYZW010000606.1:0-11891 GCA_041309305.1 Deltaproteobacteria bacterium | reverse complement strand
CGGCCGCGCGCCTGAAGGCGAGCGCGGCCCCGGACCTCGACCCCCAGCGTCGCGCCCTCGAGCAGCTCGCCCGCCAGCTCACCGGCCTGCGCGAGGCGCTGGAGCAGACGCGCGAGCAGCTCAGCAGCGCCGGCGAGGTCGGCCGCGCCGGCCGCGACTTCTTCGCCGAGCTCAGCCAGAGCCTGGATCGCCTGTCGCGCGGCACCGAGGAGACCTCGTCGAGCATCCTGCAGATGGTCGCGGTCAACAACGAGGTGGGCGAGAACATCCACAGCCTGACCACCAGCGTGCAGGAGACGACCACCGCCATCGAAGAGATGACCTTCTCGGTCAAGGAGGTGGCCCGCAACATCGAGGAGCTGAGCACCGCCGCCGAGGAGACCGCGGCCTCGATGAACGAGATGGACGTGTCGATCGGCCAGGTGGAGAGCAACGCCAACGAGACCGCCAAGCTGTCCGAGACGGTCACCGGTGACGCCGAACGCGGCGTCGGGGCGCTGAACCGCACCATCGAGGGCATCGATCGGATCAAGGACTCCAGCCGCAGCGCCGCCGAGGTCATCCGCGCGCTCGGCGAGCGGATCGACGAGATCGGCAACATCCTGACCGTGATCGACGACGTCGCCGAGCAGACCAACCTGCTCGCCCTCAACGCGGCGATCATCGCCGCGCAGGCCGGCGAGCACGGTCGCGGGTTCGCGGTCGTCGCCGACGAGATCAAGGCGCTGGCGGAGCGCACCGGCGCGTCGACCAAGGAGATCGCCGACCTGATCAAGACGGTGCAGGCCGAGTCGCGCAACGCGGTGACGACGATGAACAAGGGGGTCGAGGCGGTCGAGGAGGGGGTGCTGCTCGGCCACGACGCGGAGACCGCGCTGCGTAAGATCCTCGAGTCGGCCAAACGCTCGACGCTGATGATCAAGGCTATCGCCCAGGCGACGGTCGAGCAGTCGAAGGGATCGAAGCAGGTGGCCGGCGCCATCAGCCGCATCGCCGAGACCGTGCAACAGATCGCGCTGGCCACCTCCGAGCAGGCCAAGGGCGCCGAACAGATGATGAAGAGCGCTGAGCGCATGCGCACGATCACCCAGCACGTCGAACGCAGCACCGAGGAGCAGAGTCGCGGTGGCCGGCAGATCACCGACTCGGTCGAGTCGATCCGCGACATCGGCGATCGCCTGCACCAGGCGGCCAAGCCACAGGGGCAACAGGCGCTGCAGCTGAGCAACCTGGTCGGGCGCTCGACCGCCGCCAACGAGCGTGGTCGCGAGCTGCTCGGCGAGCTGGAACGTCAGCTGGCCGAGACCGCCCGCGGCTTCGACCGGCCGTCGAACTGACGCGCGGCGCGACATGTTCGGCCTGGGCATCTGGGAAGTCGTGGTCGTGCTGGCGGTGGCGCTGATCGTGCTCGGCCCACGCAAGCTGCCCGAGGTGGCGCGTCAGCTGGCCCAGATGGTCCGCGAGTTCCGACGGGCAACCAACGAGCTGCGCTACAGCCTCGACGAGGCGGCGTCCCCGCGCCCGCCGGTGGTCCCGCCGGTGGTCCCGCCGGTGGTCCCGCCGGTTGAGCCGACGAGCGAGCGCGAGAGCAGCAAGACGACGCTGGTCCCCTCCCCTTCCACCGACGAGACCAAACCTGGTGAGCACGACGCATCCTGAGAGCGGCGAGGGCGGCCGGATGACCATCCTCGAGCACCTGACCGAGCTGCGTCGCCGTCTGATCTCGAGCCTGATCGCCATCGGCGCCTGCACGCTGGCGATGCTGGCCCTGGCCCCCCAGCTGTTCAACCTGCTGCGCGAGCCGCTCACCCGCCTCGCCGATCGGGAGTCGGTGCAGCTGCAGGTGCTCAGCCCGGTGGAGATGTTCCTCACCTATTTGAAGCTGTCGATCCTCGCCGGGCTGTTCTTGGCCCTGCCCTGGGTGATGCTGCAGATCTGGATGTTCGTCTCCCCCGGCCTCTACCGGCAGGAGAAGCGCTGGATCGTCCCGTTCGTCACGCTCGGCTCGCTCTTCTTCGCCGGCGGCGCGGCCTTCGCCTACTTCGTCGTCCTGCCGCTCGGCTTCGACTACCTGGTCACCTTCACCCCGGCCGAGGTGCAGAACGCCTGGTCGGTCGAGAAGTACTTCGGCATCGTCATCCGGCTGATCCTCGCCTTCGGCGTCGTCTTCGAGGTGCCGCTATTGATGTGGGTGCTCGCCGCCGCCGGCATCGTCGCGCCGGCCACCTTCTCGCGCATGCGCAGGTACTGGATCGTCGCCGCCTGGATCCTCGCCGCCGTGCTCACCCCGCCCGACCCGATCACCCAGGCGATCATGGCCGTGCCACTGATGATCTTCTTCGAGCTCGGTCTGCTCGGGGCGCGGGTCTTCCACCGCCGGCGGCAGGCGGCTAACGCCGCCCCGCCTCAGGCGTAGCCAACGAAGCCCAGCCCGTGCAACCGCGCGAGCAGCGCGCGCTCCTCGGCCCCGAGCCCGTGCTCGCGCTCGAGCGCCTCGACGGTTGTCCGGCCGTCGAGCCGCGGCGCGAGCGACGGCCAGCGATTCCCGGCGTCGGCGAAGACGTGCCGCCGGTCCTGCTTGTGGACCCACGAGATCCGCTCACCGGCCTGCCCGTCGCCCCACAGGGCCCGGCTGCCGGCCACCGCCCCGTCGACCAGCAACGGGCGGCTCGTCGGCCGCGGCTCATCCGGCTGGCGCAGCAACCGCTCAGGCGCAAAGGTGCGGCGATGAAGCTCGAACCACTCCCGCTCGAGCGACACCCGGTCAGCCCAGAGCTGACCGTCCACTCCCAGGCGCGCCGCCGCCGCGCGCAGCGCGTCACCGTCCGGCTCGGCGTCGGCCTCGTAGCCGAGTAGCGCCAGCGGCGTGGCGAAGAGCGGCGCGACCAACAGGCGCAGGTCGGGCGAGAGCTCGTCGGCGAAGCGCCCCACCCGCCGCTCGCCGCGCGCCTGCGTCGTCGAGAAGCCCAGGCCCCCCGGTCGCCCCGGCCGGTCGCGGACGTCGGCGAGCGCCCGGGTGACCCGCCGGTGCTCGGGCAGCCCGACGAAGCGCAGCACCCGGGTCATCACCCCGCCCGGGTCGGCGAGCAGATCGTCGTAGCGCAAGCGCAGGAACGCGTCGCCGCCGGCGAAGCCGAGGTCGAGCCACGACCGGGTGACGTGGTAGTACCAGTTCGCCGCC
Source organism: Deltaproteobacteria bacterium (assembly GCA_041309305.1). Classification (GTDB taxonomy): domain Bacteria; phylum Myxococcota; class XYA12-FULL-58-9; order XYA12-FULL-58-9; family XYA12-FULL-58-9; genus JBFYZW01. Next base: position 8,710 of record JBFYZW010000606.1, on the reverse strand, counting down.
GCGGCCAGAAGCGGCTGGCCGAGGCGCTCGACGCACCACAGGCCGAACGGGTCGGGCGCCGGACCGAGCGCCCGCGGGTGGCCCTGTTCGGCCTCCAGCGCCAGGCGCAGCCCCTCGCTCGAGAGCATCGCGTCACGCCCGTCGCGCACCAGCTGGATGAAGCGCGCCTCGGGGACCAGGGCTTTGACGAAGTCGACCTGGATCGACAGCGTCGAGATCTTGAGCACGAACTGCGGCCGCCGCGCGGCAGCGAGCGCCGCGGCGATGGCCTCACGGTATTCGAGCGCCAGCTCCGGCGCAGCGTCCGCGGTGGTCAGCCGGAAGTGCTCGTCGCGGCTCTGGCGGTCGCGCAGGCGCACCAGGCTGTGGTGGAAGCGGTGGAAGTCCTCGCCGTGCGCGCTGACCTGCGGGTGCGCCGCCAGCAGGTCGAGCATCAAGGTCGTGCCGCACCGCGGCGGACCGATGACGAACACCGGCCCCATCGGCTTACTTGCCCTTGCCGAGGAAGTCCTTGATCGACTGATAGATCGCGTCCTTGTTCGGGATCTCGGAGGTGAGCACCTTCTCGTGGTCACCGAACTGATTGCGCACGTCCTTGACGAACTGGCCCGAGCCGTAGGGGCTCTCGACCTGGCCGTAGCAGAAGACGTTGGCCACCGGCAGGATGTGGTCGCGCAGCAGATCGAGGCACAACCGCGTGTCATCGGCCGACCAGTTGTCGCCGTCGGAGAAGTGGAACGGGTAGATGTTCCAATCGCTCGCCGGGTACTCGGCCGCGATGATCTCGCTGCACAGCTTGTAGGCGCTGGAGATCATCGTGCCGCCGGACTCGCGCGTGTGGAAGAAGGTCTCGCGGTCGACCTCCTTGGCGGTGGCGTCGTGGATGATGTAGCGCGTCTCGATGCCCTTGTACTGCGAGCGCAGCCAGGTATCGATCCAGAACGACTCGATGCGCACGATCTCCTTCTGCTCGTCACCCATGCTGCCCGAGACGTCCATCATGTAGAGGATGACGGCGTTGGTCTCCGGCTCGATCTTGATCTTGAAGGTCCGGTAGCGACGGTCGTCGCGCGTCGGCACGACCACCGGGTTGTTCGGGTTGTACTGGCCCATCGCCAGCGTGCGCCGCAACGCCTGCTTGTAGGTGCGCTTGAAGTGGCGCAGCGACTCGGGCCCGACCCGGTGGATCCCGGTGTAGCGGTAGCGCACCGACTGGATCCGTTCACTGCCCTTCGGCTCGATGCGCGGCAGCTCGAGCGCTTCGCCGAGCATCTGGGCCAGCTCCTCGAAGCTGACGTCGACGTCCATGCCGTGGTCGGCCGAGTCGGAGCCGGCCTGACGGCCGTCAGCCGGCTGGACGTTACCCGGCTGCAGCACGTCGCCGACGTCGCCCTCGCCCTGCCCGACGCCGCCGGTGTCGCCCTGGTCATAGATGAAGCGCGGCAGGTCGATGTGCGGCACCGGGATGGTGATCCGGTCGCGTCCCTTCTTGCCGATCATCTCCCCTTTGGAGATGTACTTCTTCAGGTTCTGCTTGATGCGGCCGCGCACGATCTGCTGGAAGCGGCGATGGTCTTGCTTGATCTTCAAGTGGCGCCTCTTCCCCTCACTGTAATACAGACGTCCGGAGCTGACAAAGGCGCCAAACGGGGGTGCGCGGTTCGCGCACACCCCGTTTGCGGTTCTTCCTCGGTCGAGGCCGCTCTTTGGTCATCGGCAAGCGTGACCGTCCGTTCAGGTTTCGACCAACCAGTCGCCCAACCGGCCGAGGATCTCACGCAGCGCCTCATCGTCGTGGGCGAGCTTCTCCCCTCTGGCCAACCAGTGGACCACCAGCTGCCCCTCGCCCCGGCCCATGAACCCCTGGCCCACCCGCTCGGCCAGGACGCGCTCGAGCTCCTCCCGGCCGAGAAGCCGGAGCAGATCGGCGACCTCCTCGGGGCGGAGCCGGCCGGCCTTGCCCCCTTTCGCGCGGCGCCGCCGCGCCCGCCGGCGCACCCCCTCGAGGTCGACGTCGGTCGGTGACGAGTCCTCGTCGTCGTCGACCTGGGCGACCAGGCCGAGCGGCAGCTTATCCCACGGCTGAAGGGGCGGCAGATCGAGCCGCTGACCGAGCGCCTCGAGGTCGCGGTAGATCGCCCGGCCGGCCTCGAGCCGCAGGCTCGGCTTGGGCGACTCGGCGGCGCGGCGGAAGTAACGCCACAGGCGGCGACACTCCTCGACCGCGAGCGACTCGGGGGGCAGAAGGCCCCGCGTCGCCCGCTCGAGCGCCGCCTCGATCTCCGCGAGCTTGTCCGGCCGGGCCGAGACGGCCCGCGCGGCGATGACGAACAGGCGCAGCACCTCCTGCGTATCGCTCGGCGGGGCCGGGACGAAGGCGCCGGGCGGAGGAGCTTCGCTCTTCTTGCGCCGCGCCATGGTCGGTGACGCTCACCTCGCTCGCGACACTCTCAGCTCTTGGTGTCGCCGCGCGCGAAGATCGAGGCGACGAAGTTGAGGACGTCGGTGGCGCAGATGTCGCAGTAGCCGTAGTTGCGGATCATCCGCTGCTTGACGACGTCGATCTTCTCCTGCGTCTCCCGGTCGACGACGTTGGAGACCAGGGTGGTCAGCTTGATCGAGTCCTTCTGGTCCTCGAACAGCTTCAGCTCGAGCGCCTTGTGCAGCCGCTCGTTGGTGCGGTAGTCGAACTTCTTGCCCTCGACCGCCAACGCACCGATGTAGTTCATGATCTCGCGCCGGAAGTCGTCCTTGCGGCTCTCGGGGATCTCAATCTTCTCCTCGATCGAGCGCATCAGCCGCTCGTCGGGCTCCTCGAATTGGCCGGTATACTTGTTCTTGACCTTCTCCTTCTGGGTGTAGGCCTTGACGTTGTCGATGTAGTTCGCGCACAGCTTGGCGATCGCCTCCTCGTCGGCGCTGATCGCCCGCTGCACCTCGTTCTTGACGATGTCCTCGTACTCCTGCTTGACGATGGCGATCAACTCGCGGTAGCGCTTCTTGTCCTCCTCGCGGGTGATCAACGAGTGCTGGTTCAGGCCGCTGTCGAGCTCGTTGAGAGCCAAGAACGGGTTGACGCAGCCGGCGCCCTTGTCGGAGACGAGCGAGTTGGAGATCTTGTCCTGGATGTAGCGCGGACTGATCCCCTCGAGCCCCTCGCGCTCGGTCTCCTTGCGCAGCTCCTTGACGCTCTCTTCGGTGAAGCCGGGCAGCATCCGCCCGTCGTAGAGCTTCAGCTTCTGCACCACCGACAGGCTGGCCTTCTTCGGGTCCTCGAGGCGGGTCGCCACCGCCCACATCGCCGCCATCTCGAGCGTGTGCGGCGCGATGTGTTTTCCCTTGATCCGCTTGCTGTTGTAGTCCTTCTCGTAGATGCGCACCTCCTGCGAGACCTTGGTGATGTACGGGATGTCGATCTTCACCGTGCGGTCGCGGAGGGCCTCCATGAACTCGTTGTTGAGCAGCTTGCGGTACTCGGCCTCGTTGGTGTGGCCGATGATCACCTCGTCGATGTCGGTCTGAGCGAACTTCTTCGGCTTGATCTTGTGCTCCTGCGACGCGCCGAGCAGATCGTAGAGGAAGGCGACGTCGAGCTTGAGCACCTCGATAAACTCGATAATGCCGCGGTTGGCGATGTGGAACTCGCCGTCGAAGTTGAAGGCCCGCGGGTCGGAGTCGGAGCCGTAGATGGCGATCTTGCGGTAGTTGATGTCGCCGGTCAGCTCGGTGGAGTCCTGGTTCTTCTCGTCCTTGGGCTGGAAGGTGCCGATGCCGACCCGATCCTTCTCGGAGAGGATCAAGCGGCGCACCTTGACGTGCTCGACCACCTTGGCGAAGTCGCCCTTGTAGCGCTTCATCAGCTCGCGGAAGGTGTACCGGCACGCCGGGCAGAGCTCGCCGTCGGTCGGCAGCGGGTAGTCGCCGCCCTGGAGGCCGAGCTCGTCGAACACCTTGGTCCGCCACTCGGCCGGGATCAGGCGCAGCGGCTCCTCGTTCATCGGGCAGGGCATGTGCTCGCGGTACTGCGTGCCGTCCTCGCGGATCTCGTCGAGGTACCAATCGAACGTGTACAGCGCCCCGTCGCTGGTCCGGGCGTAGGCCTCGAGGCCCTTCTTCAACAGGCGGGCGATCGTCGACTTCGAGCTGCCGACCGGGCCGTGCAGCAGCAGCACGCGGCGCTCGGTGCCGTAGCCGAACGCGGCGCTCTTGAACACGTTGACCAGCCGCATCAACGGGATATCGAGGCCAAAGACCGCGTCGGCGCCCTCGTTGACCGGGTCATCGAAGAAGGCGTAGTGGACCAGCTTCTTCTTCGAGTCGATGTACTCCTGCTTCCCGTAGGAGAGGATCATGTCATAGACGCGCTGGAAGGCGTTGCGCGTCACCCTGGGATTGCGGCGCACCAGCTCGAGGTAGTCGGTGAACGACCCCACCCAGTGCTGCTCCTGGTACTGCTCGCGGTCCTGGTGAGCGGCGATCGTGGCGATCAGGTCAGGCATACACACCCTCCGCGCGAGGCCCGTGCTCGGCTCGGCCTCGACTGCGCTCAACGGTAGCACCGGCGCGCCAGCTGAACAACTCGCCCGGCACGAAAATGGTGGTATACCGAGGCGAGGAGGCGCTGATGCTCCAGCTCACCACCGTGTCGCTGCTCTGGGCCGGCCTCGTGGCGCAGGCGGCGCCGGAGACCGCCGCGCCGCCTGCCGCGCAGCTGGTGCGCGAGGTACGGACGCTGTTCGGTAGCCGCGCCGAGGTGCAGATCTTCACCGCCGACCCCAAGGCGGCGCGCGCCGCGATCACCGAGGTGTTCGCCGAGCTCGCCCGGCTCGAGGCATTGTTCTCCGCCTCGGCCAGCGGCTCCGACGTCAGCCGCATCAACCTCGCCGCCGGCCTCGAGCCGGTGAAGGTCGCCCCCGAGACGGTGCAGATCGTCAACCGCGGCCTGGAGATCTCCCGGCTGGCCAACGGCGCCTTCGCGCTCAGCTGGATGGCGCTGCACGGCCTGTGGGATCTGAGCCCGACCGTCGCGGTGCGCACGCTCCCGGGCCCGGAGCGCATCGCCGAGCGGCTGGCGCTGGTCGACGATCGTCAGGTGCAGCTCGAGCCCCAGGCCGGCACCGTCCGCCTCGGCGCGCCGGGCATGGCGATCAGCGTCGATGGCCTCGCGCAGGGGTATGCGGCGCACCGCGGCCTGGCGCTGCTCGAGCAGAAGGGCTTCACCGACGCGCTGGTGTTCGTCGGTGGCGACGTCGCCGCGCGCGGCAAACGGGGAGAGCGCTCCTGGCTGGTGGGCATCCAGGACCCGCGGGCCACCGGGTTCTTCGCCGTGCTGCCGCTCGAGGATCGGGCGGTTGCCACCACCGGCGATTACGAGCACTTCGTCGAGATCGAGGGCAAGCGCTACCACCACGTCCTCGACCCGCGCAGCGGCCTGCCGGCGGCGCTCTGTCGCAGCGCCACGGTGGTCGCCGCCGACGCCGCGACCGCCGACGCGTTGGCCACGGCCGTGTTCGTCCTCGGCCCGGAGAAGGGGCTGGAGCTGATCGACACGATCGCCACCGCCGGCGCGGTGATCGTCAACGCCGACAACCAGGTGTCGATCTCGCGCTCGCTCAAGGAGCTCGTCCGGCTGGTCCGTCCGCCGACGCAGTGAGGCGCCGGTGGCCTGCTGCCACCGCGCGGCTCAGTAGCGGGCCAGCCCGACGATCGCGCCGACCAGGTCGTCGGTCTGGGGCAGGATCGCGTCCTCGAGCTGGGGATGGTAGCCGACGAAGGTGTCCTGGGCCGCGACGCGCACCACCGGGCCGTCGAGGTGCTCGAACAGCTCCTCGCCGATGCGCGCCGCCAACTCGGCGCCGGCGCCCCAGCTGCGCGTGTCCTCGTAGGCGACCAGCGCCTTGTTGGTGCGCCGGACGCTGGCGGCGATCGTCGCCCAGTCGTAGGGGACGAGCGTGCGCAGATCGAGGACCTCGACGCTGATCCCCTGCTCGGCGGCGCGCTTGGCCGCGTCGACCGCGCGCTTGACCAGCGCGCCGTAGGTGATCACGGTCAGGTCGTCGCCGCGCACCAAGGTCGCCGCGCGACCGAACGGGATGGCGAACTCCGGCCCCGGGTACGGCGCCCGGTTGTAGGTCTGGCGATAGAGATGCTTGTGCTCGAGGAAGAGCACCGGGTCGTCGCAGCGGATCGCGGTGCGCAACAGGCCGTTCGCGTCCTGCGCGGTCGCGGGCATCACGACCCGCAGCCCGGGCGTATGGGCGAAGATCGCCTCGCCGGTCTGCGAGTGGTAGACGGCGCCGCCCTTCAAATAGCCGCCGTAGGTGGCGCGGATGACCACCGGCGCGGCGAAGGCGTTGTTCGAGCGCCAGCGCATCGTCGCCAGCTCGTTGCGGATCTGCATCATCGCGGTCCAGATGTAGTCGAAGAATTGGATCTCGACCACCGGCTTGAGGCCGCGCAGCGCCATGCCGATCGCCCGGCCGACGATGTTCGCCTCGGCCAGCGGCGAGTTGAACACCCGGTCGGCGCCGAAGGCGCGCTGCAGCCCCCAGGTGGCCTTGAACACCCCGCCTTTGCCCTTGACCTCGGCCAGCGCCTCCTCGCGCGACGCGTCGGCGACGTCCTCGCCGAAGACGACGACCCGTGGATCGCGGGCCAGCTCGTCACGCAGGCAGGCGTTGATCAGGTCGACCATCGTCGCCGGCTCGCCCCGCTCGACCAGGGGGCCAACGAACGCGTCGCTGGTCGGGTCGACCGCCGGTGAGAAGACGTACAGCGGTGCGCTCTCGGGCGGCGGCGGCGCGGCGGCCAGCGCCTGATCCCGCGCCGCGCGCAGCGCGTCGTCCACCTCACGCGCCACCGCGTCGAGCTCGGCGGCGCCGAAGCCGTGCTCGGCGGCGAGCCGGGCGCGATAGACGATCACCGGGTCGCGGGCCGCGTCGGCCTCGCGCTCGGCGGCGCAGCGGTACAGCCGCTCGTCGTCGCTCATCGAGTGCGAGTAGGGGCGGATGACGTGGGCATGGAGCAACACCGGGCCGCCCCCGTCGCGCGCGCTGGCCACCGCCTCGGCCCAGGCGTCGACGCTCGCCTCGACGCAGCAGCCGTCGAACTCGATGATCTTCAGCCCGGGGAAGCCGCTGACCAGCCGGCTGATCGACCCGCCGGGCGTCTGCACCTCGACCGGCACCGAGATGGCGTAGCCGTTGTCTTCGATGTGGAAGAGCACCGGCAGCCGCGCGTTGCAGGCGGTGTTGAGCGCCTCGAAGAACTCGCCCTGACTGGTCGTCCCGTCCCCGGCCGAGACGTAGACCACCTCGGCGACCGGCTCGGCCCCGGCGAGGCGGGGCAGGAGACGGCCGGCCTCGGCGCAGCCCACCGCGTTGAGGAACTGCGTCCCGGTCGGGCTCGACTGCGAGACGACGTGCAGGCGGGCGTGCCCCCAGTGGGACGGCATCTGCCGCCCGCCGGAGGCCGGGTCGTCGGCGGCGCCGACGCCCTGCAGCAGCATCTCGGCCGGCGTGACGCCGAGGCCGAGGCAGAGCGCCCGGTCCCGGTAATAGGGGAAGAACCAGTCGCGCGTCGGATCGAGGCAGAAGGCCGCGGCGACGCCGGTGGCCTCGTGGCCGGCGCCGGAGATCTGGAAGAAGAGCTGGTTCTGGCGCTTCAGCTGGATCTCGAGGTCATCGAGCCGCCGGCTGAGCAGCATCGTGCGCCACAGCGCCAGGCGCGCTGCGCGGTCGAGACGGGTCGAGGTGTACGGCGCGGCGGGCGGGCTCCAACGCGGGGCGATGTCGGTCATGACGGTCCTCTTATCGCAGCTCATCGAGCAGCTGAACGGCCGATGCGACGGCTGACCCGGCACCGTGGCGCGGCCCCCGGTCAAGGTGAGGCCTGTTGACTGAGACCGCAAGACCGCCGATGGTTTTCCGGCACAGGGGCGCACCGTGGTCGACCTCGACGAATACCTCGGCAACCTACGCGCGCTCTTGCGCGCCGAGCCGGCGCGCTGGCGGCTGGTGGTCGAGCGGCAGATCCTCGCCCGCGTCTTGCCCCAGCTCGCCGGTCCGCGGGCGGCGCTCGAGGGTGGCCTGTGGCAGCTGCTCTGTTTCTGTCTCGACGGTCACGACGCGGTCGCCCCGGCGCTGGATCCCCCGACCGTGGCGCGGGCCACCGCTGCGGCGGAAAACGGTCGGCGCATCGATGGCGCGGCGCCGGCGGCTTTCCCTCGCGCAGCGACGGCGGTCGCCGCGGCGCTGGCCGAGCTCCAACAGCACGGGGTCTACCCGCCGCCGACGCTGAACCGATGAGGCCGATCGCGCCACTGCTCGGTTTGATGCTCAGCGGCTGCGTCGCGACGCCGCCGCGGGAGATCGTCGTCCTGGCCGGCACGTTGTTCGACGGCGAGGCCGCGCGGGCGCGGATGCGCGTCGTGATCCGCGACGGCGCGATCGTCGCGGTCGAGCCGGACGACGGTGCGCTGCCCGACGGTGAGCGGCTGGTGGTCGACGCGCGCGAGCTCACCGTGCTGCCCGGCCTGGTCGACGCGCACACCCACCTGTTCTCCGGCGGCGGCTGTTCCCCCGGGGTGGGCGTCGGCCCGGGCCAGGCGCTCGACAACCTGGCTGCCTGGACGCGCGGCGGCGTCACCACGGTCGCGGATCTGGGCGCCCCGGCGGGCGTCGCGCTGGCGCTGCGCCGCCACGTCGGCACC
>JBFYZW010000605.1:0-3433 GCA_041309305.1 Deltaproteobacteria bacterium | reverse complement strand
TGCTCGCGGCGCTCCGGCGGGTGATCCCCTACGACGCGGCGGCGCTCTTGCGCCTCGAGGGGGACGCGTTGATCCCGGTCGTCTCCGAGGGGCTGGCGGCGGACGCGATGGGCCGGCGCTTCCCGCTCAAGGAGCACCCGCGGCTCGAGATCATCTGTCGCGCCGAGGCGCCGGTGCTCTTCCCGAACGACAGCGCGCTGCCCGACCCCTACGACGGCCTTCTGGCCAAGGATCGGGGTGAGTTCACCCGCATCCACGCCTGCCTCGGCTGCCCGCTGCGGGTCGGCGGCGACCTGCTCGGCGCGCTGACCGCCGACGCGACCGCGCCGCAGGCCTTCGCCGGCATCGAGGTGGGCTTCTTGACCGCGGTGGCCGCGCTGGCCGCGGCCGAGCTGCGCACGACGCAGCTGATCGAGGCGCTCGAGCGCAGCGCCGAACGGCAGGGCCTCATCGCCCGCGACCTGATGCGCGACGTCGAGCTGCGCCAGGGCAGCGACATGATCGGCACGGCGCCGGCGATGCGACGCCTGCACCAGGACGTCGAGCTGGTGGCCCGCTCCGACCTCACGGTGCTGATCACCGGCGAGACCGGCGTCGGCAAGGAGCTGGTCGCCCGCGCGGTGCACAACGCCTCGGCGCGGCGCGCCGAGCCGATGCTCTACGTCAACTGCGCCGCCCTGCCCGAGACCCTGGCCGACAGCGAGCTGTTCGGGCACCTGCGCGGCGCGTTCACCGGCGCGACGTCCGACCGGGCGGGCAAGTTCGAGGTGGCGCGCGGCGGCACGCTGTTCCTCGACGAGATCGGCGAGCTGCCCTTGTCGGTGCAGCCGAAGCTGCTGCGCGCCATCCAGCAGGGCGAGATCCAGCGCGTCGGCTCGGACCAGACGATCGCGGCCGACGTCCGGCTGATCGCCGCCACCAACCGGGACCTGCAGCGCGAGGTCGAGCGGTCGCGCTTCCGCGCCGACCTGTTCCACCGGCTCAACGTCTACCCGCTGCGCGTGCCGCCGCTGCGCGAGCGGATCGATGACGTCCCGCTGCTCGCCGGCTACTTCTGCGACGTGATGCGCCGGCGCCTCGGCCTCGGGCCGGTGCGGATCGATCCGGAGGCGTTGAGCGCCCTGCAGCGCTACCCCTGGCCGGGGAACGTGCGCGAGCTGGAGAACCTGCTCTCCCGCGTCACGTTGAAGGCCGCCGCGACGGTCAGCCCAGGCGACCCGGTGCTGGTCCGCCGCGCCCACCTCGGCCCCGACTTCGCGGAGGCGTCACCGCCGGCCAGCGGCGCGCTCGCCCCGCCGGCGGTCGCGTCCACCCCCGAGAGCCTCAAGCAGGCGACCCGCGCCTTCCAGCGCGCGCTCATCACCCGCGCGCTCGCGGAGCACGGGGACAACTGGTCGGCGGCGGCCCGCGCGCTCGGCATGCACCGGAGCAACTTTCACCACCTGGCCGTGCGCCTGGGCTTGAAGTAGGAGGAGCTGGTGAGGCTGGCCCTGCTCCCCGCGCTGACCGCCACCCTCGCCGGCCTGCTGCTCGGCGTCGGCGGGACGACCTTCCTCTACGCCGAGGGGTTCTCCTACCTGAGCACCGACCCGGCCGCCTGCGCGAACTGCCACATCATGTGGCCGCAGTACGACGCGTGGCAGAAGGCCAGCCATCACACCGCCGCCACCTGCGCCGACTGTCACCTGCCGGCCGACTTCCCGCGCACCTACCTGGCCAAGAGCGAGAACGGCTGGAACCACTCCAAGGCGTTCACGCTGCAGAACTTCCCCGAGCCGATCGTCATCACCGCGAAGAACGCCGCGATCCTGCACGCCAACTGCCTGCGCTGCCACGCCGACCTGATCCACGACCAGGCCGTCGCCTCGACCGAGGGCGCGCCGCGCTGCGTGCGCTGCCACGTCGCGGTCGGCCACGGCGAACCGGTGGGCCTCGGCGGACCGATGACCCTGCACCTCGACCAGGAGAGACGAAGCCCATGACCAACGACCCGCGCCCCCTCTTGTCGCGCCCCTGGCCCTACCTGGCCCTGATGGTCCTGGTCGCGGCGGCGACCGCCGGCGTCACCGCGCTGCTGATCAACGTCTCCGAGCGCAAGGCCGAGGCGCGGATCCCCTTCGTCCGCCTGGTCGAGGTCGGCGAGGACAGCACCGATCCGGCGGTCTGGGGCACGAACTGGCCCAAGCAGTACGACACCTACAAGCGGACCGCCGAGCACACCAAGACCCGCTACGGCGGCCACGGCGGCAGCGAGGCCCTGCCCGAGGAGAAGATCGAGCGCGATCCCTGGCTCAAGCGCATGTTCCTCGGCTACGCCTTCTCGATCGACTACCGCGATCGACGCGGGCACGCCTACATGCTCGTCGATCAGGAGCAGACCAAGCGGCACGCCAAGCCGCAGTCGGGCTCCTGCCTGCACTGCCACGCCTCGGTGATGCCGCTGTACCGCGCGCTCGGCGACGGCGACGCGATGGCCGGGTTCGAGAGGTCCTACGCCCTCTCCTACCAGGAGGCCAACCAGATGCTCCACGACCTGGGGCACGCCCACCCGGTCTCGTGCGTCGATTGCCACGACCCGACCTCGATGGCGCTCAGGGTGACGCGCCCGGGGCTGCTGCAGGGCATGGCGGCGCTGGCGACCAGCGGCGGCGCGGTCCCGCACCTGCCCTCGGTGCAGCGCTGGCGCGACGGGGCGCGCGACCGGCCGTACGACATCAACCGGGACGCCTCGCGCACCGAGCTGCGCTCGCTGGTCTGCGCGCAGTGTCACGTCGAGTACTACTGCAGCAGCGCCTTCAAGCTGACCTTCCCCTGGGGCAAGGGCCTGAAGGTCGAGGAGACCGAGGCGTTCTGGAACGAGACCCGCCTCCCCCAGGGCGAGCGGTTCTACGACTACAAGCACCAGGAGACCGGCGCGCCGGTGCTCAAGGCCCAGCACCCGGAGTTCGAGCTGTGGAGCCAGGGGATCCACGCGCGCAGCGGCGTCGCCTGCGCCGACTGTCACATGCCCTACGCCCGCGACGGCGCGACCAAGGTCTCCGACCACTGGGTGCGCAGCCCGCTGCTCAACGTCAACCGCGCCTGCCAGACCTGCCACAAGCTCCCCGAGGAGGAGATCCTCGCCCGGGTCGCCCGGATCCAGGACACGAGCTACCGGATGCTCCAGGACGGCGGGAAGGCGATCGTCGATCTGATCGACGCGGTGCTCGCCGCCCGGGAGCGCGGCGCGACCGACGCGCAGCTCGCGCCGGCGCTCGAGCTGCAGCGGCGCGCCCAGTGGCGGCTCGACTTCGTCGCCGCCGAGAACTCGATGGGCTTCCACGCGCCGCAGGAGGCCGCGCGGATCCTGGGCGAGGCCGCGGACCTGGCGCGTCAGGGCCAGATCGCCGCCATCGGCTGGCGGACGGCCGGCGCGAAGTGACGCGCGCGGCCC
>JBFYZW010000604.1:0-3864 GCA_041309305.1 Deltaproteobacteria bacterium | reverse complement strand
GCGCCGATGAGGCCGACGCGCAGCGCGGCGACCTCTCGGGCGCGCAGCTCGGCGAACGCCGCCGGCGACAGCGCCGTCGGGTAGGCGTCGCGGGGCGCGAACGGGTACGCGGGCGGATCCTGGCGCAACAGCTCGAGCATCCATGGCCAGGCCACTTCGGCGAGCGGCTTCAGCTCGCGGCCGACCTCGGGATCGGGGCGCCGGCGCGAGAGGTAGTGGGCGGGATCGAGCCCGCGCAGCCGGCGCAGCGCCTCGCCGGCGGCCGGGGCGTCTCGCTCGGCAGCGGTGACGGCGGCGGTGAGCTCGGCTTGCCATTCGGCCGGCATGGTCGGGGAGGCCGGCGCGGCGCTCGCGGCGCAGAGGACGGCGTAGAGGTGTGCGATCATAGCTGCCACCACGGGGTGTCGTGGGCGGCGGTCGCGACGTTGGTGCCGCAGTGCGCCTCGCCCATCAGAAGATGGTAGGACTCGAAGACATCGACGAAGACCACCTCGACGCCGAGCGGCGCGAGCGCCTGCGTGGCCGCCGTCTTCCAGACGTCGGCGCCGTCGAGCCGCGGCCCTTCCGGATCGGGGACGAGCAGGAGGTCGTCGATGACCACCAGGTTGGTCAACCCCGGGTTGAGCGCCACCGCCATCTCGGTGCCGCCGCTGCCCCACTCGTAGTACTCCTCGTAGAGCACCGGCAGCTCGACGAAGTCGGTGTCGTCGAGGCCGAGCGCCTCGGCGAGGACGGCGCGCTGGGAGTCGATGCGCGCCTGCACCAGGGCGTTGAAGCTGGTCAGGTCGTCGTCGTCGAACAGCGCCGCGGCGGTGGTCTCGGTGTCGCGGCCGGCGAAGACCGGCGCGTCGCCGTCACCGCGCTGGATGACCGCGCGCAGCCCGGCGCGCGCCAGAGTCGGCGAGGCGATGACCACCTTCCAGGGGCGGCCGTTATCGGCCGTGAGGTCCGGGACGAAGAGGAAGAACTCGTCGACGTGGCCGACCGCCAGCCACTCGCTCGAGATCTCCAGCGTCGGCCCTTGGGGCCCCTGGCCGTCGAGCCAGTCGTGTTGCTGCGCGGCCATGTGGTCGTGGTAGGTGGTGTTGCCGTAGACGGTGCCGAGCTCACCGCCGCCGATGATCAGCCGGCCGAGCGGGTAGTCGGCCGTCCCGGTCTGGTGGGGTGGGGCGACCTCGATGTTGCCGCCGTAGTTCAGCGAGCTGGCGTTGCAGCTGCCGCCGATGCACGGGTAGGCGTAGCCGAGCTCGGCTCCGACCAGCTCGCCGGTGAGATAGTCCTCGAGCCCCTCGGGGGTCGAGAAGCTGCCGCGGTGGCGGTAGACCTGCAGGTAGGTCGGCACGACCCGCGGCGCGCCGAGGCCCGGTACCACCTGGTAGGCGGTCTGCATGTTGTCCTGCGCCCAGCGGTCGGCGTCGTAGAGATCCTCGTCGGCGACACCGAGCGGCAGGCCGGCGGGGAGGTGGGCGACCAGCGCGTCGTAGAAGGGCAGGTTCGGGCCGTTGCTGCTCCGGGCGATGCGCATGACGTAGACCGCCTCGGCCGGCCGGGCGTTGTCGGTGAACAAGAGCGGCGCCGCCCGCGCCGCCACGCTGTCGCTGCTCTTCAACGTCGCGCCCTCGTAGACGCCGAGCTCGAGCAGCACGGCGCCGTCCCACGCGGCCGATCGGCCGCTCACCACCTCGAGCCAGAGGTCGAGGTCGGCGGCGGCGAGGGCGACCGGGTCGAGCTCGGCGGTGCCGCCCCCCGGCTCGAGCGCGGCGACGTCGCTGTCGCCGACGAACAGGCGCAGGTTGGCCGCCGCGCCGGCGGGGCTGGCGCTGAGCGTGACCCGATGCCCGGGGGTCACGGTCTCCATGCGGCGCACGATCAGGTGGTTCAGATCGAGGCGGTCGGCGGCGCCGTTCGGCGCCGCGTCGTTGCCGTCGCGCACAAGGTCGCCGTCGTCGTCGTCCCAGTTGACCAACAGCACCGCGCCGGCGCTGGGTCCGAAGCTCCCCTCGACCGCGTCGTCCAGGTCGGTGATCACGCCGTCGCGGTTGGCGTCGGCGTCGAGATCGGCGAGGACGGTACCCGGCGGATAGACGACGACCGGCGCGGCGGCGGTGGCGACGGTGCTCTTGCCGCGCCCGTCGCTGACCTCGGCGCGCACCAGGTAGCTGCCCGCGGTCGCGTAGGTGTGCTCGGCGCGATCGCCGAGCGGCGCCGCGGCCGTGTCCCAGGCGCCGTCGCCGTCGAAGTCCCAGCGCACGCGCAGCGCCGCCAGCGGATCGTCCGGGTCGCTGCTCGCCGAGGCGTCGCCGGTGACCTCGAGCGGCGCGATGCCGACCAGCGGGCTGACCAGGATCGCCGCAGCGGGTGGGAGGTTGGCCGGCGGGGGCGGCGGTCGCTCCGCCGGCGGCTCATCGCCGCAGCCGGTCGCGGTGACCAGCGCCAGCGCGCCGGCAGGTCCGAGGAGCCAACACGAGCGCCAGGACGACATCGACACCCTCTTCGTCCCCCGCGAGATCCACGGCCCAAAGCTCTCGAGCGAGCTTGCCGAAGATGGTCCCGATCGGTCAAGGCGTCGCGCGAGCAAAAAAAAACGCCGGGGCGACCTCGAAGCCGACCCGGCGCAGTGGGCGACGGTGGAGCGGGACACGGGATTTGAACCCGCGACTTCAACCTTGGCAAGGTTGCACTCTGCCACTGAGTTAGTCCCGCTCAGCGCGAGAGCTATCTAGCAAAGAGGCGCGGCGGGTGTCAACCGCGCGGCGCGGACGGGGCCCGCTGACGGGTGTGATTGAGGAGCGTCGGTCGGCGTGGTCGCCACCGCACGGTCTCTCTCGGCACATCGGCGGCGACACCGCGGAGGCCGCTGGACGCCAAGCCGACGACGAGCGACCACCCCCCCGCTGACAAGGGGCTGGCGCCCTCCGACCGGCCCGGGTAGGGTGAACCGACGCGGTCGAGGGAGCCCATGGCGGGTCAGGACGACAACAGCAACGACGACACCGTGATCACCAGCGTCAGCGTCGAGCAGCTCGAGCTCGAACGGCTGCGGGCGCGGATCCGCGAGCTCGAGGGCCAGCGCAGCCCGGGCGAGCGCGAGCTGGTGTTGCTGCGCGAGCGGACCAAGGCCCTGCTCGGCGCGCTGGAGCAGGAGAAGGCCGCGCTGGCGGCCGCCGATGGTGAGCTCGGGCTGCTCCGCCAGCGGCTCGCGGCGGTCAAGGCCGAGCGCCAGGCGGAGCGGGACAAGCTGAACGCCCTGCGTGCGCGCGCGGCGCCCGGTCCGGCGGACGAGGCGTCGGGCGAGCCGGGCGAGCCGGGCGAGCTGGAGCTGCTGCGCGCCCGAATCGGCGCGTTGAGCGCCGAGCGAGACGCGGAGCGGCAGACCTTGAACGCGCTGCGCGCCCAGGTCCATCGCCAGGAGGCCGGGGCGGCCGAGGCGGGGGACGAGGAGCTGGGGCTGTTGCGTGCCCGGGTCGAGGCGTTGAAGGCCGAGCGGCGGGCCGATCAGGAGAAGCTGGCGGCGCTGCGCGCCGAGCGACGCACTGCCGAGTCGGGCGCGGGCGACGCCAACGCCGAGGAGCTGGGGCTGTTGCGCGCCCGGGTCGAGGCGTTGAAGGCCGAGCGACGGGCCGACCAGGAGAAGCTGGCCGCGCTGCGGGCCCAGGCGCGGGCCGCGAGCGCTCCGGCGCCGGCCGATGACGAGCTCGGCTACCTGCGCGCGCGGGTCGAGGCGTTGAAACTCGAGCGGCAGGCCGACCAGGAGACGCTCGGGGCGCTGCGCGCCGAGCTGCACCGGCAGGCGGGCCCGGCGGCCGCCGATCCGACCGACCTCGAGCTGCTCCGCTCGCGGATCGCCGCGTTGAAGGCCGAACG
>JBFYZW010000603.1:0-3807 GCA_041309305.1 Deltaproteobacteria bacterium | reverse complement strand
CGGCCGCGGCGCTGGAGCCGAAGACCCAACCGCGGTGGGAGGAGCGACCGCTCGCGGAGCTGGTCACCTTCATCGTCGATCACTACCACGCGGCGCTGCGCGCCGAGCTGCCGCGGCTCATCACGCTGGCCGCGCAGGTCGAGGAGGCGCACGCCGGCAAGCCCGACTGCCCGGACGGTCTCGCCGACCTGCTGGTCGAGGTGTACGCCGCGGTCGAGAGCCACCTGGTCAAGGAGGAGCAGATCCTCTTCCCGCTCATCGTCGCCGGCCGCGGTCGGACGGCGCACATGCCGGTGCAGGTGATGATGCAGGAGCACGAGGACCACGGCCGAGATCTGCGGCGTATCCGCGCGCTCACCGGCGACCTCAGGCTGCCGGCCGACGCGTGCGCGAGCTGGCGCGAGCTGTACCGGGCGCTCGACGCGCTCGAGCGCGACCTGGTCGACCACATCCACCTGGAGAACAACATCCTCTTCCCGCGCGCGCTGGCGGCCTGACGCCGGGCGCGACGAGGTGCTCCGATGACCCTGAACGCCGGCACGACGATCCACGACCTCCTCGCATCGCATCCCTTCCTCGAGGAGTTCCTGGTCGCCTACAACCCCAAGTTCGGGATGCTGAAGAACCGGATGGCGCGGGCGACCATCGGTCGGGTCGCGACGCTGCGCACCGCCGCCGGCATCGCCAGCATCGAGCTCGAGCCCTTGATCGACGCCGTCGCCGCCGAGATCGAGAAACACACCGGGCAGCGACCGGCGGTCGAGCACGCCGGCGGGGCGACCGGCCTGACCCGGGCGCAGCGGGTCGCGGAGCTCAAGGCGATCATCGGCGAGCTGCACGCCGGCGGGGAGCTCGAGGCGGCCCGGGCGCGCTTCGCCCGCGCGGTCGAGGACGTCGAGGCGTCGGAGATCGCCGCGATGGAGGAGGAGCTGATCCGCGGCGGCCTGCCGGTCTCAGAGGTGCAGCGGCTGTGCGACGTCCACGTCGGCGCCTTCCGCCACGCGCTCGACGAGCACGCGCCGATCGAGGTGCCGCCGGGTCACCCGGTCCACACCTTCATGCTCGCCAACCGCGTGATCACCCGGCTCGCGAACCAGCTCGGCGAGGTCGCCCGCGCCGTCGGCGCCGGCGAGCGGGTGGAGGAGAGCTTCGTCGGCGCCGACCACGTGCTGCACGCGCTCGGTGGGTTGGAGAACCACTACCAGCGCAAGGAGAACCAGCTGTTCTCGTTCCTCGAGCGGCACGGCATCACCGGCCCGTCGCAGGTGATGTGGGGCGTGCACGATCAGCTCCGCGCGGCGCTGAAGGCGACCCGCCAGGCGGCCGAGGCCAGAGACCGGGAGGGCTTCGCCGCCGCCGCGACGGCGCTGGCGCGCGACCTGGTCGAGATGGTCTACAAGGAGGAGAAGATCCTCTTCCCGCTCGCGCTCGAGACGCTGGGCGAGGCCGAGTGGGCTGAGGTCCGCCGCGGCGAGGACGCGCTCGGCTACGGGTTGGCCAAGCCCGAGGCGGGCTGGCCGGCGAGCCAGAGCGCCGGCGCGGCGCCGGAGTCGGCGGCGGCGGGGCTCCTGCCCCTGGCGACCGGCGAGCTGACGTTGGCGCAGGTCAACCTGATCTTCACCCACCTGCCGGTGGACCTGTCGTTCGTCGACGAGAACGACGAGGTGCGCTTCTACTCCGAGGGGCCAGCGCGGCTCTTCCCGCGCAGCCCGGGGGTCATCGGCCGCAAGGTGCAGAACTGCCACCCGCCCAAGAGCGTGCACATGGTGCAGGAGATCCTCGACGCCTTCCGGGCCGGCCGTCAGAGCGTCGCCGAGTTCTGGATCGAGCTGCACGGCAAGTTCGTCCACATCCGCTACTTCGCCGTCCGCGACCAGACCGGCGCCTACCGCGGTTGCCTGGAGGTGAGCCAGGACGCGACCGCGATCCGTGCGTTGCAGGGCGAGCGGCGGCTGCTCGATTGGCGAGCGGCCGCGGCCGACGCCTGAAGGAGAGAAGACCATGACAGTCAAGACAGCAGCCGAAGCCGGTGGGCTCCCCGCCGCGGAGCCGGTGGCGCTCGCCGACCTGGTCAGCTACCAGGAGGGCTCGATCGTCAGCCGGACGCTGGTGAAGCGCAACGGCGGCAACCTGACCCTGTTCGCCTTCGCCGCCGGGCAGGCGCTCTCGGAGCACTCGGCGCCGTTCGACGCGGTGGTGCAGATCCTCGACGGCCAGGCCGAGCTCAGCATCGGCGGCCAGAAGGTGCCCGCCACCGCCGGCCAGACGGTGTTGATGCCCGCGAACGTGCCGCACGCGGTGCAGGCGACGGCGCCGTTCAAGATGCTGCTGATGATGATCCGCGAGGTCGCGCGCTAACGCACAGAGGAGATGAGGATGTCGGACTGGAAAGAATTGTTGATGACCGATCACGAGACGACCGAGAAGGTCTTTGAGGCCGGCGAGCGGGCCTTCGCGGCCGGGGCGCCGGACGGCGCGATGGTGCGCGAGCTGGTGCGCTACTTCGTCGAGTACGTCGACGGGTGCCACAACAAGAAGGAGGAGAACCACCTCTTCCCGCTGGTCGAGGAGCGCGGCATTCCGCGCCACGGTGGGCCGCTGGCGGTGATGCTGCAGGAGCACCGGTCGAGCAACGGTCTGCTCGGTGCGCTCGTGCCGCTCGCCGAGCGCTACGCCGGCGGGGACGCCACGGTCCTCGCCGACCTGCGCGCCGCCTACCTCGAGTACACCGGGTTGCTGAAGCAGCACTTCTGGAAGGAGAACGACATCCTCTACCCGATGGCCGAGCGGCTGCTCAGCGCCGAGGACCGCGCCCAGATCGTGCGCGGCATCGAGGAGACCGAGCGGGCGATCTCGCCGGACACGCGGCAGCGCTACTACCAGCTCGCGGCGGAGCTGATGCGCTGGGGGCAGCTCAAGGACCTGTGCCACAACCTCGACCACGAGACGCTGGGGGCGATCCTCAACACGCTGCCGGTCGAGCTGTCGTTCGTCGACGCCAACGACACGGTGCGCTACTTCAGCCACGAGAACCACGCGAAGATCTTCCCGCGCACCCGCGGCGCCATCGGCATGCAGGTGCAGAGCTGCCACCCGAAGAAGAGCGTGCACCTCGTCAACCAGATCCTCGCCGACTTCAAGGCCGGCAAGCGGGAGGTCGCCGAGTTCTGGATCCCGATGGGGCCGCGGTTCGTCCACATCCGCTACTGGCCGGTTCGCTCGGCCACCGGCGCGTACCTGGGCTGCCTCGAGACCGTGCAGGACGTCGCGTCGATCCGCGCCCTGACGGGTGAGAAGAGGCTTTTGGACCATGGCTGAGCCGAGCGTCGAGGTCGGACCGGGCGGCGCGCGGCGCAGGCGCGAGGCGCGGACCGTGACCGCGATGATCCGGATGTATTGCCGCCACCATCACCGGCAGCCTGGGCTGTGCGCCGAGTGTCAGGCCCTGGTCGCCTACGCCGGCGCCAGGCTGCAGCGCTGCCCCTACGGGGACGACAAGCCGACCTGCGTCCACTGTCCGATCCACTGCTACCGGGCGGCCGAGCGCGAGCAGGTGCGCCGGATCATGCGCTGGGCCGGCCCGCGCATGCTCTGGCGGCACCCGGTGCTCGCCGCCCTCCACCTGATCGACCAGCGGCGCGGAGCACCGGCATCGCGGCCAGGCTGGGCGCGACGGGCGGTCAGCGGGGGATGAACCCGATCACCGGCCGCTCGGCGACGCGCTCGACGCCCTCCTCGAGCGCGCGCGCCAGGTCCTCCGCGGCGCAGCGCGCGTCGACCGTCAAGACCCGCTCGACCGCGCGGCTG
>JBFYZW010000602.1:0-3939 GCA_041309305.1 Deltaproteobacteria bacterium | reverse complement strand
CGGCCGGCGCCAGAACCGCCCGGCCGCTGCGCGCCTGGCGCGACACCTCGGTCGCGCTCGAGATCATCAACTGGCAGTCGCTCAGCCCCCGGGCTGCCGACCCGAACGTGCCGCTCAACCTGCCCGAGACCGCCGTGCGCCAGGCGCGCGACATGCTTGCGCGCGCCAGCCAGGCCGACGCGACCAGCGCCGACGCCTGGGCGGCGCTGGGCATCGCCGAGGCCCTGCTCGGCGACGGCGCGGCGGCGGAGAAGGCGCTTTCGCGCGCGACGACGCTCGCCGGCGGGTTGCACCCGAGCGCGGTGCTCGGCAGCTACTTCTTGCGCCTGCGCCAGGGACGGATCGACGAGGGGGCTGGAGTGCTGCGCGACGCGCTCGCTCGCGCCCCGGGCTTCCTGCACGCGCGCGGCTACCTCGGCGAGCTGTACAACCACTACGGCCGACACCGCGAGGCCCTGCCGGTGTTCACCGAGTACCAGAAGATTGCGCCGCGCAACCCGTGGGTGCTGGCGCAGCTCGGCTACACGAAGAGCAAGCTCAAGGACCACATCGGGGCGATCTCGGACACCATCGCGGCGGTGGATCTGTTGCCCGACTCGCCGGCCCTGCTCATCCAGCTGGCCAGCCGCTACATCGACGCCAACAAGCTGGCCGGCGCCGAGGACGCCCTGCTGCACGCGCTGAAGCTCTTCCCCGACGAGGCGCGCATCTACGTCCGGCTCGGCTACGTCTACCTGCGCCAGGACAAGCTCGAGCTGGCCATCCCGATCTCGGAGAAGGCCCTGGCGCTGGCGCAGTTCGAGGACCGCCGGCGCGACCGCGGCTACGCCCACCTGAACCTGGCCCGCGCCCACGGGCGGCTCGGCGATCTCGACCGCGCCTTCGCGAACCTCGAGCAGGCGCGCGCCCACGGCCTGACCTCGTTCGCCGAGGTCAAGACCGACCCGCACCTCGGCAAGCTGCGCGCCGACCCGCGCTGGCAGGCCGGGGGTTACGACAACTGACGCCGGCTCACCGCGCGGCCCCCTTGCGCGCGATGACCTCCTCGAGCACGTCGAGGATCACCTCGTTTTTGTTCTCGTAGACGTACTTGCGCCCGTCGATGAACAGCGTCGGCGTCGCGTCGACCTTGTTGCGCAGCCCCTCCTGCTTCGACGCGACCAGCGCGGCGCGGATCGCCGGGTCGGCGAACGCCGCGTCGAACGCCGCCCGGTCGAGGCCGAGCTCGCCGGCCCACTCGCCGAGCCGCGCGACCGCGAAGGCGTCGTAGCGACTGTAGAGGTGCAGGAGGTAGGGCCAGAAGCTGCCCAGCCGCGCGGCGCTGAGCATCGCCTGCCCCCCCTCGAGCGCGCCGACGTGGTCTTTGAGCGGGAAGGGCCGGTAGAAGAGCCGCACCTTGCCGACGAGCCGGCCGGCGCTCACCTCGCGGTGCAACGCCGGGACGACCACGGAGCAGAACGGGCAGCGGGCGCAGGCGTAGACCACCACCTGCACCGGCGCGTCGGCGGCGCCGATCGCGGTGCGCTCGTCGAGGGCGAAGCGGCCCGGCTTGCCGAACGGCAGCGCGCTGCGGGCGCGACGAGCCAACGCGTTCTCGATCTCGCCGACGCTCCGCCCGAGCGCCACCTGCCGGCAGACGTCGTCGGCCAGCCGCTCGACCACCGGCGCGCGCGGCTTGCGGGCCAGGCAGGCGGCGAAGGTCTCGTCGCAGCCGTCATAGGGATGCAACTTGGCCAGCGCCTCGGCGAGGTGCGCCCGGCTATCGGGGGGCAGTCGATCACACCCGGGCGTCTGCGCCCGCGCCGCACCGCCGAGCGCCAGGTACAGGACCTGCGCACCCGCGAGCCAGAGGATCCGACACGACGACACCTGCGACCTCCTCGTCTCTCATGGCTCGGCCGCGCGCCGCCGCCACCACCAGCGGTCGACGCCGAGCGGCCGTCGATCGACGATCATGACATAGACGGCCAGCGCCAACCACCCGAGGTCACGCAGCACCGTCAGCCCCGAGATCGGATCCTCGACTGCCCCCTGGGAGGCGAAGCAGCCGCACGACATGTTCAGGCCGGCGCGCAGCGCCAGCAGGATGGCGATGATGAACACCACCATCATCCCGGCGACGAGCGTCGCCGCGGCGCGGGTTCGCCATCCGACCAGCAGCAGCACGCCGGCGACCAGCTCGACCCACGGCAGCACGATCGCCAAGCCGTTGACCAACGCCAGCGGCAGGATCTGGTAGGTGGCGATGTCGAGCGCGAACATGGCCGGGTCGAGCAGCTTGTGCCAGCAGGCGGCGATGAAGACCACCGCCAGGTAGACCCGCGCCGCGAGCGCGAGCCAGGCGTGACCCCGCCAGGCGAGCAGGCGCTCGCTCATGGCGCCTCCTCGCCGCGCGCCACGCGCAAGGCCGGCGCGCCGCCGACGACGAAGCCGACGTTGCGGATCCCCTTGCCCGACAGCTCTCGGCCGAGCTGCTCGCCCGAGTCCGGATCCTCCCCGTCGCCGTAGACCACCACCCGCTGCGCGCCGGAGGAGGCGACCTCGCGCAGGCGCACGCTGCAGACCGGCTCGAGGTAGTCGTACGGCACCGAGCGGGCGCCCGGCAGGTGCCAGGCGGCATAGGCCTCCGGTGCGCGGGCGTCGACCAGCAGCGTCGTCGACGCGCCGAGCGCCGGGTCGGTCGGCGCCACGGTGTCGACCTCGCCGCTCGTCTCCGGGCACGGGACGAGGATCTCGTACGCCTGGGCCGCGACCAACGGGATGCCGTCGGCGCGCAGCGCATTGACGCCCAGCGCGACGAGAGCACAGCCGGCGGTGATCAACGCCGCGTCGAGGAGTGCCCGCGGCCACGCGTCCGGCGCCCGGCTCACTCGACGCATGACTGGCTCCGCTGCGCCGCCTCGTTCTGGCGCAACAGCTCCTGCACGCTCTCGCCCAGCTCACCGGCGGCGAGCCCGTGATCGAGCGGCACGTGCCCCGGCGGCGCGACCGCCGGCGGCAGGCGCGGGTCATCGCTGGTCGACCAGCTGAGCTTGAGCAGCACGCGGTGGTCGAGGAAGTCGTAGGGCGCGGTGCTGCTGTTGCGTGCCGCGAGCTCGTAGGTCAAGCCCAGGCGCACGCTCTCGGCCCGCGGCGGCATGAACAGGCTGGCCGAGACCCGGGCCAGAAGGTCCGAGCGCCGCCGGTTGGGCTTCGCCGGATCGAAGTAGCCGCGCGAGTGCGGGTAGCGGTCGTAGGCGGCGAGCGCCCCGAGGCGCAGAAGCCAGGCCTGGGGCAGCCGGAGCTCCGGCGCGGCGAGCAGCGTGCCACCCCACAGGTCGTAGGCGCGGTTCTCGGCGTCCTGCCAGCGGCCGAGGGCGACCAGCGTCAGGCGCCAGCGAGCGCCGGGCGCGAAGCCGACGCCGACACCGCCGTCCACCTCGTAGCGACCCCGGCCGAGCTCACGAAAGGAGCGCCGGCCTGCGCCGCCGAACACGGTCCACCGCTCGCCGAGCTCGAGCTCGAGCTCGCCGCGGTGCGCGTCGTAGAACCAGTTCGGGCCGTCGTCGTAGCGGTCACCGCCGGCGAGCAGCACCGCCTCGTAGTGATAGGCGGTGAGGCCGCGCAGGCCGTCACCCGCCAGCCGCAACCCCGGCCGCACGCCGCCGAGCGCGAAGCTCAGCGGCCGCCCGGCCGGGGCCGAGTAGCCGGTGGCCCGTAGGTCGCCCTCGATCACCGGCCGAAGGCCGTGAAGCGGCGGCGCGAGCCGCAGCCACAGCGCGGTCTGGGCGGTGGGGCTGGCGGCGGCGACGTTGGCCGCCGGGTCGACCGGCGAGCCGGCGCGCGCGTTGTGGGCCCAGCCGGCCTGCAGGTCGAGCTTGAAGCTCCAGGGCGGCAGGTAGCTCGGGTCGCGGCGGCGCCACAGCTCGAGCAGGGCCCGCCGGTCCTCGGGGTAGAGCG
>JBFYZW010000601.1:0-2942 GCA_041309305.1 Deltaproteobacteria bacterium | reverse complement strand
GTGCAGGCGCCGCTGCCGGCTGTCGAGCACACCGCGGCGCTGCTCGGCCCGCGCGCCGAGCTGCGCCGCTTCGGGCGCGCCGACGGCCAGCTGGAGGAGTACGGGCACTGGGACCTGCTGCTCGGCCAGAACGTCATCAACGAGGTCTGGCCGGTGTTCGCCGCCTGGCTCGACGGGGCGGAGGACTAGGGTGCTCGAGCGCCTGCCGACCTGGCGTCCCTGGCGTCGCTGGCTCGCCCCGCCCCCGGCGGCGAGCGAGCGGTTCGAGGTCTTGACCCGGGACCACGTGCGGCTGGTCATCCACCGGGTGACCGAGACCGCCGGCCCGGCCCCGGCAGTGCTGCTGCTCCATGGGTTGGCGTCGAACCACACGGTCTTCCACTTCCCCTACCGGTCGCTCGCCACCTGGCTTGCGGCGCGCGGGTTCGACTGCTACCTGCCGGACCTGCGCGGCCACGGCGCGAGCGACTGGCCCGCGGAGCCCTGGGCGATCGATGAGTACCTGTTCAATGACCTGCCGGTGGTGGTCGACGCCATCCTGGCGCGCAGCGGCCAGCCGGCACTGCACTGGGTCGGTCACTCGCTCGGCGGGTTGCTGCTGCTCTGCTACGGCATCCTCTTCCCCGACGCGCCGCTCGGGAGCGGTACGACGATCGGAACGGCGCTCGACTACCGGGTCGGCTCGACCAGCTTCCGCCACCTGCTCAAGATCCGCGTCCTGCTCGAGCGACTCGACGGCATCCCCTACGGCACGTTGATCCACCTGCTCGCGCCGGTGTGCGGCACGCCGCTCAGCCGCGGGGTCGACGCGCTGACCGCCTGGCCGCCGAACATCGAGCCGGAGATGCTCCGCCTGATCCAGGCCCACTGCTTCCACACCGTGCCGATGTCGCTGCTCGCCAGCCTGGCGACGCTCTTCGGCCGGCGCGGGCTGCGCACCCGCGACCGCACGGTCTACTTCCTCGAGAAGGCGTCACGCTTCTGCGTGCCGCTGCGCCTGCTCGGTGGCAGCCGCGACCTGCAGATCTCGGCCAACGCCGTGCGCCAGACCGCCAACCTGGTCGGCGGTCCGGCCGAGGTTTGCATCTACGGCCGTGAGCACGGCGAGCTCGAGGAGTACGGCCACTGGGATCTGGTGGTCGGCCGGCGCGCCGAGCACGAAATCTGGCCGGGGATCGAGGGCTGGCTCCGGCGGCACGCCGGCGCGCCGCTCAGCGCTGCTCGATCGACTGCGCCCGCTCGATGATCTCCGCGTCGCTCATCGACGCTGGCGGCGCGGCGCTCGGCGCGGCGGCCGGCCCGGCCGCTGCCGCGTCGGCGGTGGCCTTCTTCACCTTGCGGGTCACCTGCTTCATCTCGTCGGCCGAGAGCGGCGCCTCGATCTCCTGCCGGCTCAACTGCCGGCCGTCGCGCACGGCCTGCTCGACGCGCTGCTGCTTGACCTCGCGGATCACCGCGAAGAGCGCCTCGTCGACCGCGAACATGCCGCCGGCCGGCGAGAAGGCCGCGCCGCAGGTGCCGAAGCCGGCCATCACCGAGGTGCCCTTGCTGCTGGTGATCCGGTACAGGCCCCAGCCCGGCTGCAACGCCGCGACGCCGCCGGCGCCGAGCGTGCCGTTCCAGGCCGGTTTGCCGTCCGCCTGGTTGGTCACCGCCACCGCGTTGTCGGCGTAGTAGGAGAAGATCCACAGCTCGCCCGGGGTAGTGACCAGGAACTCGCGGTCGATGCCGGTGCCCTCGCGGCCGGCGGCGTAGTGGTGCTCGTAGTAGCCGCCCTTGTAGTGCTCGAACGGCGCGACCGAGACCGAGATATCCTGGCTCGCGGTGACGAAGACGAACTTGTCCGAGAGGGTCAGGTTGTGCACCCCGTTGCCCGGGACCTGGCCCTCCCACAGGACCTGCTGGCTCTGCAGGTCGACGACCTTCGCCCGCGCGCCCTGACCGTAGCCGAACAGCTGCAGGTCGTTGACCCCGTTGGTCAGCGTGCCGACGTACAGGCCGAACTCGCGTCCGGTCATCCGGCCGTTGGTCGCCGGGACGACGTAGCCCTCGTCCTCGTAGACCTGCACCGAAATCACCGGCCGGTCGGCGGTCACCTCGAGCACCCGGCTCGGCAGGCTGCGCGCCTCGGTCACCTCGACGAACTGGTTTTTGCCCAACGCCCCCTCGTGGAGCAGCTTCTGGCTCTGCCGGTCGGTGACCCGGATGCTGGCCGGCTCCCAGGCCCAGACGAAGACGCGCGGGCCGCCGGAGGAGAGGGCAGTGAAGAAGTGATCGGAGCGATACGAGCCGTTCTCGTCGGTGGCAAAGTAGCCGACCGCCGAGCAGCTGGTCGGCGTGCCGACCAGGAGGCCGGCCTTCTTGTCCGAGAAGAAGGCGAAGACGCCCACACCGGTGGCGACCGTCTGCGTCTGGCCGCGCTGCAGCACGCCCTGCCAGATCGTGCCCTTGTCCCCCTCGATGCGCGCCACCCTCACCCGGGTCTCGTCGGCGTAGGCGTGGATGATCGCCTCGGCGGCGGTGTAGAAGTAGGTGGTGTACATCATCGACTCGCCGCCGCGCTGCTGCCCGGGCGTGGCCGGGCCGCTCGCCGGTGGTGGGGTGGCCGGGGCGCAGGCGGCGGCGATGAGCAGCGTCAGGGCGGCTTCGCGGCGGGGTGGTCGATGGGTCGGCATGGCTCCTCCTGGGCGGTCACATACCACGACGCGTCGCAGGACGCTCGTGTGGCCCGGGGTTCGTCGCGCCACCGGCGCGGCGTGGGTAGGCGCGCCTGCGCTGGCGTCGACCGTTCCAGGGGTGCACTCTAAGGGCCATGTCCGGCGTCAGGCGTGGTTGTTGGCTCGTGACCGCGGTGCTCCTGCCGCTCGTGGCGGCCTGCGCCGGTCCGCCGTCGGCGGCGTTGTCGCGCCCGGACGACTACCCGGCGCCGATCGCGCTGTGCC
>JBFYZW010000600.1:0-4575 GCA_041309305.1 Deltaproteobacteria bacterium | reverse complement strand
TCGCCGCCCCGAGCGGAAACAGGTGGTTGAAGTGAAGGAGGCTTGGCTGGTGCTGTGCTAAACGCGAGTTCGATGAAGTCGACCACCTTGTTCACGGTTCCTTCTCGAGCGAACCGGTTCTTGGTGTTCGGACATCATCAACGGGCGATCAGGCGCGCGGTTCTGTCATGGCCTCGCCCGCGGCGTGCTTGGCACTCTTGAAGGCCTCGGGTACGCGAGACAGAGCATGGGTCGCATCGGTGAAGTAGCCGGCGAGCTGCTGACGCGTGTCTCGGCCCGACTTGGGGACCAAGAGGAAGGCGGCCAGCGCACCGACCACGCCACCGCTGAGGACTGCGATGACGACGTGTCCGGTGGTGTACTTGCCTCTGTTTTCCATGAGTATCTCCTTGCTGTGGTTTGTTCGATATTACTGGTTAACGAAACCGTAACACTCTGGGGCAGTGTCAAAGACCATGCAGGCCCAGAAATCGGTGCAGCCCATGTCGACGCATTCGCCGATCCTGTCGTTGGCCGCGGCCTGATGCTCGTTGCCGCATTCGTTTTCGATCGACTGGCGGCAAGCACCGACGCAGGCCTCGACCTCGGCGTTGGACGGGTTGGAGTTGTCGCAGTCGTACTTCTTGGCACAGTAGTCACGGCACACTGCGTTGGAGTTCCAATCGTCGATATCCTCGCCGCAGGAGACTGCGTGGCCGAGCGAGAACAACATCCCGCCGGCCAGCAGGGCAGGGCCGGTGAGCGCGAGGAGCCGTCGCCGTACGGTGTTCATCTCAGTCCTCCGCTCACCAGTTGGAGCTATGCTCGTCTCGTTGAATGACGATCTCGACCCGCCGGTTGTTGGCGCGGTTCTCGGCGGAGCTGTTGTCGGCGATCGGTCGGCTCGAGCCCAGGCCGATGGCAGCGATCTTCTCGCCGTCGACGCCTTGGGAAACGAGATAGTCACGCACCGCCAGGGCGCGATTGACCGACAACGGCTGGTTGGTCCGATCCGAGCCTTGGCTGTCGGTGTGACCCTCGACGACCATCCGTTTGTTGCCGTCCTGCGCCATCAACGCCGCGGCGACCTGATTCAGCTTCGTCTTCGCCGTGTTGAGCAACGCGAACTGACCAGAGGCGAAGAGGACGCCGCCGGAGAGCGTGATGACCAGCCCGCGTGCCTCCTCTTTGACCGCGGCAATGGTGGCAATGTCCTTCAAGGCGCCAACCAACTTCGCCTCGGCGACGAGCCTGGCCTGGCGCTCCGTCTCGAGCTGCTCGGCGGTCCTCTCGCCGCTACGCTCCGCGGCCGCGAGCTCGCCACGCGTCTGGCCCAATTCGCCCTTGGTCCGCGAGAGAATGGTCCCCTGAGTCTTCTGATAGTCCGCTTGGGCTCGAGCGCGGTTCGCCTGCTCGATGCTGATCGACGCGGCGGCGGAGGCGAGCTCGGCCTTGCGTTGGGCGACGTAAGACAGGTCGAGCGTCTGGTAGGAGTCGGGGCTCTTCAAAAACGACTGTTCGGCCTTGGCCAATGCCTGGTGAGCGACGTGCAGCTCCGCCGGCGCGGCCTGTGCCGCCGGGCCATTATATGCGCGCCGGTACGCCTCGCGAGCGCTGAGCAGCTCTTTGGGGACAGTGGCCGCGCAACTGACGAGAAAAGCTGCGCCGGCGACGATGAGAATGAGTTTGTGCGTCTTCATGAGAGTGACCTTTCGTTGATTGTCTCTATTGATTGCGTTGTCGGAGTTGACGGACCCGCTCGACCGCGGCCAAAGCCTCCGATTTCTCGGTGTCCTCACGCGAGAGGGCGAGCGCCAACTCGGCGTCGACCTCGGCGCGCTGCAGCAGCGAGGCCGCTCGTGCCGGCTCGCCGCGCGCGGCCATCCCCTTGGCGTGGGCCAACTCCTCTTTAGCGAGTTGGAGATGGAGAGCAGCTTGAGGGATCCGGGCGGCTCCCACCTCCTCCGCAGCGCGGATCCCCGAGGTAGACGCCTCGGTTCGCAACGGGGGGACTGTCGCACAGCCCGCCGCTAGGAAGAGTCCTCCCGCGATCATCATGAGATGTTTCTTCATGGATTGTTCACCTTCGACCCTTTCATGGTTGGATAACCAAGTTTGGTGCCGAATGCCGGCGATACAAGGTGGTCTTCCTGCGGAAATGCCGGCGCGCGTAGTCGAGAATTGCGACTCGTCGAGAGCCGCGGCGCTCTGACTTGGACGGCGCGCGCCGGACGAGCATCGATCGCATATCCCGACGGTTTGCGTTTGGATTAGCTCATCGTCAGTGGGTGAGCGGGGCTGTAGACAGGCGGGCATAACGTGGCGGATGACCCGCACACACCTGGGAGGAAAGATGAAACGAACGATTGTGGCCGTATTCGTCTTGGCTGGGCTCAGCGGACTCTTCGCCTGCAACAACCAGACCGCGTCGAGCGAAGCAGCGATGCCGGAGGTGGAGCCAGTCGAGGACCAGATTGGGCTCGAGTTAATGGAACACCACCGGCACCACCACTTGGGAGGCATCACCCAATTCATCGCGTTGAGCCTCGACACCCTGGGCGAAGAGGATGCCAAACGCCCCCAAGTCGAAGAGCTCCAACGCGAGCTGTACGAGTGCATGGCGCCGGCGCGAGAGATCAAGGCGACCTTGCTGCGAGCGATGGCCGATGACATCGCGGCCGGGACCGTGGACACAACAAAGGTGGAAGCTCGGGTTGTGCAACTAGACGCGGCGGTGGCCGCCCAGGAGTGCCGGGGCGAAGCGATGGACCGGCTGCACGAGATCCTCTCGCCGGTCGAGCGGGCGGCGCTGGTGGACAAGGTCGACGCCCACTGGGCAGTTTGGCGGAACGTCAACGATCAGGGTGAGGGGGGTGGCCAAAGACAGGTGCGCCGCCTGAGCGCCCTGGTCGAGGAGTTGAGCCTGACGACGGAGCAGGTGGACAAGATCTCGGACGCCCTCAAGTCATCGTTCGCCAGCAAGAGCGGGAAGTTCGAGCGCGACAAGGCCGCGGCTCAGGTCCGCGCCTTCACCGACTCCTTTGTAAAAGAATCATTCGACGCGAAGACGGTGACCGGCGAAATCAATCCCCACCTGGCGACCTACGGCTCACGGCGAATGGCGCTTTTTTACGCGAGCGTGACGCCGGCGCTGAGCCAGGAGCAACGGGTCAAGCTCTCCGCCTACGTGCGGGAGCACGCCGACCGTCAACCCTTCGCCATGTCAACCAAGTGAGGTGTTCCATGACGCGCACTCGGGTAACGATTGTGAAGAGCATTCTGTGCGGCGCCGCGATGGTGTCCTGCCTGGTGGCCCTGCCGGCCAGCGGCCAGATCGAGATCGTGGTCCGTCCACCGTTCTGGTTCGTCGCTAGCGCCCGGCCGGTATACTTCGAGGGCCGCGCCACCTACTGGTACGGGAACCGTTGGTACTATCGGGACGGGGGTAGTTGGCGTTACTACAACAACGAACCGACCTATCTGCGTAACCACCGCGGCAGCGATCAGCGAAATCGCCATCACTACTGGCGCGGTCATGGGCGCGGCCCGCATCGCCGGTAGCTTGCCGGGTTCCTTCACGCGTGCACGGGCAGCCGCCGGCAGTTGCCGGCGGTTGCCGGCGGCGAGGCGTCGACGGTCAGGGCGACCCGAATACTCAAAAGCCCAGGTCGATGTCGTAGGCGTTGTCCTCACCGGCGCCAACGTAGAAGGGCACGTTGGTGGCGCGGTAGAGCAGGACATTGCTAGAGCTCAGGGCGTCGAGTGACACCCGCCATTCGCCGGAGATGACCTCGCCATACGAGACGCCCGCCTGACCGCACGGGTAGTAATTGCTGTCGTGGAGGACGTCGAAGGGGTCACGCAGCTCGACGTAGACATCGTCGACGCTGAGGCAATCGGCGCGGCCGGCGAAGGTCCAGTAGAGCGTGAGCGTGCCGACGGCGGGCCGCAGGCTGACGTTGATGTTGCCCGCGTTGTTGCGGGGCACCGTCGTGCGGAAGCTCGCCGAGTAGAGCAGCCCCTCGGCGGAATCGAAGGCCTCGA
Organism: Deltaproteobacteria bacterium; assembly: GCA_041309305.1. GTDB lineage: Bacteria > Myxococcota > XYA12-FULL-58-9 > XYA12-FULL-58-9 > XYA12-FULL-58-9 > JBFYZW01. The sequence continues at coordinate 552 of JBFYZW010000600.1, read as the reverse complement.
TGTTGATTTGGTAGCTATCGGCGGGCAGGTCGAGGAAGGTGTAGTAGGCCGGCTCGCAGGCGACGCTGACGCCATCGAGCCCGCCGCGGTCGCCGGTGAGGGCGAAGTCGAGGCTGGCGACCCCCGCCGCAGCACAGCCGAGGCCGTCGAAGTCGTAGGTGAGGGTGAGGTCACCTTGCCCGCCTGACTCCTCGAAGACGGCCACGCAGGCCAAACTCAGGCACCCCGTCAATACCCCGAGCGCCAACGGACAGCGAAGCTTCGCGCGCGAACGACACATGTTGCCCTCCCAGGCTCGCGCCTGGGCGAGCGTTTGTGCCTTCTGCTGGCGGTGAGCGGGTCCGTGAGCCTCACGGTCGCGGTGGTTGCTTGCCGGCCCGCTTCAGCTTCCTCTTCGCGGCGCGCGGGTCCCCCGCGGGCTGGCCCTCCGGGGCAGCGGCCGGGGTCTGTGGGGCGCGGCGCGCGGCCGGTGGGGCGCCAGCGGCTTCGCTCGACTCACCCCGCTGGTGAGTCTCTCTGGTGGTGACCGGGCCGGGGCCGCGTTCGGCGGGC
>JBFYZW010000599.1:0-3367 GCA_041309305.1 Deltaproteobacteria bacterium | reverse complement strand
CGGCCGGGCGGTCATCCCCGGCCTGTGCGACTCGCACACCCACGTCGTCCACGCTGGCGACCGGGTGGACGAGTTTGCCCGCCGCAGCCGCGGCGAGAGCTACGAGGAGATCGCCCGCGCCGGCGGCGGCATCCTCCGCTCGGTGACGCCGCTACGCGCCGCCTCGGTCGACCAGCTGGTCGCTGAGTCGCTCCCCCGCCTCGGCGAGATGCTGCGCCGCGGCACGACCACCGTCGAGGCGAAGAGCGGCTACGGCCTGTCCCCCGAGGCCGAGCACAAACACCTCGCGGCCATCGCCGCGACCGCCGCGCGCACGCCGGTGCAGCTGTTGCCGACCGTGCTCGCGCACGTCATCCCCGTCGAGGCGCGGGCCGATCGCGCCGCCTACGTCGAGCGCTTCTGCCGCGAGGTCATCGCGCCGGCCGCGCACCACGGCCTGGCCCGCTACTGCGACGTCTTCGTCGAGACCGTGGCCTTCACCCCGAACGAGGCCCGGACGCTGGCCGCGGCGGCGACCGCCGTTGGGCTCGGCCTCAAGCTGCACGTCGACCAGCTCCACGATGGCGGCGGCGCGCTGCTCGCCGCCGAGCTCCGGGCGCTGTCGGCCGACCACCTGGAGATGACCGGCGCCGCCGGCCGGGCCGCGCTCGCCGACGCCGGCGTCGTCGCCACCCTTTTGCCCGGCTGCGCGCTCTTTTTGGGCACCGGCCCGTGGCCCGACGGCCGCGCGCTGCGCGACGCCGGCTGCGCGGTGGCGGTGGCCACCGACTGCAACCCGGGCTCGTCGCCGATCACCGACCTGCCGTTGTGCGCGACGCTCGCCGCCACCCGCTGCGGGCTGTCGCTCGAGGAGGCGCTGTGGGGCGTGACGCGCGGCGGGGCGCTGGCACTCGGCCTGACCGACCGCGGCTGTCTCTACCCCGGCGAGCGGGCTGACTTCGCCGTCGTCGACCACGCCGACTGGCGCCACCTCCTCTACCGCCCGGCCGCGCCGCCGGTGCACGCCACCGTGATCGGCGGCGAGGTCTGCTGACGCCAAGCGCGCCTGGGCGCCCGATGACGATTGCACTTTTCCCCGGTCGGTCTATGCTGGCCGGATGCCCGACGGAATGACCCTGGCCCTCGCGTCCGCCCAGGTGCTCGGCGGCCTGGCGCTGTTCATCTACGGCATGAACGTCATGTGCGCGAGCCTGCAGCGCATCGCCGGCCAGCGGCTCAAGACCTACCTCTACGGGCTGACCCGGCGCCGGCTCGCCGGGCTGGCCGTCGGCACCGGGCTCGGGGCGCTGGTCCACTCGAGCGCGGCGACGGTCATGCTGGTCGGCTTCGTCAACGCCGGGCTCGTCACCCTGGTCCAGGCGATCCCGGTGCTCCTCGGCGCAAACATCGGCACCACCTTGTCGATGCAGGTCGTCTCGTTCGAGGTCGGCAAGTACTGCTTCGTCGCCATCGCCGCCGGCTTCGCCCTCTCGCTGCTCCCGATCCGCCAGTGGGTCCGGGACCTGGGCTCGGTGCTCTTCGGCCTCGGCCTGCTCTTCCTCGGCATGACGACGATGAGCGCCGCGGTCGCGCCGCTCAAGGACGCGGGCGTCTTCGAGCTGGTGCTCCGCCACACCGACGGCGCCACGATCGCCGGGATGATCGCCGGCGTCGTGCTCTCCACGCTGTTCACCGGCATCATCCAGAGCAGCGGCGCGACCATCGGCATCCTCTTCGCGCTGGCGAGCGGCGGCGTTCTGACCTCGTTCACCCAGGCCTTCCCGCTCATGCTCGGCGCCCACATCGGCACCTGCGCGACGGCGCTGCTCGGCTCGATCGGCACCCAGATCGAGGCGCGGCGCACCGCGGTCGCCCACCTGCTGTTCAACCTCCTCGGCGCGGTCGTCGCGCTGGCGATGATCCGCTTCTACGCCTGGCTGATCCCGAGCACCGCCGACAGTCTGGTGCGCCAGATCGCCAACGCCCACACGCTGGTCCAGACGGTCAACGCCGCGCTGCTGCTCCCCTTCGTCGGTCTCTACGCCCGGTTGGTGGTCGCGCTGACCCCGTCGAAGGCGCCGCCGATCGAGCGCAGCCACCTCGACGACGCGGCGCTGGCGACGCCCGAGCAGGCGATCGTCGTCGCGACCCGGGAGCTGCAGCGTATGGCCCGCGTCACCCGGGCGATGCTGCAGGCGAGCATGCGCGGCCTGCTCGAGTTCGACCCCGGTCGGTTCCCGGCGGTGAAGAAGGACGAGGAGGTGGTCGATACGCTCAAACAGAGCATCGTCGGCTACCTGATGAAGATCGCCGAGCACAAGCTGTCGAAGCGACAAGCGATCATCCTCCAGTACCTCATCGCCGCGGCGAGCGACCTCGAGCGCATCGGCGACCACATCGAGAGCCTGACCACCATCACCGAGGAGAAGCTCGCCAAGCAGGTCTGGTTCGACAACGCGAGCATGACCGATCTGATCGAGCTGTTCCGCAAGGCCGACCACATCCTCGCCTCGATCGTCCGCTCGCTCGAGCCACGCTTCTACGAGGCGCCGCAGGACGTGGCGCTCGGCATCCTGAGCGAGCGCGACGCCTACGCCGCGCTGAGCATGCAGGTCAGGGCACGCTACAACCAGCGGATCCTCGACGGCAAGGAGACGGCGCTCAACGGCGTCTACTTCTTCCGCTACGTCACCTGCTTCAACAAGCTGGTCAAGCACTCGAAGTGCATCGCGCTGGTCGAGAAGGAGCCGCTCTTCTTGTTCAAGCGCCACAAGCTCGACCGGACAGCCGAGCGGTTGCCCCCGAACCAGCCGATCGACAAGGCGGTCGCCTACGACCAGAGCATCTTCGCGCTCGACGAGCCGTCCGACCACGAGCAGCGGGAGCCCTGAGCCGGGGCGGGGCCGGCCTATCTTCCCCCCCGCCGGCGCGGTAAACCGGGAGCCCGGCGCGGTGGTCTAATCTCACACCACGAGGCCTCGACGATGCAGCCGCTCTCCCGCTCTCCCGCTTCGCGCCCCCTGGCCGTCGCCGCCCTGGCGCTCGTCGCCCTCGCCGACGCCTGCAGCGGCGAGCCGCGGCTCCACTACGAGACCGCCGTCGCCGACCGGGGGCCGATCGTCGCCAAGGTCACCGCCAGTGGCACGCTCTCGGCCCTGGTCACCGTGCAAGTCGGCAGCCAGGTCTCCGGCCGGATCAAGGAGCTGCTCGTCGACTTCAACTCCGAGGTCAAGCGCGGCGAGGTCATCGCCCGCATCGACCCACAGCTGTTCGAGGCCGCGCTCGAGCAGGCGCGCGCCAACTACGTCGCCGCCCGCGGCGAGCAAACCCGCGCCGAGGTGCAGGCGCAGGACGCCGAGCGCCAGCGGGCGCGCGCCGCCAGCCTCTT
>JBFYZW010000598.1:0-4868 GCA_041309305.1 Deltaproteobacteria bacterium | reverse complement strand
CCGCCGCCGATGCGGGGCAAGCGCGTGACCGGCAAGCAGCCGGTCTCGACCCCCGGCACCTGGAGCGGACGGACTCCGTTCGACGATCTGTTCGTCACCGACAGCACGCCGTTGCCGTCTGGTCGGGGCGGGCCGGAAGAGAAGATCGAGTACTTCCGCGAGAAGCTCAAGCGCTCCGAGGCGATGACCGCGCGCTTCCGCGAGGCCTGGCAGACCCGCGAACGAGAGATCGACGTCCTCGAGTCGTTCGTCGATCAGGAGCGGCACCGCGCCGACGACGGCGCGGCGAAGATCGCCGACCTGACCCAGAAGCTGCATACCCTCGAGGCCTTCATCGAGCAGAAGAAGAAGGAGTTCGAGGCCTACGGGCAGAAGGTGGCCCAGGCGTTTCAGGTCAAAGAGCAGCAGGAGGCGGAGCTCCGCCGCCAGGCCGAGGAGGCGGCCGCCAACCTCGAGCAGTTCGCGACCGAGAAGGACAACGAGCTGCGCGGAGTGAACCAGCAGCTCGAGGCCCTGCAAGGGGAGCTCGAGCAAGAGCAACGCATCCATCAGCAGGACAGCGCCTCGCTCAACCAACAGATCGAGGAGCGGGACCAGCGCATCACCGAGCTCGAGGGTCGCATCGGCGAGGCGACCGCGGAGCTCGAGGCCGTGCGTCAGGAGCTGGCCGAGATGCGCGACGCCTTCGAGCGCGATCTCGCGGTGCGCAACGAGGCGATCGAGAAGCTCAAGGCGTCGATCGAGGCTCAACGGCAGGCGATCACCGAGCGCGACGAGCAGATCGACTCCCTCTCGACTCAGCTGGCGCAGACCTCGGACGAGGCGTCGCGCAACCAGATGGAGCTGGAGAGCCGCATCGCCGAGCTGCAGCAGGAGCTCGAGGCGCGGCAGCAGCAGTGGGAGGTCGAGAAGCTCGGTCTCGCCGAGCAGTCGGAGACCGAGCGCGAGCGCCTCGAGCAGGAGCGCAGCGCCGCGGAGCAAGAGCTCCAACGTCAGGCTGACGAGGAGCGTCAGCGCCTGGCGGCGCAGCACGCCGACGAGCTGAAGGCGCTGGCCGCACAGCACCAGGCCGACAAGCAGGCGCAGGCCGAGCAGCTCGAGGGCGAGAAGCAGATCCTCCAGGAGCAGCTCGAGGGCGAGAAACAGGCGCTCAAGGAGCAGCTCGAGGCCGAGATGGCCGCGCTGCGCGCGCAACTGGAGGGGGACCGGTCCGCGGTCGAGGAGCAGGCCGAGCGCGACGTTCAGGTGCGCGACGAGGCGATCGGCAAGCTGAAGGACGCGATCGAGCGGCAGCGGGCGGCGATCGCCGAGCGCGACGAGCAGATCGCGACCAAGGACGAGGCACTGGCGACCGCTCAGGAGAAGCTGGTCCAGCGCGAGGCCGAGGTCGAGGAGCTGACCGAGTCGCGAGACACGGCCAACCACGACGTCGAGCTGCGCAACCAGGCGATCGAGAAGCTCAAGGCGGCGCTCGAGTCCCAGAAGGCGGCGATCAACGAACGCGACGAGCGCATCGACAGCCTGCGCGACGAAGTCAGCCAGCTGCAGAGCGAAGGCGCGAAGACCAAGGGCGAGCTCCAACGCGAGCTCGGCGAGCTCAGGCAGACGGTCGAGCTGCGCGACGAGAGCATCGCGCGGATGAATCAGACGATCGCCGAGCGCAACACCAAGATCAACGACCTCGAGGGGCAGCTGCGCGCCGAGGGGGATCGGGCCGACGGCGCCGAGGCGGAGCTGGCCAAGCTGCGTGACGAGCTCAACAACGTGGAAGGGAACCTGCAAGAGACGAGCAAGGAGATGCAGCACGGCCTGCAGGTGCGCGACGAGGCGATCAGCAAGCTCAAGGCCGCGGTCGAGAGCGCCAAGGCGCGCATCCAGGAGCTGGAGGGCGAGCTGGTCGAGGCCAAGCAGGCCCAGACGCGCCTGCAGTCCGATACCGGGGCCGAGCGCCAGCGGGCCGCCGAGGTCCTGGTGCGCACGCGCAAGGCGCTCGAGGTGGCCCAGAAGCTGCTCAGCTGAACGAGCGGTCGTGATCCCAGGTCGGCGAGCGACGCCTCAGCGGCGTAGGCTGGCGAGGGTCTCGATCAGCGTCGAGAGTGAGAACGGCTTGGCGATGACGAAGTCGACGCCGCGGCGTTTGATCTCGGCGTCGGAGGCGCCGAGCGGCCAGCCGGTGACCATGCCGATGAGCAGGTCCGGGCGCTGCCGGCGCGCCTGGCGGGCGAGCTGCCACCCGCTGGTCTCGGCCAGGTCGAGGTCGGTGAGCAGGAGGTCGGCGCCGTATTGGGCCAACGCGGTCAACGCCTCGGCGGCGCTGTTGGCCAGGGTCACCTGGTGGCCGAGCTCGAGCAGCAGGTCGCGCAAGAGCTCAGCGACCGCCTGATCGTCATCGACGACCAGGATGTGCAGCGCGTCGCCGGTGAACGCCTTGGCCTGGGTCGGCGCCGCGGCGACCGGCGAGAAGAGCAGGCGGAAGGTGGTGCCGCTGCCCGGCTCGGTGGCGAGCTGGATCTCCGCGTCGTGGCGGCGGAGGATGCCGTGGGTGACGCTCAGGCCCAACCCGGTGCCGGCCTGGCCCTTGGTGGTGAAGAAGGGCTCGAACAGGCGATCGCGCACCTCTTCGGGCATGCCGCAGCCGGTGTCGCAGACCTCGACCACCGCCAGACCATCTTCGTTGAAACAGCGCAGCGCGATCTCCCCCTGACCCTCGATCGCGTCGACGGCGTTGGTCACCAGGTTCAGGAGCCCCTCGCGCAGCTCGGCGGCGTTGCCGAGCAGCCGCGGGGTCGGGTGGGCGTCGACCCGGAAGCGGATCCGCTCGGGGACCTGCGTCTGCGCCATCGCCGCGACGTCGCGCACCACCGCCTGCAGGTCGATCTCGTGCCAGGCGTCGGCGTCGGCCGGGCGGGCGAAGCCGGAGATGCGCCGCACCGTCTCGGCGGCGCCGCGCGCCGCGCGCTCGACCACCTCGAGGTCCTCGAGCGGGGACTCGCCCCGCGCCAGTCGGTCGCGCGCCCGCTCCACCCGGCCGAGGATCGCCTCGAGCGCGTTGTTGAAGTCGTGCGCCACACCGGCGGCGAGCTCGCCGAGCGCCCGGAGACGCTCGATCTGAGCGCCCCGCTGGCGCGCGCGCTCGATCTCGTCCTGGAGCGTGCGCACCGCCGTGACGTCACGGGCGACGCCGACGACGGTGCGGCGACCGTCGACTACCGACGAGCGACAGGCGATCTCGAAGCGGCGGATGACGCCGTCGGCGCGAGACAGGCCGAGCTCGAAGACGTCGCGCTTGCCGCCGACCACCGCCAGGCGGGCCAGCTCCTCGGCGAGCATCACCCGGTCGTCCTCCTGGGCGAGATCGAGCAACGTGCGCTGGCCGAGCAGCTCGCTCTTCTCCAGTCCGACGGCGGCGGCGAAGCTCTGGTTGACGAAGGTGAACACGCCGCCGAGCAGGACGAAGATGCCGTCGCTCGACGCCTCGAGGATGTCGCGGTAGTGCTGGACGGTCTCGAGGAAGCGGCGGTCGGTGCCGAGGGCTCGCTGGGTCGCGGCGAGCAGGCGGCTGATCTCCGGGACGATGGCCGTCGCGTCGGCGACCTGGCTCAGCGGCGCCCGGCACTGCTCGCGCAGCCGATCGATGCCGGCCGGTGGGGTGCCGACGACGATCACGGCGCTGCACGGCAAGGTCGGCGAGCTGAGCACTGCGCTCGTCTCGTGCGCGTCGAGGCTCGCCAGATCGACGACCAGGATCTCTGGCTGGACGTGTGTCGCGTGGTCGCGTAGGACCTCGATGCGGCTGACCACGTGCAGCTCGATCGCCGGCTCGTGGTCGGCCAGGTGTTGCCCGAGCCTCGCGGACAGCTGGCGATCGCGACTGAGGAGAACGGTGACCGCCGCCGTCGTCGTCGGCTCGTTGCCGGCTGCCAAGGCCATCGGGTCAAGCTCTATCACCGGAGGGGACCAGGGCGCACGCCAAAGTGCAGCGGACCGCCGCCGCGCGGTCGCGCTTGACCGACCCGGACGCTCGCCCGATAGTCGGGCGCGGGAGGTCAGGCTATGGCCAACTGCGTCCTCGCCATCGATCAGGGCACCACCGGCACCACCTGCCTGGTGGTCGAGATGAGCGCCGCCGCGACGCGGGTGCGCGGCAAGGGCTACGCCGAGTTCCCGCAGCACTTCCCTCGCCCCGGCTGGGTCGAACACGACCTCGGTGAGATCTGGCGCTCGACCCTCACGGCGATCCGCGACAGCCTGGCGCAGGCCGGGGTCGAGGGGCGCGAGCTCGCGGCGTTGAGCATCACCAACCAACGGGAGACGGTCGGCATCTGGGATCTCGAGGGCCGACCGTGCGGCCGGGCGATCGTCTGGCAGGATCGGCGCACGGCGGACCGTTGTGCGGCGCTGCGTCGCGCTGGCCACGGTGATCAGGTGCGCGACCGGACCGGGTTGGTGATCGATCCCTACTTCTCGGGCACCAAGCTGGCCTGGCTGCTCGACGAGGGCGGACTGCGCGGGCGCGCGGCGGCCGGCGCGCTGCGCTGCGGCACCATCGACACCTGGCTGCTCTGGCAGCTCACCGGTGGTCAGGTGCACGCCACCGACGCGACCAACGCCTCGCGGACGATGCTGTTCGACATCCACCGCACCGCTTGGGACGCCGAGCTCGCCGACCTGCTCGGCGGCGTGCCGGCGGCGCTGTTGCCCGAGGTGCGCTCGTCGAGCGAGGTCTACGGCCGGACGCGGGGGGTGCCCGGCCTGCCGGACGGCATCCCGATCGCCGGGATCGCCGGAGATCAACAGGCGGCGCTCTTCGGTCAGGCTTGCTTCGCCCCCGGGATGGCGAAGTGCACCTACGGCACCGGCGCGTTCGC
>JBFYZW010000597.1:0-3639 GCA_041309305.1 Deltaproteobacteria bacterium | reverse complement strand
TCGCCGCCGCCAAGGGCCTCAAGCTCATCCTCACCATGCCCGAGACGATGAGTCTCGAGCGCCGCAAGCTGCTCAAGATTCTCGGCGCGCGGCTTGTGCTCACCGAGGGCGCCAAGGGCATGAAGGGCGCCATCGCCCGCGCCGAGGAGCTGCAGAAGCAGATCCCGAACAGCGTCATCCTCCAGCAGTTCGCCAACCCCTCCAACCCCGCCGTCCACCGCCGCACCACCGCCGAGGAGATCTGGCGCGACACCGACGGCGCGATCGACGTCCTCGTCGCCGGCGTCGGCACCGGCGGCACCCTGACCGGCGTTGGCGCCGCGCTCAAGGAGCGCAAGCCCGGCGTCAGGATCTGCGCCGTCGAGCCGTTCGACTCGCCGGTGCTCTCGGGCGGCAAGCCCGGGCCGCACAAGATCCAGGGCATCGGCGCCGGCTTCGTCCCCGGCGTGCTGCGCACCGAGCTCATCGACGAGGTGATCAAGGTCCGCAGCGAAGACGCCGGCACGATGGCCCGCCGCGCTGCGCGCGAGGAGGGGCTGCTGGTCGGCATCTCCTCCGGCGCGGCGCTATGGGCCGCGCTGGAGGTCGCCCGCCGGCCGGAGAACCAGGGCAAGCTCGTGGTCGTGATCATCCCCTCCTGCGGCGAGCGGTACCTCTCGACCTGGCTGTTCGCCGACCTGGAGGGCTGAGCGCGGTTTGACGCCCGACGATCCCCTGTGCTAAAGGCTCCCCTTCCGCGAGGAGTGTGCGTATGGCTCGGGTCACCGTAGAAGATTGCCTCGACAACGTCGACAACCGCTTCGCCCTGGTGCTGCTCGGCGCGCAGCGGGCCCGCCACCTGCTCAAGGGCGCCAAGCCCACCGTCGAGCACTCGAAGAACAAGGCGGCGGTGCTGGCGCTGCGCGAGGTCGCGGCCGGCAATGTCTACGCCGATCGGGACCTGCAGGACGTGCTGCTCGAGACGATGAAGGAATGACTTGACCCCGCAGCTCGATCCGCACGGCTACCAGACCGACAGTTTCTCCGCCCGCGACGGCACGCGTCTCGCCTACCAGTGGATCGGCGACGGTCCGCCGGTCATCTTCGCCAACGGCCTCGGCGGCACCTTCCACGCCTGGCGCCACCTCTACCGTCACCTGGCGCCACGCCACCGGGTCGTCTCTTGGGACTACCGCTGCACCCACGGCTCGGCGACGCCGCGGGACGTGTCGCGCATCACGCTCGGGCATAGCGTCGACGACGTCGAGGATCTGTGCGCCCACCTGGGCATCAGCGAGGCGGTGATCCTCGGCTGGTCGATGGGCGTGCAGCTCAGCTTCGAGCTCTACCGCCGTCGGCCGGAGCTGGTGCGCGGCATCGGCGCGCTCGACGGCACCGCGGGGCGAACGTTCGAGGCGGTGAACGCGCGCCTGGTCACCCGGGCCGCCACCAGCGCGGTGATCGGGGGGCTCAGGCACTTCGGTGGCGCGGTCGGCGCGCTGGCGCAGCTGGTCTCGCGCACGCCCCACTTCATGAGCGCGATGAAGGCGATCGGCATCGTCAACCGCAACCTCGACGCCGAGGTCTTCTACGACCTGTGCGTCGACTACGCGCAGATCGACTTCGTGCGCTACGCCAAGATGCTCGAGCTGCTCGACCAACACGACGCCTGGGATGTCCTGCCGACCGTGCGCGTGCCCTGCACCGTGGTCGTCGGCGATCGCGACTTCATGACCCCGCCCGACGTCGCCGAGCGGATGTGCCGCATGATCCCGAACTGCGAGCTGGTGGTCCTTCCCGGCTGCACCCACTACGCGGCGGTCGAGGATCCGCAGGGCATCAACCGCGCGGTCGACGACCTGCTCGCCCGCTGCGCCCTGTCGCGTTGACCGCCGCTCACGCGGCGCGCAACTTCTCGGCCAGCCCATGGCGGTAGTAGGTCCGCACCTCGCGGGTCACCCGCGCGGTGGCGCGCGTCGGCCCGTGGCGCTCGACCAGCCGGCGGCAGAAGCCCCGCGCCGCACGGCTTGCCGCCCGATAGCGCTCCTGCTCGAGCGCGCCGAGTCCCTCGTGCAGCGCGTGCGCGTCGAAGAGCAGCCGGTCGAGCAGGCGCCCGGTCCGAGACAGCTCCGCCCCCTGCGCCGCGAGCCAGAGCCAGGCGATGACGAACTTGTCGACCTCGGCCTGCAGCTCGAGCTCGAGCGCCGAGACCGGCCGGCCGACCAGCGCGCGCCAGGCGACGAAGACGAAGTGGGACACCCCCTCGACCGCGACCCAGAAGGGCGCCAGGCTCCCGGGGTCCAGCCGGCCGCTCCCGAGCCCGCGCTCGAGGCCGGCGACCAGGCGCGGATCGACGTAGAGCGCCAGCTCCAGCTCGCCGGCGTGCTCGCGCACGAACAGCTGCTCCGGTGCGTCGACCCGCGCGCCGGGCAGGTTGGCGCGGGTAGCCTCGTCGACGACGAAGGCCCTGACGTCCAGGCGGGTCTCGACGTCGTTGAGCTTCTCGACCGCGCGCTGCAGGAGCTCGAGGATCGACGTCGGCATCAGTGGACCTTGTCGTCGCCGTCGCCGGCGATCAGCCCGGCGGCGGCGAGCTGCTGACGAAGCCGCTCGTCGCCGGTGCGCAGCCACCGCTCGTACAAGCGCACCAGGTCGCGGTCCCCCTGCGCCCCCTCGCGCGCCTGATCGGCCACCGCGTTGAGCAGTTCGACCAGGTCGGCGAACTGCTTGGCCAGGCCGGCGAACAGGGTCGCGAACTGGTCGTTGTGCCGCCGCGCGCCGATCAACGACGAGAGATCCCCGTAGGCGCAGCCGCCCATGCTGACGTAGTAGTCGCGGTCCACCGGCGAGCGCTCGATCGCCTCGCGGAAGAAGCCGGCGACGTAGAGCGCCAGGTCACCGAGGCTCTTGAGCAGCTTCAGCCGCTCGAGCAGGTCCGCCTCGAGCGCGCGCTTGTAGAGCAGCGCCAGTGCCTCGTCCTGCACCGCGCCCGTCTCGGCGCGGCGCGAGAACTCGCACAGCAGCTGCACCAGGTAGTACTCGGTCAGCTCGTCGAGCTCGAGCCCGAGGCCTGAGCGCGCGCTCCCCAGCTTGTCGCGGAAGAACTCGCCGAGGTCGGCGGTCAGGATGACCTTGTTACTCCCGTTTTTCATCGTGCTGCTCGTCTGACGCTTCACCTCTCGACCTCTTCAGTGTAGCGCACCGCCCCATACCGACAAGGGTGGGGCTGTGCGACAACCGGGGGGTTTGGCCCACCTCCAGCCTGTGGCATGAAAGGGCCGCATGAGCCTCACCCGGGTGAAGCAGGCGCTCGCGCCGCTGTACGCCAAGCTCGACCCCAGCAGCCGCGCCGAGCAGGGCGAGCGGCTCGCCGCCACGGCGCGCGCCTGGGCCGAGGCCACCGACGCCGGCTGTGACCTCGAGCTGTGCGAGATCCTCGGCCGGTGCTGGCTCGTCCGCGAGGCGGTGCGCGGCAACGTCCCGGCCCGCGCCAAGGTCGAGGCGGCGCTGGTCGAGCGCGGCTGGACGCCGCTGAAGATCCGCGAACTCGTCCGCGCGCTCGAGCGCCTCGCTGAACGGCCGGCCACCGTCGAGGAGCAGGCGGTCGCCGACGCCGACACCTACTGGTCCCTCGGCGCCGTCGGCCTGATCCGCGCCGTC
>JBFYZW010000596.1:0-2626 GCA_041309305.1 Deltaproteobacteria bacterium | reverse complement strand
CGCCGGCCGGACGCGGCGCGGCTGTTGCTGCTCATCCTGGTATTCAAGGGCGCCGACGCCTTCGCGGCCGGGATGGTGCGGCCCTTCCTGGTCGATCGCGGCCTGGGGCTGGCGGAGATCGGCTGGCTGCTCGGCAGCTGGGGCTTCGCCGCGGCGATGGGCGGCGCGCTGGTCGGCGGGCTGTTGGTCAACCCGCTCGGGCGGCGCGGGGCGCTGCTCGCCTTCGGCGGGCTGCAGGCCGCGGCCGTGGCGGTCTACGCCTACCTGGCGGTTGGCGCGCCCGGGCCGGTGGGGCTGGCCCTGCTCGTCTCGCTCGAGCACTTCGTCGGCGGGATGTCGACCGCCGCGTTGTTCACCTGCCTGATGGACTGGTGCAGCGCAGAGACCGCGGCCACCGATTACACGATTCAGGCCAGCGCGGTGGTCATCGCGATGGCGTTGGGGGGGGCGCTGTCCGGCGTCAGCGCCGTGCAGCTCGGCTATGCCTCGCACTTCGTCGCGGCGACGGTGCTCGCAGCGGTGGCGGTGCTGGTTGCGGCCTGGCTCTTCCCCCGGCCTCACCACCAGGAGTAGCCGAACACCTCGTAGTAGCCGCGCAGCAGCTCGATGTTCTCGATCAGGTTCTGCAGCTCCCAGCGCAGACCGGCGCAGGCGTCGTCGGTCGCGACGATGTCGCAGGTCGGATCGACGTGGGTGGTGATCCGGTCGGCCAACCCCTGCGCGCGGGTGACCATCTCCCAGCCGAGCGAGTAGGTGTTCGGGGTCGGCGCCTTGACCGCCTTGTAGACCCGGTCGTTGAACGGGTTGGTGAAGGTGGCGACCTCGGCGCCGGCGGCGGGCGTGAACGCCTCGCCCGAGCCGTCGAGCCAGATCTTGGCGTAGTCGTTGAAGCTCTGATCGAAGCTCATCGTCAGCCAGGCGGTGCCGTAGAACAGCGCGTAGATGGCGATCGTCCAGTTCGTCGCCGGGTCGATGAACGGTCCCGGGCGATCGGGCGCGACCTGGTCGGTGTAGGCCTCGCTGACGGTGTCGAAGATCGGCCGCCAGCTCATCGTCTGGTCGGGCTCGAGCTGGGGCGCGAACTTCTTGTAGTCGTCGTTGATCACCGCGCCGAAGATGGTCGAGACCGCGTTCGGAAAGGCGACGTTGAAGCCGAGCATGTAGGTGGTGAAGTCGCCGACGTCGTCGACGCCGAGGAAGTAGGCGCTCGGGTCGGCGAGGGTCTCGATGGCGTTGAGCTTGTCCCAGAAGCTGCCGACCACCCGCACCTTCTCGTAGAAGTAGTAGCCGTCGTCCGGGTCGAAGGCGGTGTAGGCGTAACGCCCTGCACCAAGGGGAACGTAGATGTCCGAGCAGGGTTCGGTCCAGGAGCTCTGCCCCGGGCCGCACAGGACGTCCTCCTCGTCGGTCCACCACAGGAGGGTCCCGGTGTCCGGGTCGGTGTAGTAGGAGCCGGGCTCCGGCGTGGCGATGATCTCGGTCAGGAAGTTCATCCCCTCCATCGCGGCGACGGTCCGGTTCAAGCCGCCGCGCGGATCGAGGTTCCAGTCCTCGACCTCGGTGATCTGGGTGCCGTTGGCGACGTCCTCGCCGTGCAGCCACGCCCACTCGCCCCAGGCGGACCACTGATCGTAGAGCCAGAGGTAGTACTGTTGCTTGACCGGGAGCATGAACCGCTCCCAGGTCGACAGGTAGTAGTCGAACGGGTCGACGTAGCGGCGGTGTCGCCTGAAGGCGCGGAAGACGTAGTAGTCGCGGTAGCTCTGCGTCGCGTAGCTGACGATCTCGTACGGGTCGGCGCCCTCGTCCCAGACGTCACAGTCCCAGGCGACGCCGACGTACTCGTCGGAGCAGAACTTGTACGGCACCAGCGTGTCGGTCAGGTCGGTGGCGCCAGGGGCCAGCGTCATCCAGGAGACCACCTCGCTCATCGGTACGTCGGCGCGCGCGGCGATGTTCGCCCGGCCGTCGCCGCTGCCGGCCGTCGTGTCGAACAGCGCGGGCAGGGCGGTGTAGTGGCTCCAGTGCTCGACCGCATCGTCGAGCGTGTAGTAGGCGAGCAGGTCGTGCTCCATCCAGTCGGGCGGGGTGACGAAGGCCTCGATCAGCTGGCCGTAGCCGAACTTGATCGCCGCGACGTCGTACTTACCGAGCCCGTGGATGTCGCTCATGAACTTCGCGCCGTAGTCCATGATCGAGGCGTAGGCGAGCTCGCGCACGCCCGCGCTCATCTCGTCGCGGCTCGGGAGGTCGAGCGCGCGGGCGGTCGGATCGCGGATCGCCCAGTACTGGTCGAAGTAGTTCAAGGCGTCGGCGCTGGCAGCGAAGTTGTGGCGCAGACCGAGGGTGTGCCCGACCTCGTGGATCGCGGTCGACTCGAACAGCCACTCGCGCAGCGTGGCGACCACCTCGGGGCGTGTCTTGCCCTGTAGCTTGTCGACCACGCCGAGCACCGCGGCGTCGTCGAAGCCGCGCAGACAGACGGCCCGCCGGCCGAGCTCGAGGCGATGCTGGCGCAGCGCGCGCAGCAGCCGTGGCCCGCGCTGGCTGGGCGGCAGCCGCCGGCCGACCTGGCGCTCGTAGGCCAGCTCCATCTCCCGGGTCCACAGCCGGTCGGCCTGCGGTG
>JBFYZW010000595.1:0-5134 GCA_041309305.1 Deltaproteobacteria bacterium | reverse complement strand
GCCGCGGGGCCGACGGCCACGGCGCCGACGTCGGCGCCGGCCGGCGGGGAGGGCGCCGGCGTGGTCAGCCTGATGGACGGGTTCGACTTCCTGCGCGAGACGCGCCTGTTCGGCGAGCTGTCGCTCGAGGAGACCAAGGCGGTCTATCACGCCGCCGAGCGGCGCTCCTTCGCCCCCGGCGAGGTCTTGATCGAGCAGGATCAGCCGGGCCCGGGGCTCTGGGTCATCCGCCGGGGCACGGTCGCGGTCCGGCGCCGGGGCGCGAGCGGCGAGAGCGCGCTGGCCGAGCTCGGCCCGGGCGCGCCGGTCGGGGAAATGAGCCTGTTCGACGCCGCGCCGACCAGCGCCCGAGTGGTCGCGACCAGCGATGGGGAGGCGTTCGCGCTGCCGCGCGAGGCCTTTCTGCACCTGCTGGCGGCCAACGATCGGATGGCGCTGCGTGTCT
This sequence comes from Deltaproteobacteria bacterium, assembly GCA_041309305.1. Classification (GTDB taxonomy): domain Bacteria; phylum Myxococcota; class XYA12-FULL-58-9; order XYA12-FULL-58-9; family XYA12-FULL-58-9; genus JBFYZW01. The sequence goes on along the minus strand of JBFYZW010000595.1, from coordinate 4,689 downwards.
ACCGCGCCTTGGTCCAGACCTTGAGCGAGCGCCTGCGCGCCAGCAGCGCGAAGGCTTGAGCCGCCGGCGGCGGAGGAGGGCAGATGGCCCGCTTCGAGCACCTGGTCTTCGTGTGTACCAACGAGCGTGAGCCCACCGATCCGCGCAGCGCCTGCCGGTCGCGCGGCGGCGGCGAGACGCTCGAGCGGCTCAAAGGCCTGGTCCGCGACGCGGGGCTGAAGGGCCGCGTGCGGGTGGTCGGCTGCGGCTGCCTCGACGCCTGCGCCACCGGCCCGACGGTGCTGGTGCAGTCGAGGGGCGCGCTCGGCGAGACCTGGTACGAGAAGGTCAGCGCCGCCGACGCCGAGGAGCTGGTCCAAACGCACCTGCAGCGCGGCGAGCGGGTGGCGCGGCTGGTCAACCCCCGGTTCGGCGGTTGAGCCCTTGTCTTTGGCCAACGACTACGGGTATCCAGTCGCGGCGAGGAGGATCTGATGTCCAATTCGAAGAGCAAGCAGAAGCGCAAGCGCACCTGGGCGAATCAACGGACGAAGCGTCGCCTCAAGCGCCGTAAGGCCGCACGCAAGGCGACGATGGCCAAGAAATAGGCGGCGATGCCGGCCTGGGTCCTGCTGCTCGTGGCTGCCTGCCAGACCAGCGACGATGATCAGGCTCGCCGCGACGAGATGGTTCAGCTCATCGCCCGCCGGGGCGTGACCGACGCGGCGGTCCTGGCGGCGATGCGCGCCTTCCCGCGCCACGAGCTGGTGCCGGCCGGGCAGCGGGCGGCGGCCTATGAGGATCGCCCGCTGCCGATCGGCGACGGTCAGACCATCTCGCAGCCGTACGTCGTCGCGGTGATGAGCGCGGCGGCGGCGGTGAAACCCGGCGACAAGGTCCTCGAGATCGGCACCGGCTCCGGGTACCAGGCGGCCATCCTCGCCGCGCTGGGCGCGAAGGTCTACACGATCGAGATCGTGCCGGCGCTCGCCGAGCGGGCCGCCCGCGACCTCGGCCGCCTGGGGGTCAAGAACGTCACCGTTCGCCAGGGGGACGGCTATCAGGGCTGGCCCGACCAGGCGCCGTTCGCGGCGATCGTCGTCACCGCGGCGCCGGAGAAGGTGCCGCCGCCGCTGCTTGCCCAGCTCGCCCCCGGGGGCCGGCTGGTCATCCCGGTCGGGTCGGCCGGCGATCAGTGGCTGGAGATCCACGAGCGGCAGGGCGATCGGGTCCGCGTCTGGCGGGAGTTCGCCGTTCGCTTCGTGCCGATGACCGGGCAGGCGGAGCAGCGACCGTCCGATGACCCGGCGCGATGACGCGGACGGCCTTGGCTTGCCAGCCCACCGTCTGCTAGATCTGGGCGCCGCAACCAGGCCGGAGGGCCGGCCGCGAGGAGGCGTGATGGCAGCGGAGGAGACCGAGAAGCGCGTCAAGGCGATCATCGTCAAGCAGCTGGGCGTCAAGGACGACCAGGTCGCGCTCGACAAGTCGTTCGTCGACGACCTCGGCGCCGACTCCCTCGACATCGTCGAGCTGGTGATGGCGATGGAGGATGAGTTCGGGTTCGAGATCCCCGATGAAGAGGCGGAGAGCATCCGCACCGTCGGCGACGCGGTCAAGTACATCACCACCCACCAAGCCTGAGGCAGTTCACCGGCTGCCTTGCTCCCCGAGGCGCCGGTGCGCTTCGCCCCGCTCGAGGAGCCACGATGAATCCCCTGCACCATGTTCGCGAAGCCGATCCGGAGATCTATCGCGCCCTGCGCGGTGAGCTCGAGCGGCAGGAGCACGGGCTGGAGCTGATCGCCAGCGAGAACTTCACCAGCCGTGCGGTGCTCGAGACGGCCGGCTCGGTGTTGACCAACAAGTACGCCGAGGGCGTCGCCGGCAAGCGCTACTACGGCGGCTGCGAGTGGGTCGACGTCGCCGAGCGCCTGGCCTGCGAGCGGGCCTGCGCCCTGTTTGGCGCCGAGTACGCCAACGTGCAGCCGCACTCGGGGACGCAGGCCAACATGGCCGTCTACATGCACGCGTTGAACCCCGGCGACACGATGTTGGCGATGGACCTCGACGCCGGGGGCCACTTGACCCACGGCTCGCCGGTCAACTTCTCCGGCCGGCTGTACAAGGTGATCCCCTACGGCGTCGACCGCGAGAGCGAGCAGATCGACTACGGCCAGCTCGCGGCGCTGGCCCGCGAGCACCGGCCGAAGCTGATCGTCGCCGGCGCCAGCGCCTACCCGCGGCGCATCGACTTCGAGCGCTTCGGTGCGATCGCCCGCGAGGTCGGCGCGCGGTTGATGGTCGACATGGCGCACATCGCCGGCCTGGTCGCTGCCGGCGAGCACCCGAGCCCGGTGCCGCACGCCGACTACGTGACCACGACGACCCACAAGACGTTGCGCGGGCCGCGCGGCGGCCTGATCCTCGCCCGCGCCAGCTACGCCAAGGAGCTCGACAGCGGCGTCTGCCCGCGCATTCAGGGCGGGCCGCTGATGCACGTCATCGCCGCCAAGGCCGTGGCGCTCAAGGAGGCGGCGCTGCCCGGCTTCAAGACCTATCAGCAGCAGGTGTGCAAAAACGCCGCGGCGCTGGCTGAGGCGCTGCGCGCCGCCGGTTTCCGCCTGGTCTCCGGCGGGACCGACAACCACCTGATGCTCGTCGACCTCAGGCCGAAGAAGATGACCGGCAAGCTGGCCGAGAAGGCGCTCGACCTGGCGGGCATCACCGTCAACAAGAACAAGATCCCGTTCGACCCGGAGAAGCCGCTGGTGACCTCGGGCGTGCGCATCGGCACCCCGGCGGTGACGACGCGCGGGATGTGCGAGCCGGAGATGCTGCACATCGGCAGCCTGATCGAACGGGCGCTCGCCAAGCCCGATGACGCCGAACACCTGGCGCGGGTCAAGCAGGAGGTGTCCGAGTTCGCCCGGCAGTTCCCCATCTACCGTGGCCTGCTGGCCGCGGTGGACTGAAGCCGGCGACGATGAGCAGCCTGCGCCGCCTGCGCCAGATCGCCGCGGTGGTCGCCCGCCACGGCCTCGGTTTCTATCAGGAGGACCGGCGGGCGCGCAGCAAGCAGCGCAAGGCCGGCGGCGGACGGCCGGAGCCGACGCCCCAGGTGGCGCGTCGCTTCCGCGCCCTGCTCGAGGACCTCGGGCCGACCTTCGTCAAGTTTGGTCAGGTGCTCTCCACCCGCGCCGATCTGCTCCCGCCCGGTTTCGCCGAGGCGCTCGCCGGGCTTCAGGATCACGTTCCGCCGATGACCGAGGCGGAGACGCGCGAGGCGCTGCGCATCGGCCTCGGCCGACCGCCGACCGAGGTCTTCGGCGAGATCGATCTCGTGCCGGTGGCCTCGGCCTCGGTGGCCCAGGTGCACCGGGCGGTGACGCTCACCGGCGAGGAGGTCGCGGTCAAGGTTCAGCGGCTGGGGATCCGCGAGAAGATCCTCGCCGACCTCGACCTCTTGCATTATCTGGCCCGCATCGTCGAGGCGATCATCGAAGAGAGCGGCGTCGCGACCCCCGCGGCGATCATCGACGAGTTCGAGAACGCCTTCTTGAACGAGCTCGACTTTACGCTCGAGGCTCGGATGATCCGCCGCTTCCGCGCCGCCGCCGCCGGGCGGGAGCGGACCTACGTGGTGCCGAGACTCTACCCCGAGCTCTCGTCGCGCACGGTGCTGACGATGGAGTTCCTGCGCGGCGCGTCGCTGACCGACCTGAAGCCGCACCACGACCGCAAGGCGATCGCCGCGAACATCGTCACCGCCGCCTTCGAACAGATCTTCGCCGACGGCCTCTTTCACGCCGATCCGCATCCGGGCAACGCCTTCATCCTCGACGACAACCGCATGGCGCTGCTCGACTTCGGCTGCGTCGGGCAGATCTCCTTCGCGATGCGCCAGACCCTGGTGGTGCTGGTCATCGGCATCGCGCAGCGCGACGCCGACACGGTGGCGCGCGTACTCTACCGGGTCGGGATCCCCGACCAGCGGGTGTCGCTGCACGCGCTGCGCGACGCCTGCGCCAGCCTGTTCGACCAGTACCTGCGCGATCGGACGACCCTGGCCAACATCGAGGCGGCGCAGCTGCTCAAGGAGCTCTTCGACCTGGCGGCGCGCTTCCGGGTGCGCATCCCCAGCGAGTACGCGTTGATCGCCCGCGCCTCGGTGGTGGTCGAGGGCACGATCCGCGCCCTCGACCCCGACCTCGACGTGCTCGGCGTCGCTGGGCCGTTCATCAAGCGGCTGATCGAGGAGCAGTTCACCGTCCCGGAGCTCGGCGACGCGGCGCTCAAGGGGATGGTCCGGGCGCGCGGTTTCCTCCAGGAGCTGCCGCTCACCGCCTCGCAGATCCTGATGGACCTCGAGAGCGGCAAGCTGCAGATCCAGATCGAGAACCCGCGGCTGAATCAGATCGCCCGCAACCTCGAGACCCTGGGCATGACCGTCTTCTTCGGCATGGTGACCGCCGCGCTGATCACCGGCTCGCTGGTGATGCTCGCCGACTACCACGTCGAGCTCTGGGGCGTGCCGATCATTCCGGTGGTCGGCCTCTACCTGGCCGGGATCCTCTTCGGCGGCGCCTTCGGGCGCTACCTGATCGCGCCGCGGGTGCGCAAGCTCTCCCTCGGGCGCTGGTTCAGCCGGCGGCGGCGGGGGCACTGAGTGGCTGGGGCGCGGCGCGGGCGCTGGTCTCGCGGCGGCGC
>JBFYZW010000594.1:0-10195 GCA_041309305.1 Deltaproteobacteria bacterium | reverse complement strand
GGCGCGGCGGCCACGACGCTCGCCGCGGCCGAGCGCCGCCGGCCGCGACGGGTCAAGTGCGAGCGGGCGAGCGGCCGGGTCTGGTGGGCGCTCTCGCCCTTCGTCGCCTTCTGGTGGTTGGGCGTCCGGCAGCGCCGCCGCGACTGACGCGCCAGCGCGTCAACCGAGGACGCGGAGCAACAGCTCGCGCAGCGCCACGCGCTGCGGCTCCTCGAGCGCGTCCGGGGCGAGGGCGCGGTTGAGCGCCAGCAGGATGGTCGACAGCGTCTCCTGGTCGAGGGTCATCTCGTCGCCGGGCAGCCCGGTGGTGAAGTTCTCCAGGCAGGTGGCGACGAAGGGGACGCCGTCGGCGTCGCGCATGCGGATCGGCAGGCCGTGCGAGCGGCAGATGAGCGGCCGGGCCGGGTAGACCAGGCAGCGGCCCGACTCGTCGAGCGCGACGCAGCGGTTCGGCAGGTCGGCGCGCGCGCGGCGCTCGAGCGCGGCGCGGGTCTCGGCTGTTGCGTCGGCCAGCCAGCGGCGGATCGCCTCCGCCTCGATCGGGGTCACGGTCGGCCCGGCGCGGCAGCAGCCGTCGCAGCCCGGCCCGCAGCGCATCGCGGCGCGGTGGGCGGCGTGGACGCGGGCAAAGAAGGCGTCGACGCGCGCGACCAGCTCTCGGTAGCGGTCGCGCGGCGTGGCGTCGGACATCGGCAACGGCGGGGGGGGGGCGGTGGCTCAGTCGTCGCAGGTGCTGCGGTCGACCGGCACGCCGGTCTGCGCCGCCAGGGCCTTGTCGCACTTTTCGCACGAGTCGGCCTTCTGCACCGCGTCGGCGGTGCAGATCGTCGCGCTCGGCACGACCGGCCGGCCGGGCTCCCAGATGCGGTGGATGTTGTCCTTGCACCTCGCCTCGCAGTCGAAGCCGCAGCCGGCGGCGGTGAGCGAGAGCGCGACGGTGACGATGGTGGCGGCCCAGAACAGCTTGCGCATGACACGCTCCTGGTTCGGCAGTTGCCCGGCGGCGAGCCTGCCATGGACCTTCGGTCCAGACAAGCTCAGTAGCTCGTCTCGCCCAGCCGCACCTTGCCGCGGAAGGTCCAGTAGATGATGCCGGTGTAGGCGAGCACGAACGGCATGCCGATCACGGCGATGAGCAGCATGATCTCGAGGGTCCGCTCGCTCGAGGCGGCGCTGAAGACCGTGACGCTCAGCCCGGGGTCGTTGCTCGCGGTCACCAGGTTGGGGAAGAGCGCCAGGCCGAAGAGGGTGAGCACGCCGGCGATGCTCGCCGCGCTCGAGGCGAAGGCCTGGGCCGGCTTCTGCCAGAAGATGGAGCGCGGGATGTTGGCGATCGCCAACACGGTGAGCACGACGACGCCGGCGGCAAACGGATGCTCGGTGAAGATCTCCCGCGCGTGCGGCACCAGCACCAGCGTGTAGATGGTGGTCAACAGGTAGAGGACGAGGAACAGGCCGAAGGTGCGCCACTGCAGGGTGCGCAGCCGCTGTTGGAAGTCGCCCTCGGTCTTCAAATAGAGATAGAGCGCGCCGTGCATCGCCATCATCGCGACCGAGAACAGGCCGACGAGCAACGGATAGGGCCCGAGTTGATCGGCGAGCGAGCCGACGAAGTTGCCGCGCGCGTCGAGCGCGATGCCGAGCATCGCGTTGCCGATCGCGACGCCGAAGAGCAGCGCCGCCAGGGTCGAGCCGGCGAAGAAGGCCCAGTCCCAGAAGGCGCGCCAGCGCGGCGCGGCCAGCTTGCTGCGGAACTCCATCGACACGGCGCGCGAGATGAGCGCCAGGAGCAGGAGCATGAACGCGGTGTAGAAGCCGGAGAAGGCGGTGGCGTAGGCCTCGGGGAAGGCGGCGAACAGCGCGCCGCCGAAGGTGACCAGCCAGACCTCGTTGCCGTCCCACAGCGGCCCGATCGCGTTCATCGAGATGCGCCGCTCCTGGTCGGTGCGGGCGGCGAACGGGTGGAGGATGCCGACGCCCAGGTCGAAGCCGTCGAGGATGGCGTAGCCGACCAGCAGCACGCCGAGGAGCAGGAACCAGACGACGCACAGGGTCTCCCAGCTCATGGCCGCGCCTCCGTGTCGATCTCGGTCAACGAGCCGGCGTGTCCTGGCCGCGCCGCGGCGGCGGCGAGGACGCCGCTGCCGGCGGCCGGCTCCTTGGTCCCGTCATCGGGGCCGTGGCGGATCTTGCGGTCGAGGACGAACAGCCAGACGGCGAGCAGGGCGAGATAGATGGCGCCGAAGCCGAGGATCGAGCCGAGCACCTCGCCGGCGGAGACGGCGCTGCTGCCGGCGTCGGCGGTGCGCAGCCCGAGGCGCTCGTCGTAGGCGAAGCGGCCCTGGGCGTCGAGCAGCGGCTGGCCGTCGTCGCCGGTGAGCAGCGGCGGGTAGACGACCCACGGCTGCCGGCCGACCTCGGCGGCGATCCAGCCGGTCTCGTTGGCCAGGATCGGCCCGACCACCGCGAAGACGAAGACCCAGAGCAGCCAGCGGGTCTGGAAGAGCTTGCCGCGCCAGAGCAACAAGCAGGCCAGCAGGGTGACGCCGATGAAGAAAAAGCCCAGGGCCACCATCAGGTGGTAGCTCAAGAAGGGCACGGTCACCGGCGGGCGGTCCTCCGGGCGGAAGCGGTCGAGGCCGGTGAGCGGCGCGGCGAAGTCGCCAGTGACCAGAAAGGACAGGCCGCCGGGTACGGCGAGGTTCAGGTCCAGCCGCTCCTGCTCGGGGTTGGGCAGGGCGAAGAGGCTCAACGCCGCCGGACCAGAGTGGTAGTGGCCCTCGAAGGCGGCGAGCTTGGCCGGCTGGTGATCGTAGACGGCGCCGGCCTGTTGGTGGCCGGAGAGGAGCATCAGCAGCGACGCGGCGGTGGCGAGCGCGAGCGCGCCGGTGAACGAGCGCTCGGCGAAGGGGACGTGGCGCCGGCGCAAGAGGTAGTAGGCGGAGATGCTCATGATGAAGAACCCGCCGAGGATGAACGCTCCGAGCCAGACGTGGGTCAGGCGCTGCACCGTCGAGGGGTTGAAGACCATGGCCCAGAAGTCGAGGATCTCGGCGCGCAGCACCGGGGCGCCGTCGACGAGCATCTGTTCGCCGTCGCGCAGCATCGGGACGATGTGGTGGCCGGCCGGCGTCTGCTGCCAGGAGTTGGCGACGACGATCCAGATCGACGAGAAGATGCCGCCGAGCGAGACCATCAGCGTGGCGAAGAAGTGCATCCCGGCCGAGACGCGGTCCCAGCCGAAGACCAGCACGGCGAGGAAGCCCGACTCGAGGAAGAAGGCGAAGATCCCCTCGGCCGCCAGCGCCGAGCCGAAGACGTCGCCGACGAAGCGCGAGTAGGTCGCCCAGTTGGTGCCGAACTGGAACTCGAGGACGATGCCGGTGGCGACGCCGATGGCGAAGTTCAGGGCGAAGATCTTGGTCCAGAAACGCGCCGCCTGCTCGAACAGCGGGTCACGGCTCTTGAGGAAGCGCGCCTCGAGGTAGACGAGCACGACGCTCATGCCGATGGTCAGCGGCGGGAAGATGTAGTGGAAGCCGGCGGTCAGGCCGAACTGCACGCGCGAGAGGAAGACTGGATCCATGGGCTCGCTCCAGAGAAGGGGCGAGCAGAGTATCGCGCGATCGGGAGGGGGAGTCGAGGCGGGTCAGGTGTCGGTCTTGGGCACGCGGCCGGCGCGCAAGAAGGCCCAGCCACCGAGCGCCGCGGCGATGCCGATGACACCGAAGATGCCGGCGCCGAGCAGCGCCGCGCTCTGCGGACCGAGCACCCCGTACAGGCCCACCGAGGCGAGCGCCTGATGAACGGCCTGCGGGGCGAGGTGGCGGGCAACGAAGGCCGCGGCGGTGAGCAGTCCGCCGCCGCCGCCGGCCGCCAGCGTCGTCCAACCGAGGAAGCGGGCCAGCTTCTTCGAGCGCGCGGCGATCGCCTTCGGCCAGCGCAGCGGGTTGAGCGCCCGGCCGAGCAGGCGCAGCACGCCGGGGTCGTCGGCCGGCGCCGCGGGGGCGGCCGGGGTCACCGGCGCGGGCGTCTTGACGTCGCGGACGAAGCCATCGCTGGTGACGGCGCCGCCGCTGTTCATCGTCACCTTGGGCTGGTCATCGACCACCGGCGCCGGCTTGGTCGGGGTCGGATCGACGGCGGCGACGCGGTTCGAGCTCACCTTCACGGCATCGATGGGGTCGGGCACGGTAGACGCTCCTTGCGGGACAGCGGGGCCCCACGCCGAGGTTATCGGCGCCGGCGGCGGGGTGTTGCGTCGCTCACCAGTCGTCGGCCGGCTTGGCCGGCCGCTGCTGCAGCAGCTGGCGCAGGCGCGACGGATCCTGGAGCAGGCGCCAGAGCTCGGCCGACTCCCAGAAGGAGCCGCTGACGTCGCGGGCGATCTCGACCTGGGCGCCGTTGCGCAGCTCGTACGGTTGCCCGGGGATCATCCGTTGCCCGTCGAGGAAGGTGCCGTTCTTCGAGCCGAGGTCACGGGCCAACCAGGCGGCGCCCTGTTGCACCGGGGACATGAACTGCAGGTGCACGCCCGAGACCGAGGGCACGGGCAGCATCACGTCGTTCTCGGGGTTGCGCCCGAGGGTGATGACCGCGCCTTCTATCGGCTTGGCCCGCGGGTTGAGCGGACAGACGTAGGCCAGCGGCGACTCGACCATCTCGAGCGTCGAGATCGCGGTGCTGTCGGATTCGAAGTCCTGCCGCTGCGCGTTGGTCACCGCCTCGACCAGGCTGCGGGTGCGGGCGAGGACGAGGAACGGCTGGGCGAAGCGGCTGCTGAACTCCGCCTGCGGCATCGCCTTGGCCTGCTTGGTGTACGCCGACAGCTCGACCGGCAGCGCGCGCGGTCGGCGCGCCGCTCCGCTCTTCTTGCTTCGCGGGGGGCTCATGCGCCGCATCTTGGCACCAAGCCGCGCCGGCCTCAAGCGGCGCGGCGGTGCGCCGTCGCTACCTCGGCACCTCGACCATCGGCTTCAAGTAGTCCGAGTCGGTCGAGAGGATGATCCAGGAGTCCTCGTCGAAGCTCTGCTCGTAGCTCTCCAGGCTCTTGAGCATGCGGTAGAGCTCCGGCTCGAGGTTGTAGGCGCGGGCGTAGATCGCCGTCGCGTCGGCGTCGGCCTTGCCGCGGATGGTCTGCACCTCGCGGTAGGCGTCGGACTCGATCTTCTTCAGGTCGAGCTCTTTGCGCCCGAGGATCTCGGCGCGCTTGCCTTCGCCTTCGGAGCGGTAGCCCTCGGCGATGCGCTTGCGCTCGGAGATCATCCGGTCGTAGACCTTGGTCTGCACCGTGCCGGTGTAGTTGACCCGCTGGAACTGCAGGTCCTTGAGCTCGATGCCCAGCTGCTGGCGCGCCTTCTCGGCCGCGTCTTGGAGGATGAGCTGCGCCAGCGCGTCGCGGCCGGCGGTGATGCTCGGCTGGGCGGTCTGGCCGAGGCTTGAGTCGAACTGCTGCGCGTCGAGGTTGAGCTCGAAGGTCCGGTCGGACGAGCGGACGACCTCGATCAGATCGTGGCGGGCGACGACGTTGCGCGTCTCCGGGTCGATGATGCCGTCGAGGCGTGACTGGGCAATCCCATCGATCCCGTTGGTGGCGGTGAAGAACTTCAGTGGGTCAGCGATGCGCCAGCGGGCGTAGGTGTCGACGAAGATGAGCGTCTTCTCCCGCGTCGGCATCTCGTCCGGCTCGCCGTCCCACTCGAGCCAGCGCTTGTCGAAGCGGTTGACCTTCTGGATCAGCGGGATGCGGAAGTGGAGGCCCGCGTCGGCGATCGGCTCACCGATCGGTTTGCCGAACTGGGTGATGATCACCTGGTCCATCTCGTTGACGACGTAGGCCGAGCTCAACCCAGTGAAGACGACCGCCGCGGCGAGGGCGACGAGCAAGGTGGTCCTGGCGCTCATGGCTTGCCTCCCTGCGGCAGGTTGAGCAACGGAACGAGCCCCTGGGTCTTGGCGTCGACCAGCACCTTGTGCTTGGCCTTGCCGAGCACCCGGGTCATCGACTCGAGGTAGAGCCGGGTGCGGGTCACGGTGGTCGCCTTGCGGTACTCGGCGACCAGGGCGCTGAACAGCTCGGCGTCGCCCTTGGCGCGGTTGACCCGTTCGACCGCGTAGCCGCGCGCGTTCTCCTTCGCCTGCTCGGCGAGGCCGGTGGCGCGCGGGATGACCTTGTTGTACTCGGACCAGGCCTCGTTGATCATCCGCTCCCGCTCCTGCTTGGCCTCCTCGACCTCGCGCAGGGCCGGTTGCACCGGCGGGGGCACGTTGACGTTCTTCAGGTTGACCAGCTCGATCGAGAGCCCGGTGTCATAGAACTCGCTCAGCTCGATCAGCTTGGTGCGGGCCAGCTGCTCGATCGACTCGCGGCCGGTGGTCAGGACCTCGTCGATCGAGTGGTCGCCGACCACCGAGCGCATCGTCGCCTCGGCCATCAGGCGGAGCGTCTTCTCGACGCTGCGGAACTTGAACAGGTACTTCTCCGGGCTGGCGATCCGGTATTGCACGATCCACTCGACGATCGCGACGTTGCGATCACCGGTCAGCATCGTCGCCTCGTCGGTGGCGCGCGAGTCGCGCTCGAAGTCGGAGCGCACCCCGCCCATCGTGGTGCGGAAGCCGAACTCCTGTTGCAGCTGGCGGCCGACCGGCACCTTGGTGACCCGATCGACGCCGAACGGGATCTTGAAGTGCGGCCCGGGTTCGCTGTTGCCGATGTGGCGGCCGAAGCGCAACACGACACCGAGCTCCTCCGGCTCGACCTGGTAGTAAGAGGACCAGGCGCCGAACAGCACGAGGCCGATGATCGCCAGGTTGATCAGGCGGCGCCGATGGCGCTGGACGGCCTTCTTGAGGTCGCTGGCCTGCCGGCGGTAGGCATCCGAGAACGGGTCGAACGAGGACATGGACGCTCCTTGGCTGGGGACCGAAACCTAGCCCGGCGCGGCGGTTGAGACAACCGGTGATGGCTAGAGTCGACAGCGATCGTCGACCGGCTGGGCTCGGGCCAGGCGCCTAACCCCTTGTTTCTCGGTGAACCGCGTGTGGCACGGTTTGCGCTAAGGGACCTACCGAGGCCCACACGCGTAACCCGAACTCCCACGAGGAGGATGAGATGAAGCGCACGTTCTCGGCACTGATGGTCGGCGTTGGTTGTTGTTGGGGGCTGCTCGCCTGCGATCCGGGCGGCACCGGCGAGCAGCAGAACCCCGAGCTCCTGACGCTGCAGCTCAACCGGCTCGACACCGGTGACCTGGAGTTCTGCGAGCCGCAGGACGACGGCACCGAGGTCTGCCAGACGCTGCCCTACGACGGGGACTGCGTCATCATCGAGATCGACGTCGACCCGGCCACCGGCACGACCTGCGAGCGCTGCATCCTGGCCGACGGCACGGTGCGCGACAACGGCTGCCAGGACACGCATATCGGCTGCGTGCTGGTCACGCTCCCCGAGCCGGACTGCGTCGTCTGCGCCTACGTCAACGGCGCGATCGTCTTCTCGACCTGCGTCGCCGACGACGAGCCGCAGTGCTACACCGACCGCGACTGCCTGAGCGACGACGGCCGCGCCGGCTTCTGCGTCGAGGGCCAGTGCGTCTACAGCGACGGCTGCCTGTCCGACGCCGACTGCCCGGCCGGCTTCGTCTGCGAGCTGCCGCCGTACATGGACCCGGGCGGCGGGGCGAGCTCGCCGCTGCCGTACACCGGCACCTGCGTGCCGCGCGACATCACCTGCTGGAGCGACGTCGACTGCCCGCAGGGCTTCTACTGCGAGAGCTGGTGCTACGGCGCCGAGCCGGTCGACTGCGCCGGCGACCCGAACACCGACTGCCTGGTCGCGCCGCCCGAGTGCGAGGGCGTCTGCCGGCCGATCTACAACAACCCGTGCGCGGACGTGCTCTGCCCGGTCGGCCAGCACTGCGAGGTCCAGCAGGTCGAGTGCTTCACCTGGCCGTGCGAGCCGATCGCCGTCTGCGTGCCCGACCCGGAGCGCTGCGAGAGCGACCTCGACTGCGGCCCGGGGATGTTCTGCCGCTTCGACGCCTGCCCGATGATGCCCTGCACGCCCGACTACTGCCCGCCCTGCTACGGCGTCTGCATGCCGGTCGAGCCGTTCTACTGCTACTCGGACGAGGAGTGCCCGGCCGGTCAGATCTGCTCCTGGGTGATCAGCAACGAGACCGATCCGCCGGTCCCCGGCGGCCAGAGCGACCCGGCGCCGGGGCTGTGGGCGCCCGGTGTCTGCGTGCCCGCTCCCGAGCTCTGCGCTCGCGACGCCGACTGCCAGGTGAACGGCGAGCTCGGCTACTGCGTCGACGGGGTCTGCCAGTACCAGTTCGACTGCGACCAGAGCCACGCCTTCTGCGACATGATCCCGCCGCTGTGCGGCCCTGGGCTGGTCAACTCGGTGATCAACGGCTGCTACGGCCCGTGCGTCGACCCGGCCACCTGCCGCCCGGCCGACCTCGAGTGCCGCGTCGACGAGGACTGCCCGGAGGGCCAGGCCTGCTTGATGTACTGCTGGGCCTCCTGCCCGCCGGACGGCAGCCCCTGCACCAGCGACTGCACCGGGGTCTGCGTGCCGAGCGCGCCGCAGTGCGTCTCCGACCTCGACTGCGTCGACGCCGCCGGCAGCGCGGGCGCGTGCGTCAACGGCGTCTGCGTGATGTCCCCGACCGACTGCTTCGTCGGCGGCTGCTCGGGCGAGATCTGCGCCGACGAGCCGCTGGCCTCGATCTGCATCTGGGAGCCGGAGTTCGCCTGCTACCAGGACGCCCGCTGCGAGCGCCAGAGCGATGGCCGGTGCGGCTGGACGATGAGCGACGAGTTGCGCGCCTGCCTCGACGGCGTCTGAGCCCGGTTTCTTGACCTCGCCCCGCAGCCCGCGGCCGTCGCTCGACGACCGCGGGCTGCACGCGTTGAGGGGCGCCTCAATCCCAACGCAACCGGAAGCCGCGCGGGCTGACCTCGATGCTCGGCGGCTTCGTGCGCGTCAGGATGCGGATGGCCGAGAAGCCGCCGCCGACCAGGCAGAGCGTGCCGCCGCCGACCAGGAGGCCCAACTTCGAGGTCGGCTCGGGCGAGAGGATCGCACCGATCACCATCCCGGCGCCGACGCCGCCGAGGCCGAGCGAGACGACGACGCCGCCCCACTCGCGACGGCTGAGGCCGGCCTCGCGGCCCATGGTCAACAGGTTCTGCGCCTCCGGATCGACGCCGGCGCCGGCGTCGTCGACCAGCTGGACGTTGACGCGCTCGCGGTAGGCCTTGGCCAATCGGGCCAGCCAGCCGGTCTCCGAGGTCTTGACCAGCAGCTCGTCGCTCACCGGCTCGCCTCGCGCTCGAGTTGCTCGTGCAGCCGCTCGGCGTGTTTGCTCACCCACGCGCGCAGCTTGGCGTCGACCTCGCGGCTCTTCCCGGCGTTGTTCTTCCAGCTCTCCAGGTCGAGCTGGGCGAGCGCGTAGACCGTGCCGTCCGGGTGGTACCAGTGGTCGACGATCTGCACGCCGGAGAGGGTCATCACCGACAAGGTCCGGATCGCCGACTCGACCGCGCCCTCAGCGGTCGCCTGGTTGTGGCTCAGGTAGTCCTTCATCGACACGGCGCTGAACACCTCGAGCATCTGGGCGAGCTCGGCGCGGGCGCGGTTGTCGGCGGTGGTGCGCGCCAGCGCGTGGTTCTTGATCCCCGACACCGAGTCGACGCCGAAGAAGACCTTGCCGGTGGCGTCGTTGAACGCGCCGCTGCCGCGCTCGACCCAGTCGGGGTAGTCGACCGGCGCGGTCGCGACGGCGTCGGGCCGCTCGTCGGGTTCGGCTGCGGCGCGCGTGGCCAGGCTGGTGATCACCGTGTCGGCGCAGCCGGGCGGGAGCGCGGCGCGCAGCTCGGCGAGCGGCAGACGGACCCGCGCGACGACCGTGCCCTCCTCGGGGTCGTGCCAGGTCTCGAGCTCGGCCGTCTCGACGGCCGCGCTCAAGGGCAGGGCCAACAGGCAATGGACACCGCCCGCGCCGCGCTGGTCGGACGCCGCCGCCGCCGCGCCGGTCAGGGCGGCGGCGAAGCGCGCGCGGGTCACTCTGCTCGCGGCCTCGACCGACTCAGCGAGCGGGCCGGCGACAATGAGCGAGTAGGTGAGCGAGAGCTCCTCCTCGCTCAGCAGCGGCCCAGGGTTGGCCCAGGCCGGGCGCGGCGGCGC
>JBFYZW010000593.1:0-4118 GCA_041309305.1 Deltaproteobacteria bacterium | reverse complement strand
GGCCGGCGCTCGGCACCGCCGGCGCGGTCACGCTCGCCGATCTGCTCGAGCGCGTCGCCGGGGTCCACCTGCGCCGCGAGCTGGACGGGACCTGGCGCCTCGGCCTGCGCGGCCTCGACAGCCACGGGGACGTGCTGGTCACGCTCGACGGCCAGACGCTGAACAACCCCTACGACGGCGCCGCGCTGCTCTCGTTGCCAGCCGCGGCGATCGAGCGCCTCGAGGTCCACCACGGGCCGGCGCAGGGCATGGGCGGCGCGCCGGCGCTCAGCGGCGAGGTGCGCATCACCACCCGCGCCGACACCGGTTGGCAGATGCAGGCCAGCGGCGGCAGCTACCTGTCGCACACCACCAGCGCGAGCGCCGAGCGCTTCGGCACCTACCTGGCGCGCCTCGGCGGCGGGCTCGGCAACGAGACGGTCACCTGGACCGCCCAGGCGGCGGTGGTCGCCAGCGACGGCACCCAGGCGGAGCTGCGCCGCGACGCCTACTCGGCGACGCCGTTGACCAGCCAGGCCCCGGGTCCAGTGCGCGACGGCGGCATCAACCTCGCCGCCGGCACCAGGCTGCGCCTCGCCGGCGGCTTGCCCGGGGTGCTCACCGCCACCGGTCACTACCTGCTCGAGAGCCGCGGCGGCCACGTCGGCGCGGTCGACACCTACGGCCCCGACGCCCGGTCGAGCGCACACGTCGGCGTCGTCGGGGTCCATCACCAGCTCGAGCTGGCCGAGGGCTATCAGCTCGCCACCCGCCTGGGCGCGACGCTGCACCAGCGCGACAGGCGCAGCCAGCTGGCGCCGAAGGGTTTCCGCCTCAGCGACCGCAACGGCGACGGCGAGCCGGAGCTGTTCAGCCAAGGGGTGCGCGAGGAGACGGCGCAGCGGAGCCTCGGCGTCGAGGCCGAGGTCGAGACGACGATGCGCGCGGGTCCCGAGCACAACCTGCGCGCCGGCCTGTGGCTCGGCTACCTCGCCGCCGGCGAGCCGGACGTGCGGCGCAACATCGACGCCATCGGCGCGCTGCGCGAGCTCGGCGCCCTGACCAACCCGCCGCCGCTGGTGCGCAGCCTGAGCCGGTGGTCCACCGGGCTGCGCGTCGAGGACGAGTGGCGGGTCCACCCGCGCGTCGAGCTGGCCCTCGGCTTCCGTTTCACCTACCTCTCGGCGGTCGACCAACTCGAGCTGGACAAGTTGTTCAACCTCCGCGCGGCGCTACTCTACCGCGCGAGCAAGACGGTGAGCCTGCGCCTGCTCTACGGCTCGACGTTGCGCCCGCCGACCCTCGCCGAGCGCGCCGACCAGCTGGCGGCGACGTTGCCCGCGACGCTCGCCGAGGACCGCTTCCGCGGCAACCCCCGGCTGCCGTCGGCCGCCCGCCATCACGTCGAGGCCGGCGTCGACTACCGCAGCCGGCACGAGGGCCTCGATCTCGAGGGGCGAGCCTCGGGGCATTACATCCGCGCCATCGACGCGATCGAGGCGGTGCCGGGCACCGCCACCGACCCGCAGTCCGGGTTGACCCTGATCTCCAACCGTCCGGCCGTGGACCTCGCCGGCGTCGACCTGCACGGTCGCCTCGGTTCGGGCGGCACCTACGTCTTCGTCACCACCTGGTGGTGGCGCGGGTTCGACTGGGAGGACGGCGGCTACACGCTGCTCA
Organism: Deltaproteobacteria bacterium; assembly: GCA_041309305.1. Taxonomy (GTDB): domain Bacteria; phylum Myxococcota; class XYA12-FULL-58-9; order XYA12-FULL-58-9; family XYA12-FULL-58-9; genus JBFYZW01. Next base: position 2,459 of record JBFYZW010000593.1, on the reverse strand, counting down.
CCGCGGTCCCGCAGCTCGGCGCCACCGTGGGCGTCCACCTCGAGGTCGACGAGCTCGGCGCGCTCGATCTGTTCGCGCGCTACGACGCCGAGCGGCGCAACAACACGCGCACCGTCGTCGAGCGGCTGCGCGCCTATCGCCTGCCGGCCGAGACCTCGGTGCACGCTGCGGTGCGCAGCCGGCCGCTCCCGGCCGGCCTGCGTGTCGGGCTGCTCGCCCGCAACGTCTTCGACGGCGAGCACGCGGATCCGGTCGTCCGGCCGGACATCATGCCGGAGCAGCTGCCGGGCGAGGGCTTTTTGCTCCTCGGCACGCTCGAGCTGGAGGTCCCATGAGCCGCCGCGCCGCCTGGGTGATCGCCGGCGCCCTCTGCCTCGCCGGCTGCGTCGCGTTCAACCCCGACTGCCCCGCCGACGAGACCGCGCTGATCGGTCGCACCGAGACGCTGCTCGACCTGCGGCGCAGCTTCGTGCGCACGCGCGAGGCGCCGATCGGCAACCTGATCACCGACGCCTTCTACGACCACCTGGCCGCCGAGTTCGGCAGCCAGCCCGGCTTCGCCGTCGTCAACGCCGGCGCCATCCGTGATCGCACCGACTGCGAGACGCGCGAGTTCATCGACCGCGGCCCGGTGACGCTCGGCCAGATCGCCGACATGCTGCCGTTCGACAACCGCGTCGTGTTGGTCGAGGTGAGCGAGCGCGATCTGTGGCGTGCCCTCGAGCACAGCGTCGCCCGCCTCGGCGACCCGGGTGAGGCCGGGCTCGCCGGCCAGTTCCTGCAGGTCTCGCACCTGCGCTTCACGGTCGACTGCGCCCAGCCGGCGGCGCAGAGCAGCGTCGTCGGCCAACGCATCACCCGCCTGTTCATCGCCGACGCGAGCGGCAACGAACAGGAACTCAGCCGCGCCTCGGTCTCGGACACCAACCGCTACCGCATCGCCACCAACTCGTTCCTCGCCGACGGCAACGACGGCTACACCGGGCTGTTCGCCCGCCAGGCAATCCCCGCCGAGCTCGAACGCCCCGACTTCGTGGTAGTCGCGAACTACATCGCCGACCACACGCCGGTGGCGCCGGTCAGCGAGGGGCGCATTGAGCTTCTGCCCAGCTGCCTGCTCGACGGGTGGTGAGCGGAGCGCGCGGTGGATCAGCGCGAGCCGTCGTCCGGATCGTCGCTGGGCAGGTAGTCGGTGGTGCTGGGGATCTTGCGCAGCTCAGCCCGGGCGATGCGCCAGGCCTGCTGCATCAGCCACGAGATCGACCGGTCCTGCCGCTCGGCCTCGCGCTGCAGCTCAGTCAGCATGTCGGCTGGGAAGTAGAGGTTCTGCCGACGAGTCTCTCCGGCGGCCACGCTACTCCCCCTCGTTCTCGCCCGGCACCACGTCGTTCACCGAGGGGAAACGCATGATCTCGGCCCGGGCGATCTTCCACGCCTGCTGGACGATCCACGACAACGAACGGTCCTGGCGGTTGGCCTCGACCTGGATCTCCCGCAACATGTCCTCGGGGAAATAAAGGCTCTGCTTGCGCTTGTCAGTCCGGCTCATGCGTTCTCTGCTCCGTCGGGCGCCACGCTGGCTCCCGCCACGGGTATAGGCGAGGCCCTGCACGCGGTCAAGCGGCGGTTCAACCGATCAGCGGCCCCAGAGTAGCAGGTTGACCGCCAGCACCACCGCTGTCGCCGCGATGGCCGACCAGACGCGAAGCCGAACCGGCAAGGGCAGAGTGTGTGGCTCCATGTGGGTGATGGTGGCACATGCTCCGGAGGCGGCAAAAAAAACCGCCGCCGATCCCGTGGGCAGCGTCGAGCCGCCGGTGTATCCTGGCCGCAGTTGATGATGAACAGACCTGGGATCATGCGGGCCGCCGTGCAGCTCGCCGGCGCGGTGATCGCGATCGGCGCGGGCGGCGCCGCCCGCGCCGAGGATGACGACCCCCGCCTCGTCGAGCTCGAAGCACGCGTCGCGGCGCTGCGCGCCGGAGGCGGCAACCACGAGCAGCAGTGCGCCGCGCTGGTCACCGCCGCACGACGACAGGCGGTCGACGCGCCGCACGTCGCCGCGGTCGTGCTCCGTTACGTCGTCGCGCGGTGTCCGCAGCCCACCCAGGCCGTCGTGCTGCTCGACGCGGCGCGGATCGCCGCGGCCAGCGGCGACACGCCCGAGGCGCTGCGCCACTTCGCCGCCGCCGCGGCTGCCGCCGAGCGGACCGTCGAGCTGGTGCCCGCCGTCGAGAGCTTCGCCGCCCTCGCCGCCGCGGAGGAGATGGCCGACGCGACCGCGGTCGCCGCCCTGCCGCTCGAGCGCTACCGGCAACGCGTCGGCAGCGCGGGGGCGCTCGACCCCGCCGGCTACGAGACGCTCTACCGGCTCGGCCACGCGCTGGTGCGCAGTCGGGATCCGGCGGCGCCGGCCCAGGCCGAGACCATCCTCGCGCTCATCCCCGACCCCGCCCCGG
>JBFYZW010000592.1:0-5776 GCA_041309305.1 Deltaproteobacteria bacterium | reverse complement strand
TGCGCGCCGCGGGCCGGCAGGTCGAGCCGCGAGCTCAGCGCGTCGAGGGCCAAAAGCGGCGCGAGCGGCGCCAAGAGCTCGGAAAGCCGGCCGCGCCCGGCGGCGCCGAGCAGCAACGCCTGCAGCGGCCGATGCCGGCCGTGCAACCAGCCGACGCCTGCCCAGGCCTCGCGCGCGTTGGCGGCGAGGATCCCGGGCGTACCCTGCGCGTCGCGCGTCAGCCGCGGCATGCCGACCTGCATCAGCGGCGAAAGAGCACGCACCGCCGCGGCGGTCAACGCCGGCGCCGCTCGGGCTCGGGGTTCCTTGACTCGCACCGGAGCCGGCCCCTACACTGCACGCAGACGAAGGATTCGACTTCCGGCGACCATGAGCCGCATCATCGGCATCGATCTGGGGACGACGAACACCTGCACGGCGTACGTCTCCAACATGATCCCGCGCGTCATCCCGATCGAGAGCGGCTTCAACACGATGCCCTCGGTCGTCTCGCTCACCGCCGACGGCCGGGTGCTGGTTGGACAGGCGGCGAAGGAACACGGGCTGCTCCAACCCGAACGGACGATCGTCGGGGTCAAGCGCCTGCTCGGCCGCCAGTTCGGCTCACCGGTGGTGCAGGACCTGGCCCGCCGGACCAGCTACGCCATCGTCGCCGACGAGCGCGGCGAGGCCGCGGTCGAGGTGGGCACGACCCGCCACTCGACCGCCGAGATCCAGTCGCACATCCTGCGTCAGGTCAAACGCTACGCCGAGATCAACCTCGGCGAGGCGATCCCCGAGGTGGTCATCGCCGTCCCGGCCTACTACTCCGACCACCAGCGGGCGCTGGTCAAGCAGGCCGGACAGCAGGCCGGCTGGACGGTGCGGCGGATCATCAACGAGCCGACCGCGGCGGCGCTGGCGTACGGCTTCAACCGCGGCTTCGACCAGAAGATCCTCATCTACGACCTCGGCGGCGGCACGTTCGACGTCAGCGTCCTCGAGCTGACCGGCAACGTCTTCCAGGTGATCGCTACCGGTGGTGACATGTTCCTCGGCGGCGCCGACTTCGACGCCCGGGTCCAGGCCTGGATCGTCGAGCAGTTCCGCAAACAGACCAAGATCGACCTCGCCGAGGAGCCGGCGGCGCTGCAGCGGATCCGCGAGGCCGCTGAGCGCGCCAAGATCGAGCTGTCGCTCCTGGTCAACACCGAGATCCGCTTGCCCGCGCTGCTCGAGCGACGCGGCAAACCGGTCGACCTGACCCTGGTCCTCGATCGCGAGACGCTCAACGCGCTGACCCGCGATCTGGTCGAGCGCACGATCGCCGTCGTCGATCAGGTGCTCGCCGACGCCGCGCTCGGCAAACAGGAGATCGAGGAGGTCATCCCGGTCGGCGGGCAGACCCGCATGCCGCTGGTTGTCGACGCGATCACCCAGCACTTCGGCAAGGCGCCGCGCAAGGGTGTCCACCCGGACGAGTGCGTCGCGCTCGGCGCGGCGTTGCTCGGCGACTCGTTGGCCAAGATCGACGCGGTGACCCTGCTCGACACCTTGTCGGTGCCGATCGGCCGCGCCGATCCGGCCGGCAACCTCGCGGTGCTGATCGGCAAGAACGTCTCGTTGCCGTTCAAGGCGGCCACCGAGGTCAGGACCGAGCACGACGGCCAGACCAGCGTGCAACTGGATGTCTTCCAGGGCGAGGCCGGCGTGCCGGTGCGCGAGGCCGAGTACCTCGGCACGCTGGTCTATGACGCGCTGGCCCCCGGTCCGGCCGGTAGCGCCGGGCTCGCTGTCGAGCTGCTCCTCGACGGCGAGGGGATGCTCAACATCACCGCGACCGACCTGGCGAGCGGCGAGAAGCGGGCGATGGCCCTGGCGACGCTCGAGCGGCCGGCCGCCGCTACACCGGTGATCGAGAAACACCGGCCCGCCGGCGTGACCCCACCCGACAAGAGCTCGTTCAGCGGCCTGGTCAAGAGCCTGTTGACCAAGAAGTGAGCGCCAGCCCGCGCGTCAGCGCCAGTCGCTCTCCTTGATGATCACCTTGTCCTCTTTGCCGGACGAGAGGGTGCGTACGTCACGGTACTTCTTGCCGTCCGGACAGGTGACCCGGATCTCGCACTTGCCCACCGGCGCGTCCTTCTTGAACAGCGGCGCCACGCCGAGGTCGTCGCCGCCGACGGTGACCTTGCAGTCGGCGTGGCCGACCGCGAGCACGCTGAGCTTGGCGCCGGTGCCCGAGCACTTGCCCGGTTTGCCAGCGCTCGGCTCCTTGGCCTTCGGCGGCGAGCCCTTGTCCGGCTCCCGCCCCGGGTCCTTCCCCGGGCCCTTCTTGCGCGGCCCGCTCGCCTCCTCCAGCGCTACGTCGATCGAGGCGATACCGTCGACGAAGACCACCGGGCGCTTGACCGGGCGGTGGTTGTCGAGGTTCAGCTCGACGGTCTGGGCGGTCTTCGTATCGACGTCGTCGATCTCGCACGGCGTGACGCACTTCTTGACCCGCCCGAGGTAGACCGTGGCGCCCGGCGGCTCGGAGCGGACCAGGATCCGCCCGCTCGCGTCGGCGACCGGCGGCGTCGCGCTGCCGCCGGCGCGGCTCAAGGGCACCAGGATCTTGCCCGCCGTCACGCCCTGGGGGAACGCGTAGGTGCGCGTCACCGTCTCGTAGCCGGCGAGGGTCAGCTCGAAGATGACCGGCCGGCTGACGTCCGGCGCCTGCACCGTCTTCGGCGTCACGCCCTCCGGCAGCCCGCCGATGCGGATCGACGCCCCCGGTGGATCGGAGACGATCTCGAGCGTGCCGGCGCTCCCGGGCGGTGGGCCGGTGTCGGACTTCTGCAGCTGGATGTTGATCACCGCCGGCTTGCCGGCCGCCAGCTCGAACTTGTAGGCCCGATCGGCGTAGCCGGTTGCGCGGGCGAGGAGGAAGTGCTCCCCGACCGGGATGTCGCTGCGCGTCATCGGCGTGCGGTTGCCGATCGGCTGGCCGTCCAGGTAGATGTCGACCTGCTCGGTCGGGGACGAGGTGATGACGATCGTCCCGACCTCGTTGCTCTGGCCGGTGAGCAGGACCACGAGCAGGATGAGCAACGAGATGAACGCCGCCGCCGCGATGACGATCGCGCCGATGTGCCGCTGCTGCATCCCGGCGACCACCGGATCGGCGCCGGCGAGCGACGGCTGCGGACGCAGGCTCGACGGGCCGCTCGGCTTGATCACCGAGCCGGTGCGCGCCTCGCTGCCGCCGCCGGCGCCGCCGCCGGCCGAGAGATCCTCGGCGATCTGCGTCGGCGCGTCCGAGAGGCTGCCGAAGCCCGACTCGAAGATCATCGTCTTCTCGCCCCGCGCCGCACCGGCCGGATCGGTGCGCGACGCGGTCGGCGCCATGCGCATCCCCTCGACGCCGGCCGCCGCCTCGGGCGTCGCGGGCGCCGGGGCGTGCATGAACTCCTCCATCTTGGCCATCTCGGCCTCGATGTCGGTGCGGTACTCGGCCTGCATCAACGCCGCCAAGCGCTTGGCGTTGAAGATCGTGTTGTTCTCGATCAGGAACTGCTGCAGATCGTCGTGTAGCTCGGAGGCCCACTGGTAGCGCTCGTCGCGCTCCTTGGCCAACGACTTGAGCAACACCCGCTCGAGCTCGGGCGAGATGCTCGGGTTGTGTTGCGTCGGCGGCGGCACGTCGGCGTTGCGCACCTTCTCCAGGGTGGAGAAGTCGCTCTCCCCGAGGAACAGCCGCTTGCCGGTCATCATCTCGTACATCAGGATGCCGAGCGCGAAGATGTCGGAGCGGTGATCGATCTCCAGGCCTCGGACCTGCTCGGGCGACATGTAGCCGAACTTGCCCTTGAGCACGCCGGCCTGCGTCTTCGAGGCGCGATCCTCTGCCTTGGCGATGCCGAAGTCGGTGATCTTCACCGCGCCTTCGTAGCTGACCAGGATGTTCTGCGGGCTGACATCGCGGTGGATGACGTTCAGGGGTCGGCCGGTCGGGTCGGTCTTGCGGTGCGCGTAGTCGAGGCCCTCACAGATCTTCGCGGCGAGGAAGGCGGCGGCCGGCAGGGGCAACAGGGCCTTCTGCTTGCGGAAGTAGTCGAGGATCTGGCGCAGATCCTTGCCGGCGACGTACTCCATCGCGATGTAGTACTGGCCCTCGAACTTGCCCAGCTCGTAGATCTGCACGATGTTGGCGTGGCTGAGCTGGACGGCGATCCGGGCCTCGTCGACGAACATGTTGATGAACTCGTCGTCGTCGGCCATGTTCGGCAGGATGCGCTTGATCGCCAGGATGCGCTCAAACCCCTCCACCCCGAAGGCCTTCGACTTGAAGACCTCGGCCATGCCGCCCACGTTGACGCGCTCGAGCAGCAGGTACTTGCCGAATGGGATGGGGTAGTTCATCGATCAGACAACGGGTGACACCTCGCGACCTGCCGGACGCACAAGGTAACTGCCTCGGGCCTTCTCGCGCCAAGCTCGAACCTATCACCATCGCCGGGGCGAGGTCGAATCTCTGGACGGCCCGGGGTGGGAGCCCGGCACACCCGCGCCCCCCCTTCGATCGCTCGGGCGGCCTGTGCTAGCCTCCCCGAGGCGCCGCTGGTGCGCCGGGAGACCGCGATGGAGCTCAACGACATCCTCGCCGTCGCGTTGCGCGGCGGCGCCTCCGACATCCACCTGAAGGCCGGCTTGCCGCCGATGTTCCGCATCAACGGCGCGCTGGTGCCGCTCAAGGACGCCCCCCGCCTGCCGCCGGAGGAGATCGCCCGGATGGCGGTGTCGATCATGAACGACTTCCAAAAGGAGCGGTTCCAGAAGAGCAACGAGATTGACCTGGCCTACGGCGTCCCCGGCCTGGGCCGCTTCCGGGTCAACGTCTTCCAGCAGCGCGGCACGATCGGCGGCGTCTTTCGAGTCATCCCGCTGAAGATCCAGAGCATCGAGCAGCTCGGCCTGCCGAAGGTGCTCGAGACCATCGCGCTCGAGCCGCGCGGGCTGGTGCTGGTCACCGGCACGACCGGCTCGGGCAAGTCGACGACGCTGGCGGCGATGCTCGATCACATCAACACCAACCGCACCAGCCACATCCTGACCATCGAGGATCCGATCGAGTTCCTCGTCCGCGACAAGCGCTCGGTCGTCAACCAGCGCGAGATCGGCGTCGACACCTACAGCTTCCCGGCGGCGCTGCGCAGCGCGCTGCGTCAGGATCCGGACGTGATCCTGGTCGGCGAGATGCGCGACCTGGAGACCATCGAGATCGCGCTGACCGCGGCCGAGACCGGCCACCTGGTGATGTCGACGCTGCACACGCTCGACGCCACCGAGACGGTGAACCGCATCGTCTCGGTCTTCCCGCCCCACCAGCAGAAGATGATCCGCATGCAGCTGGCGGCGGTGCTGCGCGCCATCGTCAGCCAGCGGCTGGTGCCGCGAGCCGACAACCGCGGGCGGGTGGCGGCGCTCGAGGTCTTGCGCAACTCGTCGCGCGTCCGCGAGCTGGTCGAGAACCCCGACCGGACCCAGGAGATCCCCGACGCGATCGCCAAGGGGCACATGACCGCCGGCACCCAGACCTTCGACCAGTCGATCATGGCGCTGTTCCGCGCCAACTTGATCACCTACAAGGAGGCGCTGCGCCAGGCGAGCAACCCCGACGACTTCGCGCTGCGCGTCTCCGGCATCTCGGCGACGTCCGACTCGACCTGGGAGAGCTTCGAGGCGCCGAAGGGGGCGGCGGTCGCGGCGCCCCCACCAGCCCCGGCGCCGGCGAAGCCGCCGGCCCCGGCGGCGC
>JBFYZW010000591.1:0-2593 GCA_041309305.1 Deltaproteobacteria bacterium | reverse complement strand
AGGCCAACCCGGAGATGCCACTCGCGGCGATGCCCAACGCCGGCTCGCCGCGGCTGGTCGACGACCGGGTCCTCTACATGGCCTCGCCCGAGTACGTCGCCGAGTACGCCCGGCGTTTCATCCTCGCCGGCGCGCACCTGGTCGGCGGCTGCTGCGGGACGACGCCGGAGCACATCCGCGCGCTGGCCGGCATGGTCAAGGCGTTGCGGCCGGCCAAGGCCGTGCCGGTGAAGGTCGAGCCGCTCGAACGCGCGACGATGCACGAGCCGGCGCCGCTCGAGGAGCGCTCGCCGCTGGGCGCCAAGCTCGCCCGACGCTCGTTGCTCGGTCACCGCTTCGTCGTCTCGGTCGAGCTGAGCCCGCCGCGCGGCCACGACGCCGGCAAGGTGCTCAACGCCGCCGAGGAGCTGCGCTTCAACGGCGTCGACGTGGTCAACATCCCCGACGGGCCGCGCGCCTCGGCGCGGATGTCGTCGCTGCACCTGGCGACGCTGATCGAGCAGCGCACCGGCATGGAGACAGTGCTCCACTTCACCTGCCGCGATCGGAACCTGCTCGGTATGCAGGCCGACCTGCTCGGTGCCCACGCGCTCGGCCTGCGCAACATCCTGGCCGTGACCGGCGACCCGCCCAAGCTCGGCGACTACCCCCACGTCACCGCGGTCTACGACGTCGAGAGCATCGGCCTGGTGCGCGTGCTGCAAGGGCTCAACCGCGGCGTCGATCTGGCCGCGAACCCCATCGGCGAGCCGCTGCGCTTCCTCATCGGCGTCGGTGCCAACCCGGCGGCGGTCGACCTCGAGCGCGAGCTCAGGCGCTTCCGCTACAAGGTCGAGGCCGGAGCCAACTTCTGCATGACGCAGCCGGTCTACGAGCCGGACCAGTTGGCCGCCTTCCTGCGCCAGATCGAGGACTGCCGCATCCCGGTGCTGGTCGGCATCCTGCCGCTGGCCAGCTCGCGCAACGCGGAGTTCTTGCACAACGAGGTGCCCGGGATGCAGATCCCGGAGCGGATCCGCGAACGGATGCGGGCCGCGAAGGACGGCGAGCACGCGCTCGAGGAAGGGATCGCCATCGCCCAGGAGGCGCTGCTCGCCTGCCGCGAGCTGGTCCAGGGCGTCTACATCATGCCGCCGTTCGGGCGGGTGAGCACCGCGCTGCGGGTGCTCGAGGCTCTGCACTGAGCCGCGAAAGGGGACGTGACGTGGTGCGCCGATCGCTCGCCCTCAGCCTGTTGCCGGCGACCGCCGCCTGCATGGCCGCGCTCGCGCCCTCCGGCCCGACACGCATCGGCCCGGTGCCGCTCAGCCCCCAGGGCTTGCGCCCGGACGCCTTCGCCGAGGTCCGCCTCGCGGTGCTGCTCTCCCCGGAGATCGCCGAGGCGCGGCTGCTCCAGGCGGTGAGCCTGCGCGACGTGCAGCTCGAGGCTCTGCGCTCGAGCTTCGCCGCTGGCCTGGTCGAGGCCCTGCGCCGATCGTTCGGCGAGGTCGAGTTGGTCGACAACCCAGCCGGCGCCCCACTCTTGCTCCGGGTCGAGGAGCTGACGCCCCAGCACGTCAAGACCGGCAACGTGCCGCTCGGCGGCCAGGTGGCTTACGAGATGCGCTTCGACGTGCGCTACCGCGCGGCGCTGGTCAAAGGCGACGCGACGGTCGCCTCGGCGGTGCGCACCGTCGAGGGGCGCGACCTGTCGTGGAAGGCGGCTGACCAACCCCTGATGCTGCAACACGCGCTCGAGCAGACGATCACCGATCTGTGCGACCAGCTGTTCGCCGACGAGGCGGCGGTGCGCGCCGGCGGCCAACAGGCCGGGGCGGTCCTCGGCAAGGCCGCGGACAAGGCGGCCCGGCCGGAGGCGACGATCGCGGTGATGCCGCTGCGCAGCGACGACGTCAAGGCGACCCGGGTCCTCGACGAGCTCCTGGTCGTCGCCGTCGACACGCTCTCACCGCTGGCGGTGATCAGCACCGCCGACGTCAACGCGCTGCTCGGTCACCAACGCCTGCGCGACGCGATGGGCTGCGACGACGTCACCTGCGCGGCCGAGATCGGCGGCGCGCTCGGGGTCGACTTCCTGCTCACCGGCAACGTCAGCCGGCTGGGCAGCAACGTCATCGTCACGCTCCACCTGCTCAACGCCCGCCACCAGACCTCGGTGGCCCGCGGCCAGGCCACGGTCAAGGACGACGAGGATCTCTACCAGCAGGCGGTCCAGCGCGCCGTCCGCGAGCTGTTCGGCGCGCTGCGCGTCCAGTGAGCGGCGCGGCGATGCGCACCGGCCTCGCCTTCCTGGTGCTGCTCGGCGCCGGCTGCGCCACCGGCCCGCGCCTGCCGTTGCCCTACAGCGCCGCGCAGCTGGCGATCGACTCGCCACGCTACGGCGCCGCGGCGCTGGTCCACTACCTCGGCCAGCCCGAGGCCGACCCGGCGGTCTGCGACGTGACCCGCGCGGGCGAGCACATCGCCGTCGCCGACGCGCAGACCTTCACCGCGCTGCTCGCCGGCCTCGACCGCGGCGCGATCGTGCCGCGGCTGTGGCGCGCCTGCGCGGCGCTGCTGTTGCCCCGCCTGCCCCCGGGCGAGGCCGAGCGCG
>JBFYZW010000590.1:0-3223 GCA_041309305.1 Deltaproteobacteria bacterium | reverse complement strand
CGCCGCGCGCCTCGGCCGGTGACGGCGGCGCCGAGAGGGGCGCCAGCGGCACCGCCTCGGCCGGCAGCTCGCTGTGCCGGCGCGCCTCGTCGAGCATCTTCTGCGCCGCCTGCTGCTCCTTGTCGAACAGGCGCTGGACGAGCGCGGCCAGATCGCGCGCCGAGGGCGGCCCATACTTCGCGAGAATGAGCGCGACGATCGCGTCGTGCAGGTCGGAGGCGCTCGCGCACCGCTGGTCGAGATCTCGAGCCAAAGCCTGCATCACCACCGCCTCGACCTCGGGGGTCAAGGTCGGTGACACCAGGCTCGGCGGGTAGATCTCCCCGTGGCGCACCTTCTCGAGCACCGAGAAGTCACTACCACCGGGGAAGAGCCGCTCGCCGGTGAGCAGCTCCCAGAAGACCACGCCGGCGGCGAAGACGTCCGAGCGCGCGTCCACCGGCAGGCCGCGCACCTGCTCGGGCGACATGTAGCCGTACTTGCCCTTCAACACGCCGGCCTGACTGCGCGACACCTGGTTCGCCGCCTTCGCGATGCCGAAGTCGATCACCTTCACGTCGCCGTTGAAGCTGATCAGCACGTTCTGCGGGCTGACGTCGCGGTGGACGATGTTGAGCGGCACCCCGGTCGGATCAGTCTTGCGATGGGCGTAATCGAGCCCCTCGCTCACCTTCGCCATGATGTGCAACACCAACGGCTCGGGGATCGACTCGCCGCGCAGGCGCGCGCGCTCGATCAGCTCACGCACGTTGCAGCCGCTCAAGTACTCCAGCGCCATGAAGTAGGTCGACCCGATGCGCCCGAACTCGTAGGTCTGCGCGATGTTGGCGTGCACGAGCAGCACGGCCAGCTTCGCCTCGTCGATGAACATGCGCACGAAGACCGGGTCCTCGGCGATCTCCGGCCGGATGCACTTGAGCGCCAGGATCTGGTCGGCGCCGTGGTAACCGAACGACTTGGCCAGATAGACGTCGGCCATGCCGCCCTGGTTCAGCCGGTCGAGGAGCAGGTAGTTGCCCAAGCGCATCATCGCCGACGGCCACCTCCAGCGGCATGTTCGACCGAGCTGGCAGTCGAGTCAACCGCGACGATTGACTCGTCGAGGTGGTCCCCCTAACCTGCGGCTCGAACCTTCGCCGCCGGGAGCCGCCCATGCCCTTCTGCCCCACCTGCCACGCCGAGTACCACGCCGGCACCGCCACCTGCGCCGAGTGCAACGTCCCGCTGGTCGCCGAGCTGGCCGATCCACGCACCGAGACCGAGATGGCCGACCTCTACGTCTGCTACGACGCCCAGCAGGCCGAACGGATGGCCGCGCTGCTGCACGGCGAGGGGATCGCCGCCCTCGTCCGTGACCGGAGCTCATCGGCCTTCCCGACCACGGTCGGGACGACCGCCAAGCGCGTCGTGGCCGTGCCGGCCGAGCGGCGCGACCATGCTCGTCAGGTGATCGAAACGGCGATCGCCGACGGCGTCCTGCCGCAGGATGGGGAGCTAATCGACTGAGCGACCGCGACGGAAGGCGTGCACCCGCCACCGGCGGCCGTCGCTGACCATCGTCACCGCCCCGTCGTGATCGGTGCGCCAGATCTGCACGCCGGCGGCGGCGTAGCGGGCGAGCACCTCCGGGTCGGGCAGCCCGTAGGCGTTGTCCTCGCCGACCGAGATGACAACCATCCCCGGAGACAGCGCCGCGAGCAGCGCCGGGCTCGAGGAGCTGCGGCTGCCGTGGTGGGGTGACTTGAACGCGTCGGTCGGCTGAAGCCTCGCCGCCAGCGCCTGCTCGACGGCGACGCCGATGTCCCCGGTGAGCAGGACGCTGCGCTCACCGTGACGCAGGCGCAGCACGACCGAGACGTCGTTGAGCTGCGGCGCGGCGAGCGCCTCGCGGTCGCGCGGATGAAGCACCTCGATGGTGACGCCGTCGCGCTCGAGCACCGGCGGCAGCTCGAGGGTGGTGCGCACCCGCGTGCCGCGGCGCCGCGCGGCGGCCAACACCTGGGCCTGCATCGGCTCGTCCGGTTCGGCGCCGCTCCACCACAGCTCGTCGACCGGGAAGTGCTCGATCAGGTAACGCCAGCCGCCGACGTGATCGGGGTGCGGGTGGCTGATGACGCCGAGCGCGATACGCCCGACCCCCTGCCGGCGCAGCAGCGGCGCGATCACCTCCCGCCCCGGGTCGAAACGGCCGCGCTCCGACCCGCCCGCGTCGAAGACCATCACCGCGCCGCGCGGCAGGATGGCGACGGTCGCCTCGCCTTGTCCGACGTAGGGGTGGATCAACGTCAGCTGACCGTCCCCGCGCGACTCGACCACCCGGAGCGCCAGCGCGGCGAGGAGCGCCAGCGCCGCCACCGCCAGCGGCACGGCGACGCGCCGGCGGCGCAGCAGCAGGACGGCGCTGCCGACCAGGACGTAGTAGGCGGCGATCTCCACACCGCGCGGCGCTGGCACGTTCAGCGCCGCCCCCGCCGGTGTGCCCGCGACGCCGGCCAACCCGTCGAGCAACGCCAGGGCCAACTCGAGCAGCGCGGCGAGCGGCGCGGCCAACGCCGGGGCCCAGGGTGAGACCAGGGCGTGGAGGATCGCCGCCGGGGTGGCGATCCCGGCGCCGAGCGGCACTGCCGCCAGGTTGGCCAGCGGCGCGATCAGCGAGACGCTGCCGAACAGGCTGGCCGAGATCGGCGCGGTCGCCAGGGTCGCGGCCACCGACGCCAGCGCCGCACCGGCGAGGTAGCGCCCGACCCGACGCCAGCCGCGCACCGGCGGCAACCGCGGCGCGAGCAGCAACGCGCTGACGGCAGCGAAGGAGAGCAAGAAGCCCGGATCGTAGAGGCTGGTCGGATCGACGCCGAGGATCACCAGGCCAGCGAGACCGAGCGCGTTGACGCCGGCGCTCGGCCGGCCGACGGCGACGCCGACCAGGAAGGCGACGGCCATCGTCGTCGCGCGCACCGCCGAGGGCGGAGCGCCGGCGGCCAGGCAGTAGACGAGGGCCGCCGGCACGGTCACCGCGGCGGCCAGACGTCGCGCCGAGAGCCGCTCGACGAGCCCGGGCCAGATGGCGAACAGGAGCCGCCAGAGGGCGAAGACCAGGCCGGTGACGAAGGCGACATGCAGGCCGCTGATCGCCAACAGGTGGGCGATCCCGGCCCGCGCCCACAGCTCGCGTTGCGCCGGCGCGATCCCGCCCCGATCGCCGAGCGCGACGGCCTTGGCGACG
>JBFYZW010000589.1:0-6258 GCA_041309305.1 Deltaproteobacteria bacterium | reverse complement strand
GAAGCCGGGGACGACCAGGCCGCGCACGCGCTCGGCGGGGTAGGTCCCCGGCACGCCGAGGCTGATGACCCGGAGGCCGCGGCGGGACAGGCGGGCGAGGAAGGTCGGCGCCAGGCGCCAGGCGCCGGTGGCCGGCTCGAGCGAGTAGCGGCCCGGGGGGCGCAGGAAGATGTCCGGGACCCCGTGGCCGGCCGGCGGCAGGCCGGTGAGGAACGAGGTCCAGGCCGGCAGCGTCGCGACCGGCAGCGTCGAGCGCAGCTCGGTGCGCGCCCCGGCGGCGGCCAGGCGGCCGAGGTTGGGCATCACGCCCTGGTCGATGAGCCGATCGAGCACCGCCCAGCAGGCGCCGTCGAGGCCGAGGATGAACAACGGGTGGGCGACAGAGGCCATCTCACCGGCTCGCCGGCGCGAAGAGCTCGGCGAGGAAGGCGCGCGCGGCGCTGGCGGCGAGCGGGTTCTCCCACACGTCGTTGTGCCCGGTGTCCGGCAGCTCGACGAGCCGGCCGCGCGGCCCCAGCGCCGCCGCGTTGGCGCGCCCGTGGCTGATCGGGATCAGCGTGTCGGCCTGACCGTGGAGGATCAGCACCGGGCTCGCGAGCCGCGCCAGCCGCGCGTCGGTGCGGAACGGATCGGGGGCGAGCCAACCGACCGGGAGCAGCGGCACGTGCTCGTCGAACAGGCGCGCCACCGAGGTGTAGGGCGAGATCAGGATCAACCCGGCGGGCGGGCGGTGCGCGTCGGCCAGGGCGGCGCCGAGGTGGACCGCGACGCCGGTGCCGAGCGATTGGCCGACGAGGACCAGGCGCTCCGGCTCGACCCCGTGCTGGCGCTCGAGCCAGCCGGCCACGGCCTCGCTGTCGTCGCACAGCCCGGCCTCGGTCGGCGAGCCGGCCGACCCGTCGTAGCCGCGGTAGGCGAAGACCGCGAGGCCCACGTCCGCCTCGCCGGCCACCAGCTCGAGCACGTACTGGCCCGAGCCGAGGTCCATCGCGTTGCCGCCGAAGAGGAGCAGCCAGGGCGCCCCGGGCGCGCCAGGCCGGACCAGCCCGACGAGCGGCCCGGCGCCACCGGCGAGCTCGGCGTTCTGCCAGCCGCGCAGGGCGAGCCCCGCGCGCTCGCTCGCGCCCAGGCCGGTCGGGTAGTAGAGGAAGCGCCGGCCGCACGCGGCGGTGAGCAGCAGCGGCGCGGCCGCGGCGAGAACGACCAAGAGGAGCGCGGTGCCCACGCGTCGGCCGTCCATCAACGGGGGGCCACGGGCCGCGCGGCCGCCATCGCCCGGGTCGCGCTCATTCCACGTATCCCAGCGCGCGCAGCTCGGCGGCGGCGTCGCCATCGATGGTCTTGTCGGCCGCGCGCGCGCCGCCCTGCGCGGCCGCGCGCTTGGCCGCCTCGAGCAGCTCGCCGAGCTGCTCGCGTAGCTCGCCGGCGCCGGCGGCCAGATTGTCCATCTCGCGCGGATCGGCGGCGAGGTCGTAGAGCTCCACCGGCTGCAGCCCCCGCGGGTTGTCCGGGTTGGCGAGGATCAGCTTGTCGCCGCCGCGCCGCAGGCTCTCGAGCCGGTTCCCCTCGTGATCCTGCTCGGCGAGGCTCACCGCGGCACGCGGACCCGGGCCCAACAGGTCCCGGCCTTCCCAGCCGGGCGGCGGCGCGACGCCGAGGAGCCCGGTGATCGTCGGCGCCAGGTCGATCTGGCGCGCCAGCTCGGTGTCGACGCCCGGCGGCACCCGGCCGGCGATGATCAGCGGCAGGTGGAGCAGCTCCTCGTAGAGGGTCGTCCCGTGGTAGAAGCCGTTGTGATCGCCGAACTCCTCGCCGTGATCGCTGGTGACCACCACCGTGACCCGGTCGCCGAACCGCTGCTCGAGCCCGGCGAGCAGCTCGGCGAGGGCGCGGTCGGAGCGGTGCACCTCGTCGGCGTAGGCCTCGCGCATCCGGCCGGCCCACGCCGCCGGCGGGTTCGGGTCGGAGACCTTCGCCCAGGAGCTCCCGTCGACCGCGAAGAACGGATCGTGCGGCTCCATGTAGTGCAGGTAGAGGAAGAACCGCCCGTCGCCGAGGCGGTCGGCCATCTCGAGGGCGAGGGCGTTGACGACCTGCCCCGAGCGGTAGAAGTGCCTCGCCTGGCGCTGGTGGCGCAGGAAGCGCTCGCGCAGCAGGCGGTAGACGTTGTAGGCGGCCAGGCGGTTGGCGCGCTCGGGCGCGCCGAGGTAGCGGGCCGGGGCGAGGTAGCGGAACTCGTCGAAGCCGCGCGCGAAGCCGTAGCCGGGCTCGAGGTTGTAGTTGGTGACCACCGCGCCGGTCTTGACGCCGGCGGCGGCGAGCACCGAGGCGATCGTCGGCAGCGTCTCGGGCAGCACCGCGGTCTTGGCCATCGTCGCGTGGCCGCTGACGTGCCGTGAGGTGAGCAGGCTCGCGACCGCCGGGCGGGTCCACGATGCCTGCGCGCTGAGGTCGTGGAAGACCAGCCCGCGCTGCGCCAGCGCGTCGAAGGTGGGGGAGGCGGGCTTGCCGCGGTGGGGGCCGGCGCCGTAGACCCCGAGCGCGTCGGCGCGCAAGGCGTCGAAGACCACCAGCACGACCCCGGAGCCGCCGGCCGGCCGGGCCGGTGGGGCCGTCTCGGGTAGTGCGTCGTCGCCTGCCTGGGCGCGGATGGTGAACGCGGCGAGCACGGCGAGCGGCACCAGCCAGGCCTTGGCGCCGAACATCTGCTCGACCGCCAGCCGCCGGCGGATGACCCGCGCGCCGGCGATGATCGCGACGAGCAGCGCGACCGCGACGATCATCGCGATGCCGGTGGCGACGAGCCCCCCGCGCGGCGACTCGGCGAGCAGATCGCGCTGGACGACGAAGCGGATCAACACCAGCGACGAGGGGACGATCGCGGCCGCCAGGCCCCAGCGCACCTGCGTGGTCGGCACCGGCTGGCCGCGCCACCAGGGCGCGAGCAAGAGCGCGAGCGCCGCGCCGGCGATCGCCCAAAGGCTGCCGTAGAGGAGCGCGGCGTAGAGCGGGCTGACGCCGAAGTAGAGCGCCTCGAGCAGCCCGACGAGGAGGCCGCCCAACGTGGCGCCGAAGCCGAGCCCGGCGAGCTTGAGGAACGTGCGACGCATGGCCAGGGTTGTACCAGGAGCCCGTGGTCGGGCCCAAGGGCGAAGCGACGCAACTCGCCTATTCCCCTGACCACCGCCGATGCCATAGATTGTCGGACACGGAGCAGCCATGGTGGAGCGGCGCGACACACGAGTGACGGCAGGGGTGGGGGTGATCCTGACCATCGACGGGAAACCCGCGCCGTGCATGACACGCAACCTGAGCCGCGGCGGCATGTTCGCGGTGACCAAGCGGCAGGCGGCGCCCGGCACGCAGGTCGGGCTGGAGGTGGTGCACCAGGGCACGCGGCTGCGCGCCCGGGCCGAGGTGGTGCAGCAGACGCCGCAGGGCCTCGGCCTCAGGTTCGTCGACGTCGACGATCAATTCCGCACCGCGATCCGCGCGCTGATGGACGCCCTGGTCGCCGAGCAGGCGGCTCAGGCGGGCGACTTCGACGACGTCGACGACGGCGGTCGGCTGGAGATGGCCTGGGCGTGGCCGGGCCAGAAGAGCGGCTGGAAGTTCTGGAAGAAGAGCCGCTACGACGTCGCGATCGCTAACCTGAACGTCGACGGCGGCGCCTTCAAGTGTGCCGAGCGCCCCGGGGTCGGCGACGCGGTGGTGATGATCATCCTGGGCAAGAAGGACGACGCCGGCCAGCCGCTCACCTGCCAGGCCGAGGTGGTGCGTCACACCGACGACGGGTTCGCGGTCCGGTTCGTCACCCCGAGCATCGACTTCCGCCGCGCCATCGCCGAAGCGCGCCGGGCCAAGTTCAAGAGCAAGTAGGGCTGGCGCACCGGGCGGGGTGGAGGCGCGGAGCGGATTCGAACCGCTGAATGAGGGTTTTGCAGACCCTTCCCTTAGCCACTTGGGTACCGCGCCATCACCTGAGGGCGATCACGGTTTCGACCATGCCGTGTAATCGCGCATCAAGTCAAGAACCGAGCGGCGGCGGCGCGTAGGGGCGGTCGGCTCGCGTGCCGGGGGCGGCGGGATCGCCGCCTCGGGGCGGTGGCGGAGCTGCGGCTCGGCCAGCGCGGCGCGCAGCCAGGCGACGAGGGGCGGGTGGGCGACCTGGCGCAGCACCGCGTCGACGATCGCCAGCGCGGTCAGGTCCCCGGTGGCGCCGTCGAGCAGGAGGGCCGGGAAGTGGCGCGCGTGCGCGTTGGCGTCGCTGAGCGCGCCCTCGCCCTCCCAGCGCCGCGGGGTGCCGAGGCCGTGGCCGGCGACCCAGCTGACCACCCCGTCGCTGGCCGAGTAGAACTCGATCCGCTCGGCGACGCCGGCGGCGTCGACGGTGATGGTCAACGCCTCGCCGACGAAGTCGTCGCGCCACTCGCGCTGGAGGATCAGCATGCGGCGGCCGTCGGGGCCTTGCTGGTCGGGTTGGCGGATCATGAGCTCACCAAGTGCTTATATAATGATGCGGCCCTGGGGGGGGCGTCTGTGACCGGCGTCACACCTCCCCCCACACCCGCTCCTTAGCCAACCGCTCGGGCTCCGGTGTAGGTTGCCTGCTCCTGATGTGGGGGTGATGGAAGAGCTGCATGCTGGCGATTGTTCTGTGCGGCGGCCTGGCGATCGCGGTCTCGGGTGAGCAGCCGACGTCGATCCACCTCGAGGAGTCAGCCGCGTACCGCGGCGCGCCGGCGGTGTTGACGCAGCCGGCCACGGCGCGCAAACAGGGGGGCGGGACGCGCAGCTTCAACCGCGTCGTCTACGGCTACTTCCCCTACTGGATCTCGAGCACCGACCTCATCCCCTGGTCCTACCTGACCCACCTGTCCTACTTCTCGGTCGAGGTGCGCAGCAACGGCACGCTCGGCAACTCCCACGGCTGGAGCACCAACGGCTGGAGCCTGGTCGAGACCGGCCACGCCCACGGCGTCAAGGTGACGTTGACCGCCACGCTGTTCGACAACGACGCGATCGGCACGCTGCTCGGCAACACCACGGCGCGCAACGATCTGATCGACAACCTGGTGGCGCTGGTGCAGGCCCAGGGCGGGGACGGCATCAACATCGACTTCGAGTCGGTGCCCCGGACCGCGAAGCCGCAGTTCGTCAGCTTCATGGCCGCGCTCACCAGCGCCTTCCGCCTGGCGATCCCGGGAGCGCACGTCTCGCTCGCCTCGCCGGCGGTCGACTGGGCCGGGTCGTACGACTACGACGAGCTGGCGCTCGCCTGCGACGGCTTGATGATCATGGGCTACGGCTACCACTGGAGCGGCGGCAACCCCGGACCGAACGCGCCGATCTACAGCGGCTCCACCTGGTCGGGGCTCGATCTGGTCTGGACAATCGAGGATTACCTGGAGTGGGGCGGGGTCGAGAACCGCCGCCAGTTCGTCCTCGGCCTGCCGCTGTACGGCATCGACTGGCCGGCGACCAGCGCCGCCGTCCCCGGCACCGCCGCCGGCACCGGCGTGTCGCGAACGGTCTCGGTGTGCGAGAGCATGCTGGTCGGCGGCGCGTGGGACGAGGACTCGGCCACGCCGTTCAAGGTCTATCAGAACAACGGCTGGCGTCAGCTGTTCTGCGAGGACGAGCAGTCGCTGGCGCTGAAGATGGATCTGGTCGAGCAGTACGACCTGGGCGGCGTGATGTTCTGGGCCATCGGCTACACCGCGGTCGATCACCCGATGTGGGCGGCGGTCGAGGAGCGCTTCATCGAGGAGGCGCCGATCGAGCCGAGCAACCAGCCGCCGGTGGCGATCGCCCAGGCGCCGAATGACGCGCGCGTCGGCGCGACGATCGTGCTCGACGGCAGCGGCAGCAGCGATCCGGACGGCGATCCGTTGACCTTCCGCTGGGCACAGGTCAACGGCCCGGCGCTGAGCATCACCGAGGCCGACCGGCCGCGCGCGATGGTCGTCCCGGCGGCGCCGGGGCAGTACAGCTTCTCGCTCACGGTCAGCGACGGGCAGGCGACCAGCGACGCGCTGGCGGTCGTCGTCGTGCTCGAGCCGGCCGCGTCGCCGAGCTCTCGGCTCGAGGGCGGCTGCCGCGCCGTCCCCGGGGCGCTGGCGCCGCTGCTCGCGTTCGCTCTCCTGGTGCGGCGCCGCCGTTTGGCCTGAGCGGCCGGGCTGTGCGACAATCCGGGGGCATGGGACGAGGCCCGCACGACGCGCCGCTGGGCGCCAAGCCGACGTTGCCGCCGCCGAG
>JBFYZW010000588.1:0-6136 GCA_041309305.1 Deltaproteobacteria bacterium | reverse complement strand
GCGCCGCCTGGCGGCGGGCGCCCTCGGCGTCGAGCTCGGTGATCGCCTCGTGCAGCTCGGCGCGTTCGCGGTCGATGGTCGCGAGCTCGAGGCGGGCGGCGCGCAGCCGGGTCAGCTCGGCGCCGATCGCCTGCCGCCGCTCGTCGAGCTGCCGCTGCTCGACGACGTGCGGCGCGCTCGGGTCGGTCGACGCCTTGCGCCCGAACTCCTCGGCCAACGCGCGGGCGTCGATGCTGGCGGCGCGCAGGCGCGCCGAAAGGGCCTCGGCCGTGGTCTGGTCACCGCCGGCGACGCACAGCTCGCCGTCGCCGCAGGCGAGCAGCGTCGCGACGTCCTCCGGCGTGGCGGGGGCGACGTCACCGTCCGTCTCGAGCCGGGGCGGTTCGTCGTCCGGATCGCGCCTGGCGGCTGCTTCGCCGCCGAGCGCCGCGCGCAACGCGGCGAACAGGGTGGTCTTGCCCGACTCGGCCGGGCCGTGAATGACGGTCGCCTTGCCGAGCTCCAGCGTGAGGTCGCGGAAGCGAGCGAAGCGCTTGAGCACGAGTCGCCGGAGCATGGCTCACCCCCGGGCTAGGTGTAGGTAGAACTCCCCCTACGTCTAACCCGGGATGGAGAACCGGCCAAAAAACCGGCGGTTATTCGCGGCGGCTACTCCGCGAGCGCAGCGTCGAAGTCGCCAGCCTTCTGGGCGGCGAGCTTCGCGTCGTCCTCCTGGAACTGCTTGACGGTCGCGACCTGTTGCAGGTAGCGCGGCTCCGGATCGAGGCTGTAGGCGAGCTCCAACGCGCGGATCCCCTCGGCGTATCGGCCGGAGTAGCCGTAGCCGATGCCCAGGTTGTAGTGGATCATCGCCTTGGCCTCGGCGTCGACCTCGGGGTCGCCTTCGGCGCGCGCCAGCGCCTCGCCGAAGCGGGCGAGCGCCTGGTCCCAGTTGCCCAGGCGGGCGAAGTTGACGCCCTGCTCGAGCTCCGGGAAGTCGTCGTCGGACAGGAGCACGACGCTGACCTGCACCTGGTATGGGGCGATGACCTTGGCGAAGTCGGCGGCCAGTTGCTGGCGGCAGCGCGCCAGCCACGCGTCGCGGCTGTTGAACGGCGGCGGCTCGTTGTCGATCGCCTTGCGTCGATCACCGGCCGAGGTGGTGAGCGTCTTGATGGCCAGGATCTTGCCGCTCGTCGTGTCGAGCACCTTCAGCGCGGCGCTGAGCGTCGCGTTGGCGGTGCGGGTGAAGTGGGTGCACGGGTACTCGGTCGGCTTCTTCTCCTTGGTCAGGCAGGTCTTCACCTCCCGCTGCACGTTCTCCTGGTAGTCGGAGACCGTGACCTCGCCGACGACCAGCGTCGCCGAGGCGAGCATCTCGCCGATCGGCACCGCGGTGTCGCTGTTGACCAGGCCGGAGATCGACAACTCCTGCTCGGCCATGATCTGCTCGACGTTCTTGCGCTCGAGGACCTCGAAGCGGCCGGTGGCGAAGATCGCCTCGTTGAGCGCCGTCGCCAGCTGCTCGCCACCCTCGCCGAGGACCCCGGCCACCGCGATGCGCTTGTAGCCGGCCAGGTTGACCTCCGCCGGCGCGGTGCGCGGGACGACGATCACCGTGTGACCGCAGGCGCCGAGCAGCGCCGCGACGAGGACCGCGATCGGGATGCGAGCGAACGAGCGTCTGGCGTGCACGGGGGCCTCCCTGAAGGATTGGTTGCCGACCGCCCCTTCATGCCAGAAGGCGGGCGACGGCAAAAGCGCCGTCGCGCAGCGGTACGGTTGCCGTCTATCGTCCGCTGTGGTGAAATGGTCGAGTCAATCGAATAGGAGGTCCAGGTGACCAAGCCAGTCGAGCTCGCCAGCATCGCTGCCCGCCTGCAGTCGGCGGTGCGCACCGTGATCGACGCCGACGCGCAGAACCCGGCGACCCGCCTGACGCCGAGCGACGTGCGCGCCAACCCCTATCGCCGCGCGCCGGGCGACGACGGGGCGGTGGACAAGAACGAGGCCAAGCGCATCGCCGATCCGTTCGCCCGCTCGGTCTTCGAGGCGGCCAGTCTGCAGGAGGGCCAGAACATCCTGGTCGGCGGCAGCACGGGCTTCCGCGAGGACATCCTGCCCGCCTTCCGCGTCGACCGCGGCGAGGTGCGCAAGCTCGCCGACCACGTCGAGATGATCGCCCGCCGGCTCGACGGCGACGGCGACGGCAAGCTGACCGCCGACGAGCTCGGCCGAGTCGAGGCGGAGATCGACGCCTTCTACGCCGAGCTCTACCCGGCGCGCTCACAGCCGCGGTCGCAGTTCAAGGAGAAGGTCGCGCAGTTGATCCGCGAGGCCTTCGCGCTCGAGCAGAGCGTCGAGCCGTAGCCGGCGGCTCAGAAGCGCCAGCCCAAAGTCAGGCGCACGCCGCCGAGCTCGGCGCGCCGATCGCGACTGACGTCCACCACCCCCTCGAGCGAGGCGGAGAAGCGGTCGTTGCGGTAGGTCACCCCGCCGAAGACGCCCCCCGGCGTGCGCTCGTCGACGTAGCGCCGCGCGTCCCCCTCGACCAGGCCGGCCGGGTTGACGAAGGCGCCGAGCGTCGCGTCGACGCGCGCGTCCGGGCCGTGGGCGCGGAAGTTCAGCCCGGCGATGCCGGTGGTCGGCACCGTCATCCGTCTCGGCAACGGGACGCCGAAGACCGACATCTCGCCGCGGGTGCGGTCGAGCTCGAGGTAGGAGCCGGGCACCGCGCCGACGAACAGGCTGCCGACGTAGCGCGTCCCCGCCGCCGAGGTGCCGGCCCCGCCGAGGTTGAGCATCACGCCGGCGCCGCCCCGGTCGTGCTGCTCGCCCGGCGGCGCGCCGGCGCTCCACAGGTAGCCCGGGGCCGAGCCGGCGGGGCGGGGCAGGAGCACCGCGGTCTCGGCGAACAGGCCCGAGCCCGGGGTGCCCAGGCGCACGACCCCGTCCGCCTCGACCGACAGGCCGCGGGTGAGCTGCACGCCGTCGCTGGACAAAAAGCGCCCCACCGCGCCGAGCATCCGCTGCGGATCGTAGGTCCGGTAGCGGGCGAAGAGCTCCAGCGCCGAGCCCTCGAGCGTCACCGGTCCGGCGGTCGCGGTGATTCGGCCGCGGCCGGTCGGATCGGCGAGCAGCACGTGGACCTGGTTGGTCTGCACCGACCCGCCGGCGCGCAGGGCGCCCAAGTCGTCGAGCTCGAGGGAGATGGGGATGCCGTTGTGCTCGGTGGACAGCCGGGCGGTCAGGCGCGAGTCTGGGCCGGTCGGCACCAGCTCGAGCATCGCGCCCTCGGCCAGCCCGCCGATGCCGGTCATGCGCAGCAGGAGATCGTCCATCGCCGCGACGTCGATGTCGATGTCGTAGCCCTGGCTGGCGACGTGGATCGAGGTCCCGGCGATGTGGTTGAAGACCAGGCCCCGTCCCGGGTCGAGGCCGACGTCGATCGCCTCGCTGTCGACGCGCACGGCCAGATCGCGCCACACCGCGTCGACGTCAAGGCCGGTGGTGTTCAGGCGCAGCGCGCCGTCGTCGGCGCGGGTCAGCTCGGCGGTCATCGGGCCGAAGCGGGCCGAGAGGTCGTCGCTCGAGACCAGCACCTCGCCGCCGTCCGGGATCTGCAAGAAGACCGAGCGCAGCGCGTTGCCCTCGCCGTCGAAGCGGGTGTGCAGGCGGAGCTGCTGACCCTCGGCGTTGTGCACCAGGACGCTGAAGCTCTCGCTGTGCGCGGCGAGATCGCCGACCGCGGCCTCGAGGTCGGTGAGCGCACCGGCCGCGTCACGGCGCAGGACCAGGTCGAGCCCGACCACCGTGACGTCGAGGCCGAGCTGGCCTTGCACCTCGCGCAGCAGCCGGGCGTCGGCGACGTGGACGTGCAGGTCGCGCTCGCCGAGCGTCACCGCGCCACCGTGCAAGGTCGCCTGCAGCCCTTCGCTGCGCAGCAGCACGTCGGCCTCGCTGAAGCTGACGCTCAGCTGGCCCGGGTCGGTGCGCAGCGTGCCGCCCAGGTCGACGACGCGGACGCTCAGATCGCCGCCCGCCTCGTCGAAGGTCACCGGTCCCGGGAAGCGGGCGTCGAGGCCGGTGATCACCCCGTCCGGACCGGCGGTGACGCGCAGCTCGTCGACCGCGGCGATGTCGATCGTGTGGCCGGCGAGCGTCAGCGCGCCGCCGGTGCCGGTGAAGCTGAGCACCTGGCCGGTGGGGCCCGCAGTCAGGCGCGCGTCGGCGGTGGCGAACGAGAGGTCGGTCAGCTGGCCGCCGAGCGCCGAGCCGGAGAAGCGCGCGCCTTCGCCGTGGAGGAGGAGCTCGGCCAGGCTGCCGTCCGGGTTGAAGCTGCCGTTCACCGTGCCGTGCGGCAGCTCGAGCAGTCCTTGCCCGCCGCTCAGGCGCAGCCCATCGACCCGGCCGGCGACGCCGGTGAGGACCCCCTGGTCGAACGACGCGTTGAACGCCCCGCCGCCGGCGAGGAGGAGGCTGCCGAAGTCGCCGGAGAACGAGCCCTGGCCGACGCTGGCCGTGAGCGTCGCGAGGCGACCCTCGGGATCGAAGCTGGCGCCGAGGTCGCCGTCCTCGAGGTGGAGGCTGGTCGCGCCGGAGAGGTAGGTGACGTCGTCGCCGTGCAGCGCGAGCGACTGCAAGACGCCCGACGGCGCGTAGGCGGCGTCGAGGGTGGCCAGGCCCGCGGTTGAGACCCGCCCGAAGGCGCCGGTCACCTCGGTGGCGCCGCTTTGCGCCGCGACCTGGCTCAGCTGGCCGCCGGGGCCGAAGGTGAGCGAGAGCGCCGCCTGGTCGCCGGTGACCTGGGTGCCGCCGCCGGTCCAGGTGAAGCTCTCGGCGCTGCCCTCGAGGCGCTCGAGCAGGCCCTGGTCGCCGAAGTGCAGGCCGAGCGCCCCGTCGCTGACCGCGGCCTCCTGCCCGCTGCCGCTCCAGGCTGCCGCGCCGGCCGTGGCCAGCGCCGAGCGCAGCACACCATCCTGATAGTCGAGCGTCAGCTCGCCAGCGGTGGCCGTGAGCTGGCCGGCGTCCCCGGCGAGCGCCAGCGTGCCGGCCTGCGCGGTGACGCCGCCGAGTTGCCCGTCGGGCGAGAAGGCCAGATTCATCGTCGCGCCGGTGGTCGAGAGGCTGTTGCCCTGCCCATCGACGAAGCCGAGCGCATCGGCGGCGAAGGTGGCGCCGGTGGGCACGCCGCCCGGGCCGTAGGTGACCTGCACCGCTGTCTGGCCGGTGGTCGACAAGGTGCCGGCGCCGGTGACGACGTTGAGCTCGCCGGTCTCGAGGCCGAGCACCGCCGAGCCGTCCGGTTGGTGGACGAACTGCAGCTGGGCCGTCGTCGCGTCGATCACCGTCTGGCCGACGGCGAGGTGCACGCCGCTGCCGGAGAGCTGCAGGCTCGCTGCCGCGCCTGGGCCGCCGTCGACGAAGGTCACCGAGAGCTGCTCGGCAGTCAGGCCCGTGGTGCCGACCAGCGCCTCGAGGTTGCTCGCGCCGAGGCTCACCGTCGAGGTGCCGTCGGCGAGCGTGTGGCTGAGGGTCAGCTCCTCGAGGCTCAGGTGATCTCCGCCCTGCTCGAGTAGCAGGGTCGCAGCGCCCAGCTGCGTCGCGTCCGGGGAGAGCGAGATCTGCGCGCCGGTGAGCGCGAGGTGCGAGGTGGTGGTGTCGAGCAGCAGCTGGTCGGCGACGATCAGCGCCGTCTGGTTCTGCCGGTCGATGCCGGCCTGCATGCCGGTGAGCCCGAGCGTGGTGCCGCCGCTCGACAGGTCGAAGGCCTGGAAGCTGAGCTGGTCGAGCCCGCCGCCGAGGCGCAGCGTCCCCTGCTGCGCGGCGATGGTCGTGCCGCCGGTGCTGAGCAAGAAGCCCGGGGTCTGGGCGATGTAGGCGCCGTTCGGGTCGCTCGAGATGCGCGTGCCGGCGGCGAGCATGAACTGGTGACCCTGGCCGTCGTCGAGCACGACCGGGAACGGCAACGTGTAGGTGAACGGCAGCGGCGGCGGCAACGCCCCCTCGACGGCGTTCATCCCGGCGCTGTAGGCGGCGAGGAAGGTGCCCGCCCCGCCGGTGACGCCGTGCGGCGCGCGCCCGAGCAGCTCGAGCAGCGCGCGGTTGGTCTGGGTCAACGCCCCGCTCGGGCCCTCGGGGGCGCCCGGCGCCCGCG
>JBFYZW010000587.1:0-4858 GCA_041309305.1 Deltaproteobacteria bacterium | reverse complement strand
CGAGCGCCAGCGCTTCGGCCGGCTGGCCGAGCGCGCGCAGGCAGGTGGCCAGCGCCAGCGCCGCGCCGTCGTGCTCCGGATCGAGGCTGAGCGCGTGACGCAGCACCTCGGCGGCGTCGTGCCAGGCCGCCGGCTCGTCGTGGCAGAGCAACAGCCGCCCGAGCGCGACGTAGCCGTCGGCGCGGGTCGGGGCGAGGGCGATGGCCTGCTCGGCGAGGGTGACGGCGCGCTCGAGCGCGCCGGGGATCTCGAGCCCGAACGTGGCCAGCTCGTCAGGGAAGTGGACGGCGAGCTGGATCAGGCCGTGGGCCAGCTGAGCGTGGGCCAGCGCGCGCAGCTCGTCGTGGGTCACGACCGCTCCTCCTCGCATAGCTCGATGAGCGCCCGGCAGGCGCGCAGCGTACCCTCGGGGCTGAGCTCGTGTATGTCTCCCTCGGCGGCGAGCAGGCGCGCGAGCCGGTCGGCCAGCGTCGCCAGCGCCTCGTCGGCCTCGGCGGCCTCGGCGCACAGCTCGAGCGCCAGCTGTCGGCCGCGGCGCGAGCGGCGCAGCCGGAAGCTGCCGGCCAGGGCGAGCGCCTCGGCGGCCGCGCCGGCCCGGTGCGGGCCCTTGCGGCGCAACGCCGCGCGCAGCTCGCCGACCTGCTCCTCGAGCGCCGGTTGGCGGGCGTCGCCGAC
Source organism: Deltaproteobacteria bacterium (assembly GCA_041309305.1). Taxonomy (GTDB): domain Bacteria; phylum Myxococcota; class XYA12-FULL-58-9; order XYA12-FULL-58-9; family XYA12-FULL-58-9; genus JBFYZW01. Next base: position 4,183 of record JBFYZW010000587.1, on the reverse strand, counting down.
CTGCCGCGCCGGGTGGGTCAACGACGCCTCGGGGGCGCCGAGCGACGGCGGCTTCTCCATCGCCTGCGGGGTCGCCGCCGGCGCCGGGGTACGTGTCGCGTTCGAGGTGGGCGTCGCGGTCGCCGGCTCCGCGGGGAGCGCGACCCGGGGGCCGGTCTTCGGGGTCCGCTCGATGGCCATCGCCTGAATCTAGCGTCCCGCCCGCCGCGCGTCGATAGGCCGCTGCGCCTGCGCTTGACGGCGGCGCCTCGCCTATACGATGGTGCGCGCAACTCACTTCGGAGAGGGATTGTCATGCGCCTCGGGCTGCTCTGCGCGCTCTTTGCCCTGCCGTTCGCCGCCTCGGCGGCGGTGCCGTTGCCGCTCGCCGGCCCCGGCTGCGACGACGACAACCAGGACGGCTTCGTCGACCAGCCGGACGACTGCCCGGACGACTTGATCCGCTGCCGGCAGATCACCAACGAGGCGCAGTGCTGGGACGAGCGCGCCTGCTCGTGGGACGCCGGCCGGAGCCTGTGCCTCGGCTCGGAGTGGGATTACATCTCCTACGTGCCGGCGCGCTGGCGCAACCGGATGCGCGAGCCGGTGGAGCTGCAGCTCGGCTCCGGGTTGCACGCCGACCGTGCCTGGCAACGGACCACCGGCCAGACCGACGTCCTCGTCGCGGTGATGGACTCGGGCATCAAGTGGGACGAGGCGGACCTGCAGAACAAGCACCGCCTGAACCGCGGCGAGCTGCCGCCTCCGCAGACCGCCGCCGGCGCCGAGACCGCCGGCCGGGCGCTGGACGAGAACCCCGCCTGCCCGAGCGCCGATCCCTACGACCACAATCGGGACTGCGTCTTCAACGTGCAGGACTACGCCGACGACCCGCGCGTCAACCCGGACGACAGCACGCCGCTCGACTACCTCTACCCGCGCTGCTTCTACCCGTTCAACAACGCCTCGGCGTTGCTCTACCTCGAGGCGCCGAACAGCCTCCTCGAGCCCGGGGACCTGCTCTGCATCTTCTCCGATGGGGTCGACGACGACGGCAACGGCTACGTCGACGACATCGCCGGCTGGGACGCCTTCTGGGGCGACAACAACCCCTACGACGACACCCGCTTCGGCCACGGCACCGGCGAGGGGCGCGACTCGACCGCCGAGGGGGGCAACGGCTCCGGGCTGCCCGGGATCTGCCCCAACTGCATGCTGCTCAACGTCCGGGTCGGAGACTCGTTCGTCGTCGACGCCAACAACTGGGCGGCGGGCATGGTCTTCGCCATCGACTCGGGGGCGAAGGTGCTGCAGTCGGCGGTCGGGGCGATCTCGAACACCAGCTTCTCGCAGGCGGTGATCGAGTACGCCTACCAGCGCGGGGTCATCAACATCGTCTCGGCGGCCGACGAGACCGCGCAACACCAGAACTACCCCGGGGCGGGGGCGCACGCCGAGTACGTCCACGCGGTGCGCTACGACGCGGAGAACATCAACCAGAGCACGACCTGGATCAACTTCTCGAACTGCACCAACTTCGGCGCCCGGTTGGTGCTCTCGGCGCCGTCGACCGGCTGCTCGTCGGGCGCGACCGGCGCCTCCTCCGGCGTCGGTGGGCTCATCGCCTCGGCGGTGCTCGAGGCCGGGATCGCGCCGCTGTCCGGCAGCGAGATCCACCAGCTCTACGTCCACGCGGTCGACGACATCGATCTGCCCACCTCGCGCCTCGGTCATCCCCAGTACGACGACAAGACCTACCCGTCGCACGAGGGGTGGGACATGTACTTCGGCTACGGCCGGCTCAACGCGCGCGCCGCGGTCGATCGGGTGCTCGACGGTCGGATCCCGCCGGAGGCCGATCTGCTCGCCCCCGACTGGTGGACGGTGATCGACCCAACGCACGGCGGCGTGCCGATCCACGGCGTCGCCCGCGCCGACCGCTCGACGCTCGCCTCCTGGACGCTCGAGTGGGCCGCCGGCGTCGAGCCGGCCGACAGCGATCCGCCGGACCCGGCGGTCTGGCATCAGCTCGCCAGCGGCACCACGGCCGCCGACGGTGTGCTCGGCACCTTCGATCCGACCGCGGTGCCCTTCGACCCGCGGGCCCGGGTCGAGCGCTACAACACGCGCGCCGACCGCGGGCCGGTCGACACCAACGTCACCAAGGCGCACAAACAGAACCGCTACACCGTGACCTTGCGCCTGCGCGTCACCGACGTGGCCGGCAACCAGGGCGAAGACCGGCGTGCGGTCTATGTCCACCGCGACGACACCTGGAAGCCGGGCTTCCCGGTGCGGCTCGGCGTCTCCGGCGGCAGCTCGCCCAAGCTCTTCGACCTCGACGGCGACGGCAAGCTCGAGATCCTCCTCGCGGACGACGACGGCTACGTCCACGCCTTCACCAGCGCGGCCGGCGAGCTGCCCGGCTGGCCGGTGCACACCAACCCTGGGCGCGCGGTGCGCAACCCCGGCTCGTGGGCCTTCACCCACGGCCTCGACAACCTGCCCGACAACGGCGACGAGCTGAACCCAGACCAGGCGAGCGTGATCCTCGCGACGGTGGCGATTGGCGATCTCGACGCCAACGGCGTCCCGGACGTCGTCGCGGCGACGCTCGACGGCGAGGTCTACGCCTGGGACGCGACCGGAGCGCTGCGGGCCGGCTTCCCGCGCGGCGTCGAGGGCACCACCGACGGCGCGGACACCGACCTGGACGGCTTCACCGAGATCGGCATCTTCGCCGCGCCGGTGCTCGCCGATCTGACCGGCGACGGCAGGCTGGAGATTATCGTTGCGACGCTCGACCAGCGCGTCTTCGCGCTGCGCGACGACGGCACGGTGCTCGACGGCTTCCCGGTCAGCGGCGCGAAGGACCCGGCCGACCTGACCAAGCCCTTCCTCAGCCTGCCGTACGAGGGGAACGACGACGGTCAGCGGCGGCGCATCATCTCGTCGCCGGCGGTCGGCGATCTCGACGGGGACGGGGACCTCGAGGTGGTCGTCGGCACCAACGAGGCGATCAACGACCAGATCTCGGTCGTGCACGCCTTCTCCTACGACCGGGCGGCCGGCCGGCCGGTGGCCTACCGCGCCGACTGCGGCACCTCGGCGAGTCGCAAGCGCTGCTTCCCGATCCTGATGGTCGGCGGCTACCCGAACGCGCTCCCGTACGTCGGCGAGGGCACGCCCGGCTCGCCGGTGCTCGCCGATCTCGACGGCGACGGCACGCTGGAGATCGGCGCGGCCTCGATCGCCGACTTCGGGCGGCTTTACCACCACGACGGCTTCGACGCCTTCGATCCGGCGGGCAGCGCCTTCCGCGAGCTGAAGAGCTTCTACGGCTTCTACGGCGTCGACACCAACTCCGACCAGGCCTCGTCGCTGGTGATGATCAACTCCGGCTCGTTCGGCGATCTGGACGGCGACTGCGTGCTCGACTACTTCACCGGCGCCGCCGGCTCGAACTTCGTCGACAACCTGCTCTACGACGGCGAGCGGGCCGACTTCGACCACCAGCTCGCCGCCTGGAGCTCGCGCAGCGGCGAGATGCTGCAGGGCTTCCCGCAGATCATGGAGGATCTACAATTCTTCTTGAACCCGCTGGTCGCCGACGTCGACGGCGACGGTGAGGCCGAGGTGGTGAACACCTCGGCGACCTTCCTCATTCACGCCTTCAAGCGCGACGGCAGCGAGCCGACCGGCTGGCCGAAGTACACCGGCCACTGGCAGATCGCCTCGCCGGCGGTCGGTGACATCGACGGCGACGGCCTTCTGGAGATGGCGGCGGTGACCCGCGCCGGGTACCTGTTCGTCTACGAGCTCGAAGGCCGCGCCGACGGCAACGTGCAGTGGCCGAGCTTCCGCCACGACGCGCGCAACACCGGCAACTTCTCGACCCCTGATCCGACCATCCGCGTGCCGACCTGCGGCGCGGCGAAGCCGGAAGAGGAGGGCTGCGGCTGCGGCGCGGCGTCCCCGTCCGGGGTGGCCCTGCTCGGGCTGCTGATGGCTGCGCGGCTGCGGAGGCGGTCGTGCTGGCGCTGATCGGCACGCTCGTCCTCGGGCCGCTCGAGGCGACGCCGCTGGCCAGCGAGGCGCCGGCGGAGCCGGTGCCGGTGGTCAGCGAGGCGTCCGCGGCGCCGGCCGGGGAGGCGCCGGTGAGCGAGGCCGCGGCGCCGGCGGCAACGGCCGAGAGCGCCTTCGC
>JBFYZW010000586.1:0-11244 GCA_041309305.1 Deltaproteobacteria bacterium | reverse complement strand
GGCGCGTCGAGCGCCGCCGCCAGGTCGAGTCCCGCCGCGTCGCGACTCATCCGCTCGGGCCAGGGGATGCGCCGCCCGAGCTCGGGGTGGAGCGCCGCCACCTGGACGGTGACCCTCATCGCTCGGCCCCCTCCGGAGGGACGGCCGCGCCGACGAGGTGCAGTCCGCCGTCGACCTGGATCACCTCCCCGGTGATCCCGCGGCTGGCGCTCGAGAGGAGAAAGACCGCCGCCTCGCCGAGCTCGGCGAGGGTCAGATCGCGCCGCAGCGGGATCGTCTGACGCGCGGCGGCCATCAGCGCGCGCAGCCCGGGCACCCCCGAGGCGGAGAGCGTGCGGAACGGCCCGGCGCTCAGCGCGTTGACGCGGATCCCCTCCGGGCCGAGATCGGCGGCGAGGTAGCGGACGGTCGCCTCGAGCGCCGCCTTGGCGACGCCCATCACGTTGTAGTGCGGGAAGACGCGCGTCGCGCCGAGGAAGGAGAGCGTGATCACGCTCGCCCGGTCGCTGCGGCGCAGCGCGGGCAGCAGCGCCCGCGTCAGCGCGATCAGGCTGTAGACCGAAATGTCCACCGCCCCGGCGAAGCCGGGCCGCGAGGTCTCGACGAACCGCCCGGTCAGCTCCGCACGCTCGGCGAAGGCCACCGCGTGGACGAGAAAGTCGAGCGCGCCGGTCGCGCCGACCTGCTCGGCGAGCCGGCCGACCGCCTGGTCATCGGCGAGGTCGCAGACGACGAGCGGCGCAGCGATCGACTCGGCGAGGGGCCGGGCGTGGATCGCCAAGCGCTCGTTCTGCACCGCCAGGCTGACGCGAGCGCCGGCCTCGGCCGCGGCGCGGGCGATCCCCCAGGCGAGGCTGCGCTCGTTGGCCACGCCGACCACCAGGCCCGTGCTGCCGGTCAACGCGCCCACCTCAGGCCCCCACCGCGATCGGCCGGTCACCGCTCATCACCGCGACGCGGTCGCGCCCGAGCGCCTTGGCCAGATAGAGCGCCTTGTCCGCCGCGCGCAGCAACGCCAGCGGATCGGTTGCCTCGCAGGCGCCGAGCGCCGCGACGCCGAACGAGGCGGTGATCCGGTAGACCTCCCCGGAGTCCCCGAGGTTCGCCGCGGCGATCGCGGCGCGCACCCGCTCGGCCGCCGACACCGCCTGCTCCAGACGGCTGTGCGGCAGGATGATCACGAACTCGTCGCCGCCGTAGCGGACCACCGGGTCGACGCTGCGCACCTCCTGGCGGACGACCGCGGCGACGCGCGCCAGGACCCGACTGCCGAACAGGTGATCGCGGGTGTCGTTGACCTGCTTGAAGTGATCGAGGTCGAGCATCACGACCGACAGCGGCTGCCCGTAGCGATCGGCGCGCGCGAACTCGTCGGCCAGCCGCTCGATCAGGAAGCGCTGGTTGTAGAGGCCGGTGACGTCGTCGGTCACGCTCAGCTCGGCGAGCTGCGCGTTGGCGGCGGCGAGCTCCTCGGTGCGCCGCTCGACCCGCGCCTCGAGATCCTGGTTGAGGGCCGCGATGCTGGCGTTCGCCTCACGCAGGTGTTCGATCAGCCGTTGGTTCTCGAGCACCAGCCGCCGCTTGTCGATCGCCCGACGGATCGTGAGCAGCACCTCGTCGAGGTTGTCGAACGGCTTGACCAGGTAGTCGTAGACGCCGGCGCTGACCGCCTCGAGGACGCTCTGCATGCTGGCGAAGGCGGTCATCAGGATGACGTCGAGGTCCGGGTAGCCGGCGCGCACCCGCCGCAGCAGCTCGAGGCCGCTCGAGCCGGGCAAGACGATGTCGGAGAGCACCAGGTCGTAGCTCTGCTCGCTCAGGCGCGCGAAGCCCTGCTCGGCGGTCTCGGCCAGGTCCAGATCATAGCCGGCGCCGGGCAACAGCTCGGCGAAGACGGTGCGCACCGCCGCGTCGTCCTCGATGACCAAGAGCCGTGGCCGTTGCGTGGTCATGCCTGTGGGTCGGCGTACTATAGCCGCCTTCCCCGGGCCGGCCAACCGCACACCGGCCGGGACGCGCGTCCACCACCGGCGAGTCCCCGGGGTGGTTTGACCCGTCCAGGCGAGCCGGTCTAAATGAGGAGCACAACCGTTCGCCGGGCGCAGGAGAAGACCGTGAACAGACTGCAGGTGTCGAGCTTCCTCAGGCGCTTCGCGCCGCTGATCATCGCGCTGGTCATCGGCGGCACCTTCGCCCTCGCCCACCTGGTGATCGAGCTGGGCGTCTTCGAGTTCGGTCCGCTGTCGAAGAACGGCCTGCTGCACCTGCTCGACCTCAAGTCGCTCGATCTGAAGTTCGCCAGCCGCCCGCAGCGTGACCTCCCGGAGCCGCGGGTGATCATCGCGGCGATCGACGACAAGGCGATCCGCAAGTACGGGCTGTGGCCGTGGAACCGGACCGTCGTCGCCGACTTCGTGCGCAAGACGACCGAGGGCGGCGCCAAGGTCATCGCCTTCGACGCCACCTTCGCCGACGAGGACCGTAACTCGGCCTACGTGACGATCAAGAACCTCGTCGACGCGTTCGAGGCCAAGGGGCTGACCGACCAGGGCGCCAGGCAGCAGGAGCTGCGCCGACGGCTCGAAGAGGCCGAGGCCGCCCACACCGCGGCGCTCGCCGCGCTCGCTGACGCCGAGAAGAAGAGCAAGAACCTGCCGGCCAAGCGCCCGCTGGTCGAGGCGCGCAAGAACGCCGAGCGGGCCGCCGCGGCGCTCGCGGCGACGCGCACCGCGGTCACCGAGCTGACCCGCGCCGCCAGCGAGCTGCACGCCGAGCTGGCCCGCAACGTCGCCACCGTCTCGCCCGACGACGCGCTGGCCAACGCGATCGGTGACAGCCCGCAGACGGTGATGGGCTTCATCGGCTATTACGAGGAGGAGGAGCTGGTCGGCATCAGCGAGCAGGAGGTGGTCGACAGCCTCGCCGTCCTCGCGCCCTCGGCGATCGATCACCTCTACGAGCACGTCATCGAGGAGATCGGCGGCCAGACGCTCGACATGGTCCGACCGGTCGAGGGTGTCGACATCGACAAGCTCGAGGTCCGGTCGCTCATCGGAGCGCTCTCGCCGCTGCCGAAGATCGCCCGGCGCACCAAGCACTTCGGCTACTTCAACGCCACGCCGGACAAGGACGGACCGGTGCGGCGCATCCGCATGGTCAACACCTACGGCGGCAGGTTCTACCCGGCGTTGTCGCTGATCGCCGCGGCGCGCTACCTCGACGCCGACATTCAGGTGTTCAACTCCGAGATCTTCCCCGGCTCGCGACTCGGCGGCATCGAGGTCGGCGAGCGCTACATCCCCACCGACGACCACGGCCGCCTGCTGGTCAACTACTACAGCACGCTGCGCGATTACTTCCCCGCCCACTCGGTCGCCGACTTCATCGACGGCACCCTGTCGCCGGAGGTCTACAAGGACAAGATCGTCCTGTTCGGCATGACCGCGATGGGGGTCAAGGAGGACCTGCGCGCCACGCCGCTCGACTCGAACATCCCGGGCGTGTTCATTCACGCCAGCGCCATCCAGAGCATCCTCGACGGGCGGTTCCTCCAGCGCTTCTACGGCATCGCGTTGATCGAGGCGTTCCTCTACCTCTTGCTCGCCGTCGCGCTCGGGCTGGCGCTGCCTCGTCTGCCGATCTGGGGCGGCGTGATCGCCACCGTCGTCTTCGCCGTCGGCCTGTACTTCATCGATACCTGGTTCGTCTTCTCCCAAGGCATCTGGATCATGAACGTGTTGCCGGTCCTGCAGGTCACCGTGACCTTCATCGGCGTCGCCGTCTACGGCTACCTGACCGAGGGCAAGGAGAAGCGCAAGATCCGCAAGGCGTTCCAGTTCTACCTGACCAAGAGCGTCGTCGACGTGATGCTCAAGGAGCCGGACAAGCTCAAGCTCGGCGGCGAGCGCAAGACCTGCACCGTGCTCTTCTCCGATATCCGCGGCTTCACGACCATCAGCGAGCGGCTGCAGCCCGAGGAGCTGGTCAACCTGCTCAACTCGTACCTGACGCCGATGACCAACCTGGTGTTCAAGTACGACGGCACGCTCGACAAGTACATGGGCGACGCGATCATGGCCATCTTCGGCGCACCGGTCGGCTACCCGGATCACGCGACGCGCGCCTGTTACGCCGCGCTCGAGATGATGGCGGAGCTCAAGATCCTGCAGGCCGGCTGGCGCGACAAAGGCCTGCCCGAGATCGACATCGGCATCGGTCTGAACACCGGCGCGATGGCGGTCGGCAACATGGGCTCGGAGATCCGCTTCGACTACACGGTGATGGGCGACAACGTCAACCTCGGCTCGCGCCTCGAGGGAATCAACAAGGAGTACGGCACCAACATCATCGTCAGCGAGTTCACCTACGAAGCGGCCAAGAACGACGTCGTCGTGCGCGAGATGGACGCCGTCCGGGTCAAGGGCAAGCGCGAGCCGGTGCGCATCTTCGAGCTGCTCGCCAAGGGCAAGCCGACCACCGAGCTGCGCGAGCTGGTCACCACCTTCGAGCAGGCGATCGGCCTGTACAAGCAACAGAAGTGGGACGAGGCGATCGGCCTGTTCGACAAGGTGCGCGGCACGCTGAAGCCCAACGACTACGCCTCGAGCATGTACATCAAGCGCTGTGAGACGATGCGCGCCAATCCGCCCGGCCCCGATTGGGACGGGGTGTTCACCATGAAGACCAAGTGAGGAGGACCACGGGGTTTTTTGACTCCCCAGGGGCCCTCTGATAGGACAATGAGATCATGGCCAATGATCCTCTCTACGAGCGGTTCGGTCGCGAGTTTCCGGCCGGGCACGTGTTGTTTGTCGAGGGCGACTCCGGCAAGGAGATGTACGTCATCCAGGCCGGCAAGGTGAAGATCTCCAAGAAGGTCCGGGACGTCGAGAAGACGCTGGTCGTGCTCGGCGTCGGCGAGTTCTTCGGGGAGATGTCGATCCTCAACAACAAACCGCGCTCGGCCACCGCCACGGTCGAAGAGGACGCCAAGCTGCTGGTCATCGACCCGAAGACCTTCGAGGCGATGGTCCGCGGCAACGCCGAGATCGCCGTGCGGCTGATCAAGAACCTCGCCGCCCGCCTGCAGGAGACCGACGAGCAGATCGAGAACCTGCTGCTGCGCGACCACAACTCGCGCGTCGTCCACGCGCTGGCGCACATGGCCGGCAAGCAGGGCAAGCAGACGCCGGACGGGATCGCCATCAACCTCGTGGTCAAGGATCTGGCCGCGAAGATCGGCCTCGACCTCGAGCCGGTCAACGAGGTGCTGAACAAGCTGATCCGGGCCCGCCTGGTCAAGATCACCGAGACGGGCCTGGTGATTCAGGACGTGGCCAAGCTGCGCGAGTTCCTCGAGTTCCTCGAGATGAAGGAGAAGTTCGGGGACATTTGAGCGAGAGACCAACGCCCTGCGCACCGGTGACGGTGGCCGCAGGTTGGGAGTGTGCCACACCATGCGGTTGAGGGTTCTGGGCTGCCACGGCGGCGAATCGGCGACGCACCGGACGACCTGCTTCCTCATCGACGAGCGTCTGGCGCTCGACGCCGGGGCGTTGACCCGCGGCCTGAGCGTCGTCGATCAGGCGCGCATCGACGCGGTCGTGCTCAGCCACTGTCACCTGGACCACATCCGCGACCTGCCGCTGCTGGCCGACAACGTCATCGGCGTGCGCAAAAAGCCGGTCGACATCTACTGCACCGCGCCGACTGCCGAGACCCTCGAGCGCCACATCTTCAACAACGCCGTCTGGCCCGACTTCACCAAGATCCCGAACCCCGCTGATCCGGACAACCCGACGGTGCGGATCAAGCGGATCAACTCGGGCGAGACCTTCACCATCGACGAGTACACCATCCGCACCGTGGCGGTGAACCACCCGGTCGATTGCCAGGCGATCCTGGTCCAGACCAAGAGCGGCACCCTGGCCTACTCGGGCGACACCGGACCGACCGAGCAGCTCTGGCAGGTGCTCAACGGCGTCGAGGACCTGCGCGCCTTCATCTACGAGGTCAGCTTTCCGAACCACATGACCGAGCTCGCCCGGGTCTCCGGCCACCTGACGCCGCAGATGATGGCCGAGGAGCTCAAGCACTTCGAGCCGAAGACCGACGCGCCGGTCCTCATCTACCACCTGAAGCCCGGCTTCCAGGACGTGCTCAAGGCCCAGATCGCCGAGCTGGGCAACAGCCGCGTGACGGTGCTCAAGCCGATGGACGAGTTCGACTTCTGACCGTACCGCCGCACGCCTCTTCACCGCGCCGTCGATGTCCGCCTACCCCGAGACCCTGAGCGACCTGTTCGCCCGCGCCGCCGGCGAGTTCAAGCTCGGCCTCGACGGCCCGCGCGCGCTGCTCGGCGCGCTCGGCAACCCGGAACGGCAGCTCCGCCGCGTGGTCCTGGTCGCCGGCACCAACGGCAAGGGGATGACCGCGGCGCTGATCGCGACGACGCTGCAGGCGAGCGGCTACCGGGTCGGGTTCTTCCCCTCCCCCCACCTGCTCAGCTTCCGCGAGCGGATCCAGATCGACGGGCGCCCGATCAGCGAGGACGAGGTCGTCGCCGCGTTCGCCCAGATCCGCGCGGTCGAGCAGCGCTGCCCGGCCCGCCCCTCCTTCTTCGAGTGCACCACCGCGATGGCGGCGATGGCCTTCGCGCGTGCGCAGCTGGACGTCGCGGTCTTCGAGGTCGGCCTCGGCGGCCGGCTCGACGCGACCAATGTGATCCCCCGCGATCTCGCGGTGCTGACACCGATCGGCCTCGACCACCAGCAGATCCTCGGCGCCACCGTGCCGCTGATCGCCGCCGAGAAGGCCGACATCATCGCCCCGGGCCGGCCGGTGGTCGTCGCCGCGCAAGCCCCCGAGGCGATGGCGGTGATCGAGCGCTTCGCGGCCGAGCGACGCGCGCCGCTGTGGTGCGCGCCGACGCCACGCCTCGCCGGCGACATGCTGCGGCTCGACGGCCTCGCCCCGCCCTTCGCCGCCTTCTCGGTGCCCGCCGACCACCCGCCCTACTTCCGCCTCAACTGGGCGTGCGCCGCCCGCGCCCTCGAGCGGCTGGCGAGCTCGGACCTGCCGTGCCCCGCGGCCGCCTGGCAACGCGCCGTCACCGGCCTCCACTGGCCCGGGCGGTATCAGTGGCTCGCCGGAGAGCCCCCCCACCTCCTCGACGGCGCCCACAACGAGCCGGCGATGACCGTGCTGATCGCCGCTCTCGGCGCAGACGCGCGGTTGCGCGGCCGGCCGCTGCACTGCGTCTTCTCGGCCTTGAAGGACAAGGCGGCGCCGCCGATGCTCGCGCTCCTCGAGCCGGCGGTCTCCACCCTGCACCTCTGCCCGCTCCCCGGCCGGCGTGGGCGCGATCCGACCGAGCTCGCCGCTCTCTCACCCGGCGCGCAGCTCCACCCGCAGGTCGGCGACGCGCTCACCGCCGCCGCGCGCAACGCCCACGCCGACGGCGGCGTCGTGCTGGTCACCGGCTCGTTGAAGCTCGTCGGCCTGGCGCTGGCCGCCCTCACCGGCGCCGCGCACGACCCCCCGGTCGACGGCTGAGGATAATTGGGCGGTTGCGGACGGGCGTGGTAGGCTTCGCCCATGCGCACTGCCCTGGTCGCCACCCTCCTCTTGCTGACCGGTAGCGCCAGCCACGCCGATCCCGGGCTGGCCAACGAGATCAAGGACATGGACTGGATCGGCTTCCAGCAGTTCCAGGAGGCCTCGCGGGTGTTCGTCCGCACCACCGAGGCGGTGAAGTACACCGTCGACACCTCGAAGCCGAACCTGGTCGTCCTGGTATTGCACAACACCCGGGTGCCGCTGACCAACAACACCCGCGCCCTCGACACGCGCTACTTCGATAGCCCGGTGCGCTACATCCAGCCGAAGGTGATCGAGGGCCCGTCGCCGAGCGTGCGCATCGAGATCGCGTTGCGCCTGCAGGTGCCGTTCAAGGAGACCCAGAAGGACAACATCCTCGCGCTCGACTTCCAGCGGCCTTGACCACGCCCCCAACGCGCGCTCGGCCGGCCCTGGCCGCCGGCGGAGCCCTCCTGCTCGGCCTCGTCGTCCCCGCGCCCGCCGCGACGCGCACCCTGGGGCTCAACCCCAGCCCCACCGCAACGCAGTGCGCCAGCGTCGACCTGTCGGCCGAGTCGATGACCTGCGACCGCGCCGCCTGTGAGCTGCGCGGTGAGGTCGAGCTCGCCTGCGGCGGGTTGCGCCTGTGGGCCGACGCGCTCGACATCGCGCTCGATGAGCAGAGCGGGTTCGCTGGCGCCGAGGCGCGCGGCCGGGTGTTGGTCGTCGAGCAGGACACCGTGCTCACCTGCGAGCGGTTCCGCCTCGGCGCCGACCGCATTCAGGGGACGATCTCGAGCGCGACCTTCCGGGTCAAGGTCGATCCGCGGCTCAAGGACGCGCGCGGCGTGCCGGCCGGACGCGACCGCCTGGTCGTGCGCGGCGATCTCGAGCGCACCGCCAGCGACCGCCTGCGCGTCGACGACGCCGACCTGACGCTGTGCGACTGCGGCGCCGCCCCGCCCTCCTGGCGCCTCTCCGCCAGCCGGATCGACCTCACCGTGCGCGATCGCGCCTGGCTCTACTGGCCCCAGCTGTGGCTCAACCCGTTCGGCCTCGGTCTGGTGCCGGTGTCGCCGCCGCTGCCGCCGATCTCGGTCGCGCTCCGAGACCGGGCCGCGGGGCTCCTCGCGCCGGAGCTCAAGTTCATCGCGCCACCCTGGCCGATCCTCGACCTGCCGGTGTTCATCCCGCTGGGCGACTCGTGGGACGTCACCGTCAAGCCGGGGCTCCGCCTCGACTGGGGCGCGCACCGGGTGACCCCGCTCTCGACCTGGGGCGCACCTCGCCTCGGCGGGCGGCTGCGCTGGGCGCCCTCCCCGACGGTGAGCGGTGAGCTGCAAACCCAGTGGACCTTCGATCGCAAGGGCTTCGCGGCGCGGGCCCTGCGCCTGGCCGAGGCGGAGAAGCCGATCGGCGAGCGCCTGCCGGCCGCCTACCTCGACGCCCGCGACCAGCTCACCCACCGCGTCGACGTCGCCTTCAACCAGCGCGTCGACCTCGGCCCGACCCTGCGCTGGTTGACCGCGGTCGAGTGGGTCTCCGACGACCTCATCACCCAGGACTTCCGCGTCAGCCTGGAGGACCAGGTCGCCAACTACCTGCCGTCGCGCTCCTCGTTGACCTGGCGCGGGCCGGGGGTCGTCGCCGAGCTGCAGGCCGACTACCTCCTGGTGCTCAACAACGCCCTGCGCTCGACCACGACCGCCGGCCCGGGCGGTCCGGTGACGACCCCGAGCTGGGACTTCTCGAACCTCGCGGGCCGTGAGGCCGGCGTCACGCAGCGCGGGCCATGGCTGCGGCTGCGCACCCTGCCCCTGGCCTTGGCGAAGGGGGTGTACGGTGAGGCCGAGGCCTCACTGGTGCGCTACGGCCCTTGGACCGCGGCCCGGCCGCCCGACGCGGTGATCGGCGGCGGCCGCATCGGGCTGACCTACCGCGACGCCTGGCGCGGGTTGCGCCTCGCCGCCGGCACGACCCTCGACCTGCTCTGGATCGATCCGACCACCCCCGGCGCGCAGCTCTCCGGCCTGCTCCAACTCGACGCCACGGCCAGCACGCAGCTCGGCCGGCGCTACGGCGCGCTGCTGCACGTCATCGAGCCGGCGCTCGGCTGGCGCAACATCCCGTGGCTCAACGCCGGACCGGAGGTGGCGCTCTCCCTCGATCCGCGCCTCGAGCGTCGCACGGTCCACCAGGCGGTCGCCCGCCTCGGTCAGGGCCTGTGGCGCACCCACGACGCCGCGCGGATCGCCAGCCTGAACCTCGCGCAGCCGATCGCGCTGCGCGATCGCACGCTTCTGCCCACCCGGGTCGACGGCGACGCGCTGCTCTTCGGGCGCCTGCGCCTCGGCGGCTGGGTCGACGTCGATCTCGAGCGCGAGCTCGCCTGTGAAGAGGTCGGCGCCACCCTCTCCTCGGGGTGGGGGCCGCTCTCCGGCAGCGCCGGCTACAGCCGCTGGACCCCACGCGCCGAGCGCTTCCGCCGCGCCACCTACGAGCTCGCCGCCGCCGGCGCCAGGCTCGACGACAGCGCCGCACTACACCTCGTGCGCGGCAACCTCGGCCTGCGCGTCGGCACCCGGGTCGAGGCCCACTACGAGACGACCTTCCTGCTCCCGATCGCCGACCCGCCGCCCCTGCGCGAGGAGGGCTTCAGCTACCATCGCCTGCTGCTCGTCTACCGCTCGCCCTGCGACTGCTGGGAGGTGAGCGCGCTCGTCCACCTGCCGGCCCAGGACCCGCTCGGTGGGCTCCGGGCCGAGATCAAGCTGGCGATCGGGGGCTACGCGCTGGGCACCTGAGGCGGGGCGCGCATGTCGATGATCACCACCCCGCGCTCCTTGGGGTCCTCGTCCTCGTCGTCCTCGTCGTCGGAGTGCTCATCCTGGTCGACCGGCAACTCGAGCCGCGGGCGGTCATCATCACGACGCCGCTGCTCCTCGCGGCGTTTGATCTCGTCGATGATGAACGCATCGAGCACGATCACCCTCACGACCGGTGGCGCCCACCGTCAGCGCGTCTCTCCTCTATCGTAGGAGGGTCCGTGACGTTTCGCAAGCGCGGCGCGAGCGCCGAGATCAGCGGATCCCTTCCGCCCTCGCCTTGAAGCGATTCAACGTGTCCGGGAGGGTGGTCCCGACCAGCCGCGTGCTCACCGACTTGGGGATGAGCCCACGCAGCGTGATCTCCAGGCCGTAGGTCGCCCGCGTCTGGCCGGCGCCCGCGGGCTCGAGCAGCCAGCCGCCATTGTTGGCCGACATCATCTTGGCCGACTTCAAGGTCCAGCTCACCCGGCGCGGCCGATCCTCGACCAGGCGCAGCGCATAGCCGAGGCGCATGATGATCTCGAGCTCGAACGCGACCTCGGCCACCCCGTCGTGCCGCGCCAGCACCTGGACGGCGCGCATCTCGGGGAGGAACTCCGGGTAGCGCTCGTAGTCGACGATCACGTCGAAGACCGTCTCGATCGGCGCGTCGATGAGGATGCTCTGCTCTGTCTTGGCCATCTCGTCCAACCTCAACCCGACTGTTGACGGTAGCACGTCCCGGCGGCGAGCAACAGTCACCCGAGCCGCTTGCCGCAGCTGATGCACAGCGCCCGATCGCGCGGGTTGGGCACGCTGCACTCGCGGCAGACGACCAGCGCCGGCGCCGGCGCGGCGG
>JBFYZW010000585.1:0-21977 GCA_041309305.1 Deltaproteobacteria bacterium | reverse complement strand
GTGAGCGACGAGCTCGTCGACGGTCACCGCCGTCACCCCGGCGACGTCGCCATGCGGCGGCCGAGAGAGCGGATGCTCGCCGTACAGCGCCCGGCGCAGGAAGAGCTCGGCCACCGCCTCGTCATCGTCGCGTTCGGCCGCCAGCCCGGCGATCAGCTCGTCACGCAACGCGGCGTGCTCCTCGGCGTCGAGCGCCGGCGTCGCCAGGGCCTCGCCGAGCAGCTCGAGCGTGCGCGGCAGGTGGCGGGTGTGACAGACGGCCCGCACCACCAGCGCCTCGCCGGCGCAGCTCACTCCGAGCACCGAGCCCATCTGCTCGAGCGCCTGGTGGAAGGCCCGCCGATCACGCCCGAGCGTGCCGCGCAGCGTGAGCTCCCCGAGCAGGCGGGTCCGCCCGGCCCGACCGGCCGGGTCGCGCCAGGCGCCGCCACGGAAGGCGATCGCCAGGCGCACGAGCGGCAAGCTGGGCTCGTGCAGCACGACGAGCGGGGTCGGGCCGAGCGCCCGACGCTCGAGCGCGAGGCTCGGCGCGCTCACCACAGCTCGCCCGCCGGCCGCGCGATGACCGTCGTCGCGTTGTCCGGCCCGAAGACCGCCGCGGCGGTCGCGCGCAGCTCCGCGACCGAACGGTCCTGCCACCGCTCTCCGAGGGTGAACGCCCGGTCGAAGGCCGCGTAGTTGGTCTCGAGCTGACCGAGCGCCTCGGCGCACCCCTCGGCGTCCTTGAGGCTGTCGAGCCAGGCGAGCTCGAGCCCGGCCTGGGCCTTGTCCCGCTCGGCCGGGTCGAGGTCCCGGGCCAGGCGGCCCAGCTCCTCCTCGACCAGCGCGGCGGCGGCGAGCGGGTCGGCCCCCGGCCGGAGCGCAACCAATAGCTCGTAGAGGCCCGGCTCGGCGAACGGCGCCAGGCTGCCGCTGACGTCGGTCGCCACCCCCTCCTCGCTGACCAGGCGATGGTAGAGCCGGCCGTTGTCGCCGGTGACCAGGATCTCGCCCAGCATCTCGACCGCACCGAAGTCGGGCTCGGCGCTGGCCGGGGCGTGGAAGCCGAGCAGCAGCTGCGGCGCGACGATCGGCCGCTCGAGCACGACCTGACGCGGCGCGCTCTGGCGCGGCTCGCGCGCCCAGGCCGGCGACGGCGACGGCTGGGCTGGCAGCGGACCATAGGCACGCGCCAGCGCCGTCAGGGTCGCGCCCGGCTCGAGGTCGCCGGCGATTACCACGGTCGCGTTGTTGGGCGCGTAGTGGGCGCGGTAGAAGCGCTCGAGGTCGGCGACGGTGGCCCGCTCGAGGTGGGCCATCGCGCCGATCGTCGGCCAGCGGTACGGGTGCACGGTGAAGGCGTGGGCGTAGAGCTGCTCGCTCAGCTCGCCGGTGATCGCGTCCTCGACCACCATGCGCCGCTCGTTCTTGACCACCTCGACCTCGCTGCGGAAGGTCTCCTCGTCGAGCAGCAGGTTGACCATCCGGTCGGCCTCGAAGTGGATCACCGTCTCGAGGTTGTCACCACGGGCCGCGAGCGTCTCGGTGTAGAAGGTCCAGTCGACCCAGGTCGCGGCGTTGGTCTGGGTGCCGCGGCGCTCCATCTCGCGATCGAGCTCGCCGGCCGGGTGGGCGCGGGTGGCCTTGAACATCAAGTGCTCGAACAGGTGCGCGATGCCGGTCAGCGCGCTGTCCTCGTGCTTGCTGCCCACCCCAAACCAGGTCTGATAGGCGAACACCGGCGCGCGCCGCTCGGGGAGCAGCACGACGCGCAACCCGTTGGCCAAAACGTAGCGCGCCGCCGCCAACACCGCGTTGTGTCGATGGTATCCGGTGCAGCGCACGCCAACGCCGGTCGCCGCCCCGACCTCGGCGGCGAGCTGCCGAGCGCGTGTGTCGTCGAGCTCCTCACCCACCGAGCGGCCTCGCTTCTCCTCCTCCCTTACGTGCTCGGCCGCGCGCGCGCAAGACTCGGCAGCAGCGACGACGGATGGTCGAATTTGAAAAAAGATCGATCATTTTTTTTGACGCGTGCCGAGTTTGTCTTACAGTGTATTTCAAGGTCACACACCATCCCACCTCAGCGCGGCCGCGGGAGCCAAGCTGGAGCAGAAGTGGTAGAATCGGGGATGGTCGGCGCGGGCGCCCCCAGGGCCCGCCGGTGAGTGAGAACAGAGTGCTCATCCTGCATTGTGCAGTGGTGAGCAGGTCATCTCAGGGAGCCCCCTCCGACTTCCCGAGGTGACTCAAGACACGGCGTGCGCGCACACGCCGTGTCTTCTTTTTTTGGGCCCGCCCCGCTGCCGATCCCGGCCTTGCCAAGCGGACAGCACTGCGATAGGCACGGCTCCGGTCATGGTCTCCGCGCGCGTATTGACGCTCGCCAGCATCTATCAGGTGTTGGCCTCGGTGCTGCTGGTCGGTCTGGGCCTCTGGCTCTGGCCCGAGCGCGCCACCGCGATCGCCTGCGGCGCCCTGGTGATGACCGCCAACTTCTTCGCCCTGCGCCTCCTCGCCGCCCGAGCGCTCGGCGGCAGCCGGCCAAAGATGGCCTACGCGCTGCTGCTCAGCCTCAAGTTCGCGGCCGTCGCGGCGCTCTTGGCGCTCTTCGTGCTCGTGCTCGAGCTCGACGTCCTGGGGTTGGCCCTGGGCATGTCGAGCCTGTTCGTCGGCATTGGCCTGGCAACTGCCCACGCGGCGTGGAGCGCGCCCTCGCCGGCGGTCGCCGGCTCACGAACGACCTGAGGCAAGCATCATGGGACACGGCATCACCTGGCTCTCGTTCCTCCCTGGTTACCAGCAGATCGAGCAGTACCTGCAGCAGGAGACCGCCGCGTACGCGCTGTTCGGCACGCCGGTGCTCATCCAGCACGTCGCCGCCGGGATCCTGGTCGTGATGATCGTGCTGCTCCTCGCCGCCCGCGCGCGGGCCGACATGCGCCGCGCCGGCGCCGAGGCGCTCATCCCCGACCCGCACCCGTCGGTGCGCAACTTCATCGAGGTGTCGCTCGAGTGGTTCTACAACCAGGCCTGCGCGATCATCGGCGAGAAGGAGGCCAAGCGCTACTTCCCGGTCATCGGCTCCCTGGCGCTGTTCATCTTCATCTCGAACATCCTCGGGCTCGTCCCCGGCTTCGCGCCGCCGACCGACAACTGGAACACCACCTTTGGCTGCAGCATCTTCGTCTTCCTCTACTACAACTACCACGGCCTGCGGGTGAACGGCCTGGGCCACATCGCCCACATGGCCAACCCGGCCGGGATGTGGTGGGGGTGGTTTTTGGCGCCGCTGATGTTCCCGATCGAGCTGGTCAGCCACTTCGCCCGCCCCTTCTCGCTCGGCGTGCGTCTCGCCGCCAACATGGTCGGCGACCACGCGGTGCTGGCCGCCTTCCTCGGCCTGGTGCCGATCCTCGTCCCGCTGCCCTTCTTGGCCCTCGGGCTGGTCGTCTGCATCGTGCAGACGCTGGTCTTCGTGCTGTTGACCATGATCTACATCGCCCTCGCCGTCGAGGACGCGCACCACGACGAGCACCACGCGCAAGAAGCCCACGCGCACGCCTAACGGAACCACGGCTGGACGGCCGGCGTCACGGGGTGTGGCACAGGATGGGAGAGAGAGAGAAGAGTTACCCCGCCGCCGGCGACCAGCCACAACGAAGAGAGAGTGTCAGATGAAGCTGTTCCAACGCCTGTTCACGTTCGTCACCCCCCTGCTGGTCGTGCTCGGCACCGCCAGCCTCGCCTTCGCCGAAGGCGAAGCCGGCGCCAACGCGCTGGCGCTCGAGCACGGCGGCCTGATGGCCCTGGCGATCGCCTTCGGCATCGGCCTGGCCGCGTTCGGCGGCGCCCTCGGCCAGAGCCGCGCCGCCTCGGCGGCGCTCGAGGGCATCTCGCGCAACCCGAACGCCTCGGACAAGGTGTTCGTGCCGATGATCCTCGGCCTCGCCTTCATCGAGTCCCTGGTCCTGTTCACCTGGGTGCTGATGTTCCTGATGCTCGGCAAGCTGTAGTCCGACGCACGTGAGACCAAGGGGGGCCCGGATCACCGATCCGGGCCCCCTTTTTTGTTGACAGCCCCGTCCCGATTGCCTACAGACCGACTACCGATCTTGGAATAATCAAGCAGTCAACAGGCCGGGAGCCAGCATGCCGCCACGCAAGACCACGGATTTCGGGGCCCTGTTCGAGTCGTTGATCGAGGATCTGCGCATCCAGGTGGCCGCGTCGGTCGAGCGGACCTTGTCGGACTTCAACAAGCGCCTGGCGCGCATCGAGCGCCGGCTCGATCAGCTCGATCCGGCCAACGCGGTGGCGGAGAACGCGCAGAACCGGCGCATCTGCTCGCTGTGCGACCGGGTGGCGGTGGCGCGCGGTCTCTGCTCGGCCCACTACCAGCAGTGGCGCTACCGCGAGCGGAAGACCACGCCGCGCCCAACGCGCAAGACCCCGGCGGTGGTCTCACCGACGCTGGTGCTCACACCCAAATCCAGCGAGGTCCTGGCCAACAACTGAGGCTGGCGCCTCACGCCGTCTGCTTCGCGCGCCCGCCCGCCCCGCGGCCCTCGCCGAGCAGTTTGGCCAGGAACTGGCCGGTGTAGCTGTGCGCCTGCTGCGCGATCTCCTCGGGCGTGCCCTCGGCGATCACCCTGCCGCCCCGCGCGCCGCCCTCCGGACCGAGATCGATCACGTGATCGACGGTCTTGATCACGTCGAGGTTGTGCTCGATGACCACCACCGTGTTGCCGGCGTCGACCAGGGTGTGCAGCACCTGCAGCAGCTTGTCGACGTCGGCGAAGTGCAGGCCGGTGGTCGGCTCGTCGAGGATGTAGAGCGTGCGCCCGGTCGAGCGGCGGGACAGCTCGCGCGAGAGCTTCAACCGCTGCGCCTCGCCGCCCGAGAGGGTCGTGGCGCTCTGGCCGAGCTGGATATAGCCCAGGCCGACCGCCTGCAGCGTCTCGAGCTTGCGTTGGATCGGCGGAATCGCGACGAGGAACGTGTTGGCCTCGTCGACGGTCATCGCCAGCACGTCGGCAATGCTCTTGCCCCGGTAGAGCACCTCGAGGGTCTCGCGGTTGTAGCGCCGCCCCTTGCACTCGTCGCAGGTGACGAAGACGTCGGGCAAGAAGTGCATCTCGATGCGGATGATCCCGTCGCCCTCGCAGGCCTCGCAGCGCCCGCCCTTGACGTTGAAGGAGTAGCGGCCAGGCTTGTAGCCCCGCGCCCGGCTCTCGGGCAGCCCGGCGAACAGGTCGCGGATCAACGTGAACAACCCGGTGTAGGTCGCCGGGTTCGAGCGCGGCGTCCGACCGATCGGCTGCTGGTTGATGTCGATGACCTTGTCGATCGCCTCCACCCCCTCGAGGCGGGTGAACGGCGCCGGCGCCTCCTGGGCGCCGTAGAGTTGGCGCGCCAGCGCCAGGTAGAGGGTGTCGTTGATCAACGTGCTCTTGCCGCTGCCGGAGACCCCGGTGACGCCGATCAGCTTGCCGAGCGGCAAGGCGACGTCGAGGGCCTGGAGGTTGTTGCCCGCCGCGCCGCGCACCCAGAGCGTCCGGCCGTTGCCCGGCCGCCGGCGCTCGGGCACGGCGATCTGCCGCCGGCCGGCCAAGAAGTCTCCGGTCAACGAGCGACGCGCGGCGCTGATCTCGGCCGGCGGCCCGGCGGCGACGACCCGACCGCCGAGCACCCCCGCCCCCGGCCCCATGTCGATCACCCAATCGGCGGTGCGGATCGTCTCCTCGTCGTGCTCGACGACCAGCACCGTGTTGCCCAGGTCGCGCAGGCGCAGCAGCGTGGCCAGCAGCCGCTGGTTGTCGCGCTGGTGCAGGCCGATCGACGGCTCGTCGAGGACGTAGATCACACCACGCAGCGCGCTGCCCACCTGCGTCGCCAGGCGGATGCGCTGCGCCTCGCCGCCCGACAAGGTCGCGCTGCTGCGATCGAGGTTGAGGTAGTCGAGCCCCACCGCCTCCATGAACGACAAGCGGGCACGGATCTCCTTGAGGATGCGCGCGGCGATCTGCGCCTCACGCTTGTCCAGCGTCAACGCGGCGACGAAGCTCTGCGCCTCGCTGACCGACAGCCCGGTGACCTCGCGGATCGACTTGCCGCCGATCCGTACCGCGAGCGCCTCCGGGCGCAGCCGCGCCCCGAGACAGACCGGGCAGGGCCGGCGTGACATGTACTCCTGCAGCTCCTCCTTGATCTTCTCCGACTGGCTCTCCTTGAGCCGGCGCTCGAGCGACGGGATGACGCCCTCGAACGGCCGCTTGTAGGTGTAGTTGTTGTCCTGCCCCTCGTAAACGAAGCGGATCGCCTCGTCGCCGCTGCCGTGCAGCACGACCTCGCGGAAGCGCTTGCTCAGCTTGTGCCACGGCAGACGGATGTCGGTGCGGAAGTGCGCCGCCAGGCTCTCGAGCTGTTGGCCGTACCAGCCGGTCCAGCGGCCGGACCAGGGCTTGATCGCGCCGTCGGCGAGCGACAGCTCCGGGTTGGGGACGACGCGCTCAGGGTCGAGCTCGAGCGCCACGCCCAACCCGTCGCAGGCCGAGCAGGCGCCGTGCGGGCTGTTGAACGAGAACAGCCGCGGCGCCAGCTCCGGATACGAGACGCCGCAGTCGAGGCAGGCGAAGCGCTCGGAGAAGATCCGCTCCTCGCCGTCGACCACCGAGAGCGTCACCAGGCCGTCGGCCTTGCGCAGCGCCAGCTCCATCGAGTCGGTCAGCCGCGACTTGATCTCGGGCTTGAGCACCAACCGGTCGATGACCAGCTCGAGGGTGTGCTTCTTCTGCTTGTCGAGCAGGATCTCCTCGTCCAGCTCGCGCAGCGCACCGTCGACGCGCAGGCGCACGAAGCCCTCCTGGCGCCAGGCGGCGAGCTCCTTGCGGTACTCCCCTTTGCGTCCGCGGACCACCGGGGCGAGGATCGAGAAGCGGGTGCCGTTCGGCAGCGCCATCACCGTGTCGACCATCTGCTGCACGGTCTGGCTGAGGATCGGCTTGCCGCACTGGTGGCAGTGCGGCCGACCGATGCGGGCGTAGAGCAGGCGGAGGTAGTCGTAGATCTCGGTCAGCGTGCCGACGGTCGAGCGCGGGTTGCGCGGCGTCGACTTCTGCTCGATCGAGATCGCCGGCGACAGCCCGTCGATCCCATCGACCTCGGGCTTCTGGTTCTGCTGCAGGAACTGGCGGGCGTAGGCCGACAGCGACTCGACGTAGCGGCGCTGCCCCTCGGCGTAGATGGTGTCGAACGCGAGCGAGCTCTTGCCGCTGCCGGACAGGCCGGTGATCACCACCAGCTTGTCGCGCGGGATCTCGACGTCGATGTTCTGCAGGTTGTGCTCGCGCGCTCCGCGCACACGAATGCTGTCGCCGCCGCTCATCCGTAGCCTACGAATCATCCGGGCAAGATAGGCACCCTCGTGGCCGCTGGGAACCCGCGCCTCAACGCGGGCCCGGCCCCGACCGGCCCAAGCCCATACCGGTGCGGTAGCCGATACGCAACAGGCTCGGGTCGGCGGCCTGCTCGAGCTTACGCCGATCGGCGACGACGAAGTGGCGCCCCTGCTTGAGCAACGTGCCCTCGGCCTGCCAGCGCTTGAGCGCCCGGGTGATCGAGCGGCGGGCGACGCCGAGGCCGTTGGCCAGGTCGTCCTGGGTCAACGGGATGCGGATCTTCAGCCCCTCGGCTACCGGCAGGCCGAAGAAGTCGACGTAGGTGGTCAGGAGGTTGGCCAGCCGCACCTCGACCGGGTTGAAGGCCAAGGCGCGCTCGTTCTGCGCCGCGATGCACAACCGGGCAGCGACGTCGTCGAGCAGGTTGCGGGTCAAGACCGGGCAGCGGTGCAACGCCGCGAGCAGGGTCTCGCGCGGCACCGCGAGCGCCAGGCTCTTCTCCAGCGCCGCGACGGTTTCGAGGTAGGGAATGTGGGTCAGGCACTCCATCTCGCCGAACACCGCCGGGGCGCGGAAGAGCTTGACCACCACTTCGTTGCCGGCCGGCGAGCGGTAGAAGACGCGCACCGAGCCGCGGACCAGCACGAAGAAGGCCCGGCACGGCTCGGCCTCCTGGAGCAGGACCTCGCCGGCCTGGTGGACCTCCACCGTGCCGTCGTTGACGAACCGCTCGAGCACGGCGCCGTCGACGCCCTTGAAGACCGGGATCGCCAGATCGGCCACGGTCAGGGAGGTGAACGACGAGAGGGGCGAACGGTCGGCCATCATCGCCTCCGCGCCACCCATACCAGAGGCCCAGGGCGGGGCAAACCGCCGCCCCGGCCAGCCTGGTGTTCGCGACCGGCGCGCGGTTATATGGAGGGGTGGTCGAGATCAAGAAGTCCGCGCACCCGCGCCAGCTGCCGGGCATCCACCCGGGCCTCGAGCAGCGCCTGCGCGAGGCGGAGCAGGCCGAGCTGCGCGGCGAGACGCCCCGTCCGATCGACGGCGCGCAGAAGATCCTCCGGCCGACGCCGGAGACCACCGCGCCCGAGCGCAAGGCCCAGGCGCAGACCCTCGGCCTGGTCGACCCGGCCTACCGCGCCGCCAGCGACGGTCTGGCGGCATTGGCCGAGCAGGCACCCTTCTTGCCCGGCACCGACCTCGACGCGGCCTGGGACTCGCTCTCCGAGGCCGAGAAGCTGCGCGCCGGGGCGGTCGAGCGCTTCCGCCTGGAGATGGAGACCAGCCTGCGCCGAGCGGCGATGCCCTGGGAGGCGCCGCACAAGCTCGGCGGGCGGCTGGACCAACGCGCCCTGCAGCGCAGCACGCGCAACCTGCGCGCCGAGATCGGCGCCTACGCCTACCTGCTCGCCCCGGACAGCCAGGCGCTGCTCGAGCGCTTCGTCGACGAGACCCAGAAGCTGGTCGAGCTCTGCCTGCGCCAGCGGGTGATCGAGGGCGTCGACGCCCAGACGTTGCACCAGCTGTTGCAGGACCTGCTGCACAAGCTCCTCTATCAGGAGCTGACCAGCCGGCGGCGGGCGATGGGTGACCGCGGCATCCGCCGGATCTGCGCCAACATCGACCTGGCGGAGCAGCTCTACAAGCAGCTACGCGCCCGCCCCGACTTCTCGGCGCGCGAGCGGCTGCTGATGCGCATCATCCACGTGCACCAGGACCTCGGCCACACCGCCTACGCGGCGCGGGTCAGCTTCCGGGGCAGCAAGCTGCACCGCGCCTATGGCGCGCGCATCTTCCACGACGAGCTCGACCGTTTCCGCACCCTGCTCCACCACGACGAGCTGGAGCTGGTCCGCGCGGCGATCGCCACCCACTCGAGCGAAGAGCTGCCCTTCGCCCAGGCGCGGGTGCTGGCGTTGATCCGCGCGGTCGATCACCTGGCGCCGTTCGCGCCCCACCGGGTCTTCCTCCACCTGGCGGCCGAGGAGAGCCTGCACGACTACCTCGACGACCTGCTCGCCCGGGCTCGGCGACAAGACCTCGACGCCTACCGCGTGGCCAAGGAGGCCTTCCAGATCGCCCTCGCCGACACCGGCTGGCCGCCGGCGCTGCGCGACGACGTCTGGGCCGCGTTCCGTCCGTTCGAGCGCTCGGTCGACCTCGCCGAGCTCGGCGCGTTGGCCGGGGAGGTGGCCGAGCTGCGTCTCTCGCTCGACGGCGCCGGCGAGCTGTGCGCCCGACTGGCCCCGTCGCCGTTCGCCGCCCGCTACCAGGCGCTGTTCGACGTGCAGCAGGATCAGCTCCTGCGTCTGGCGCGAACCACCGGCGTCGCCGAGCAGGAGCTGCGCGCCGGCGCCCGCCTCTGCTTCCGCGCCGCCGCCGGCGGCGCGTTGGTGCTCGAGCCGATCGGCTGAGCCAAACGGGGATGCGCGCTCAGCGCTCCACCAGCGCCATCGCCAGCCGCAGCGCCGCGATCATCCCCTCGCTGCGCACCCGGTCGGTGCCGACCCGATCGAACGCGGTGCCGTGGTCCGGCGAGGTGCGCGGCAGGCGCAACCCGAGCGTGACATTCACCGCCGCGCCGAGGCCGAGCAACTTGACCGGGATCAGACCCTGGTCGTGGTACAGCGCCACGACGCCGTCGAACTCGCCGTCGAGAGCGCGGCGGAACAACGCGTCGGCCGGCCACGGCCCGCTCAGCGCGTACCCGGCGCGCACCGCGGCCTGCTGCGCCGGGACCAGCAGCGCCTGCTCCTCGTCACCGAGCAGGCCGGCCTCGCCGGCGTGCGGGTTGAGCCCGGCGAGCGCCAGGCGCGGCCTCGTCAGCCCTGGCCAACGGCGCAGCACCGCGTCGAAGAGTCCCGTGACCTCGACCAGGCGCTCGACCGTCAATGCCGCCAGCGCCTGGCGGAGCGGCAGGTGCTCGGTGGCGAGCACGACCCGCAGGCGCTCGCCGAGGAAGGCCATCGCCACCGGTCCGCTGGCCAGATGGCGCGCCAGGATGCCGGTGTGCCCGCGGTCGGCGCTGCCGGCGAGAGCGAGCGCCTCCTTGGACAGCGGCGCGGTGACCAGACCGTCGACCTCGCCCGCGTTCGCCAGCGCGATCGCCGCGTGCAGCGCGGCCAGCGCGGCTCGGCCACCGGCGGCGCTGGCCACGCCGCGCGGACCCACGAACTCATTCTGACAGACCGCCGAGACCCGGGGCTCCCCCGGGGCCAGGCGATCGGCGAGGCCGCGCGGGCCGACGAGCACCAGCTGCAGCTCCTCCCGCTCGGTGAGGCCGGCGCGCACCGCCGCGGCGCTGACCTCCGGACCGACGCCGGCCGGATCTCCAAGAGTGATCGCCAGTCGCATCAGGCGAGCACCGACGGGCGCGATTCGCGGGGAGCCATCGCGCGTTCAGAGACGGATGTCGACGAAGGCCTTGCCGCGCAGCCCGCGCAGCCAGAGCTTCATCTGCTGCTCCATCTCCTCCTGGAAGATCTCGTTGCGGAAGCGCTCGAGCACCGCCTCGTCGCTGCAACCCGTGGTCGCGGCGGCGCGCCGGTCGGTGACCTTGATGATGTGGAAGCCGAACGGCGTGCGCACCACCGGCGACACCTCACCGACCCGCAACGCGAAGGCCGCGGCCTCGAACGGCTCGACCATCTCGCCGCGCGCGAAGCAGCCGATGTCCCCGTCCGGCGCGTTCTTGTCGTCGGAGTGCTGCAGCGCGAACGCCGCGAAGTCGGCGCCGGAGGCCAGCTCGGCCTGCAGCTCCGACATCCGAGCGCGGAGCTGCTCCACCGCTTCGGGGGTCGCGCCGGCCGGGATGACCCTGAGGATGTGCGCGGCGCAGACGCGCAGCTCCCGGGTTCCAGCGCGCTGGCGCTCCTCGCACCGGCGGGTGACGTCGCTCTCCTTGACCGCGACCTTGCCCTGGACCTGGAACTGGATCAGGCGCGCCCGCTCGATCTGCGCCCGCAGGCGCTCGCGATACTCGGACCAGGTCACTCCCTGCGAGTAGAGCGCCGCCTGCAGCTGATCCTCGGTCAGGTTGTTGAGCCGCAGGACCTCCTCGACCGCCCGCTCGACGTCCTTGTCGGTGACCCCGAGCCGATCGCGGCTGCGCTGGATCTCGGCCTTGACGATGCGGTCGTCGATCTCGATATCGAGCACCTGGCGGAGGATCTCGTCCCGACGCTTGGCGCGCGCCGCCGGCTCGGCGACCTCGCTCAGCTTGCCCAGGTAGGGCTCCGCTTTGCTCTCCAGCTCGCGCAGCGTGATGATCTCATTCTCGATCACCGCGGCGATCCGGTCGACGGTTTCGCGCTTCGGCGGCGTCGGCGCCGCGATGACGGTCAAGGTGACGAGCTCAATGAACACGGGCTAGCTCCTTGTCGAAGACGGTGATCGTCGCCGCGGCGCGCAGCTCGAGGACGTGTGCCTGGTGCGCCGCCTGCTCCTTCTCGACCCGCAGCCGGCGCTCGACCTCCTGGCGCACCTGATCCACCGGCCGCAACGTCTCCGGCCGGCGGTCGATCACCTTGAACAGGTGGAAGCCGTAGTCACTGGCGACCACGGGACTGACCTCGCCGATCTTCAGTGTGAAGCAGACCTGGTCGAAGATGGTCGGCATCGAGCCGCGGGTGAAGAAACCCAGATCGCCGCCGTTCTTGGCCTCGGGGCTGAGCGATTGGTTGATCGCCGCCTGCTCGAACGGCAGCCCGGCTTTGATCTGCCGCAGCAGATCGTTGGCCTTCTCCTCGGTCTTGACGACGATCTGCTGGGCGCGGACCTCCTCGGGCGCGACCTGCACTTCGGGGTGGGTCTCGACGAAGGCGGTGATCTCCTCGTCGGTGACCGCCAGCCGGGCGTAGACGTGCTCGCGCAGGTAGCGCTGGATGGCCAGGGTCTCGCGCAGCTCGCGCTTGAGCTCGGCCGGCATCATATCCTTCTCGGTCAGCAACGCGTCGAGCTCCTGCTCGTCCCAGCCGCTGCGCAGGCGCTGATAGGCCGCCTCGACCTCGTCGATGCCGACGACCACGTGGTGCTTCTCGGCCAGCGCCGAGAGCAACCGCCGCTCGATCAGGCTGTCGAGCAGCGCCGCCTTCTGAGCCTGGATGGTGGCCAGCGACGGCAGGCCGCCGTCGGCGTCGTCGAGCTGGAGCCGGCGGTACTCACGCTGGAACTCGTCGAGGTAGATCGCCGCGCCGTTGACCCGCGCGACGATCCGCCGCTCCTTGTCGGCCGCCTGGTCCGAGGTGCAGGCGACAACCGCCACCAGGGTGAAGCAGAGGACCGCCTGTCTCATCGCGCCTCCACGCCCGCGACACCCAGTCGAGCGAGCAGCTCGTCCAGGCGCGCGTCAAACAGGACCACCGGGTGCCGCCGGCGGATCTCACCGAGGTACTGGTCGAAGTCGGCCGCCCGCTGGCCACGCAACAGCCGCTCGCGGATGTCGTCACGCACCTCCTCGAGGCTGCGGGCGACCGCCTCCCGGCGGGCGATCACTCGCACGATGTGCCAGCCGCGCGTGCTCTGCACCGGGTCGGGCACGAGCTGCCCGGCCTCACTGGTGAAGACCGTCTTGGCGAAGTGCGGACCGAGGTTCTCGGTCAGCTGCTCCTGGCTGACGAATCCCATCTCCCCGCCGGCGGCGCGCGTGTCGCCGTCGAGGCTGTGTTGCACCGCCAGCTGGCGGAAGAGCTGCGCGTCATCGCGCCGCTGGCGCAAGCGCTCGAGCAGGGCGAAGCCGGTCGCCTTGCCGGTGTCGGTGGGCGCGAGCTGGATGTGCGTCAGCCGGCGTTTCTCCGGCTGCTGGTAGTCGTCCCGATGGCGATCGTAATAGGTGCGGATCGCCTCGCTCGACACCTCGCCGGCTCCGAGGCTCGGCCCCAGGTCGCGCTCGAGGAGCTTGCGCACCATCACCGTGCGCGCGGCCTGCACCACATCGGGGTCGTTGGCCAGGCCGCGCTCGATCGCGGCGCGCACCAGCAGCTCGATACGGATCTGGTCCTCGACGAACTCGCGCAAGCGGTCCCGGTCACCATAGCGGCGCAGCGCCCCACCCCCCTGCTCGTGCAGGCGCGCCAACACCTGGTCGATGGTGATCACCGTCTCGCCGACGCGCGCCAGCTCGACGCCGCTGGGCTGCGGCAGCTCGAGGCACGCCCCGGTGGACGGCGGCGACGCGGCTGGGCAGGCCGAGAGCAGGAGCAGCAACGGCAGCGCGCGCGCCATCGAGGTGGTGCGTAGCATCATGGTGCCCCCCCGGCAAGGCAGGCCTGGCCGAGCTGACCGAGCTCGTCGCGCAGGCAGCGCAGCAGCGCCAGCCCGGGCGCGTCCTCGGCCAGATCGAGGACGATCGCCAGCCGCCCTGACGGCAGCAGCCGGTAGCGCTCCGGCGCGCCTTGAACGCGGAGCGCCAGGCGCCGACCGTCGACCGGCGGCGTGGTGACGAAGGTCAGACCGACCTTCAGCTGGCCGTCGCCGTGGTGCGCGGTCACATGGCTGGCGCCGAGCGCGCGCAGCCGACGGCGGATGACCATCAGCTCGGCGAAGTGCTGCGCCTCGAGCGGCGCCGGGCCGTAGCGCTCCTCGACCTCGGTGAGCAGATCGAAGACCTGCGCGTCGCTCTCCGCTTGGGCGAAGCGCTGGTAAAAGGCCAGCCGGGTCATCGGCTCGGGGACGTAGGCCTCGGGCAGCACCGCGCTGACCGGCACCTTGATCTCCGGCTCGACCTCCTGCGCCGCCGCTTGACCGCGCACCCGGGCGACCGCCTCGCCGAGCAGCTGCAGGTAGAGCTCGAGGCCGACCGCGGCGATGTTGCCCGACTGGGCGGCGCCGAGCAGGTCGCCGGCGCCGCGCAGGTCGAGGTCGTGGCTGGCGATCTGGAACCCCGCGCCCAGCTCAGAGAAGCGCTTCAACACCGCCAGCCGCTCGCTCGCCTCGCGGCTCAGGCGGTCACCGCGGGGCAGAAGCAGGTAGGCGTGCGCCCGCTCGCGGCCGCGGCCGATGCGGCCACGCAGCTGGTAGAGCTGGCTGAGGCCGAAGGTATCGGCGCGGTTGACGATCATCGTGTTGGCCGAGGGAATGTCGATCCCGCTCTCGATAATCGCCGTGCAGACGAGCACGTCGCACTCGCGGTGGACGAACTGGACCATGATCCGCTCGAGCTCAGCAGCGACCATCTGGCCGTGGGCGACGGCGACCCGCGCCTCGGGGACCAGTCGACGGATCACCTCCGCCATCGCGCCGATCGAGCGCACCCGGTTGTGCACGACGAACACCTGCCCGCCGCGGTGCAGCTCGCGGCGGATCGCCTCGGCGATCACCTGCTCGTCGAAGCGGACCACCTCGGTGCGGATGGACAGGCGCTCGGCGGGCGGGGTCTGGATCAACGACAGATCGCGCAGGCCAGCCATCGTCAGGTGCAAGGTGCGGGGGATCGGCGTGGCGCTGAGGGTCAGGACGTGCACCTGGCTGCGCAGCCGCTTGAGCTGCTCCTTCTGCTTGACGCCGAAGCGCTGCTCCTCGTCGACGACCAGCAGGCCGAGGTCCTTGAAGCTGACGTCGGGCGAGAGCAGGCGGTGCGTCCCGATCACGATGTCGATCCCGCCGCCGCGCAGCCGATCGAGCAGCGCCGCGGTCTCCCGCGCGCCACGGAAACGGCTGAGCACCTCGACCGTCACCGGTTGGCCCTGCAGCCGTTCACGGAAGGTCACCCCGTGCTGCTCGGCGAGCACCGTGGTCGGCACGAGAATCGCCGCCTGCCTGCCGCCGAGCACGCAAGCGAAGGCGGCGCGCACCGCGACCTCGGTCTTGCCGAAGCCGACGTCGCCGCAGACCAGGCGGTCCATCGGCCGGTCCTGGCGCAGGTCGGCGAGCACCTCCTCGATGGCGCGCCGTTGGTCGGCGGTCTCGACGTAGGGGAAGGTCGCCTCGAAGGCGCGGAACTGCTCGTCGGGCGCCGGCAGCTTCAGGCCGGCGAGGGCCTGCCGCTTGGCCTGCACGGCCAACAGGTCGTGCGCCAGCGCCAGCACCGCGTCCTGAACCCGCGCCTTGGCCTTCTCCCAGCGGTTGCTGCCCAGCCGGTCGAGGCGGACGCCCTCCTTCGGTCCCCGGTAACGCTGCAGCAGCTGCAGCCGCACGACCGGGACGTACAGTCGGTCCCCGCCGGCGTACTCGAGGTGCACGAAGTCACCGTCGACCCCCTCGAGCACCAGGCGGCGCAGGCCGAGGTAGCGGCCAACGCCGTGATCGACGTGCACGACCAGGTCACCCTCGCCCAGGTCGCGCAGCGTCGCCAGCGCTTCGCCGCTGGTGCGCCGCCGGGGCGCGGCGCGGGTCCCGCCGCTGCCGAGCAGCTCCGCGTCACACAGGAGGGCGACCCCGCCGTCCAGGTCCAACAGCCCCTCATCGAGCGGCGCGAGCACGACCGCCGCCCGGGGCGAGCGGCGCGGGGCGCGCCAGTCGGCTGGTCGGGGCCGCTCCTCGAGCGGCAGGTCCCGGCCCCGAGCGCGCAACAGCTCGCGCAGGCGCTCGGCGTTGCCGCGCGTACTCGCGGCGATGAAGACGTGCCGGCGATGCGCCAGCTGGTCGTCGAGCACCTCGAGCAGGGGGGTCAAGATCTCGCCACGGCTCGCGTCCGCCCGCCGGGCGGCCATCTCCTGGCGCAGCGCAGTCCATTGACGCAGGGCGACCGGCCGCCGGCCCGGCTCGTCGCTCAGCGCCAGGCGCGTGCTCACCAGCGTCGCGCGGGCGGTCAGGTGGGCCCACACCTCGGCGGCGGAACAGAGGTGCTCGGCGAGCGGCAGGACGAGCCGGTGGCGCTCCTCGGCGCGCCGGCGCTCCTGCGCGGCCTCCTGCTCGCGCCGGGTCAGCTGCTCGGCGATCTGTTCGCGATCGTCGAGGATGAACCCGGGATAGCGCGCGCCGACCGCCTCGAGCACCGCGCCGCTCGCGCCGTAGAAGGCCGGCCACAGCGCCTCGACGCCGAAGAAGTAGTTGCGCTGCTCGATCTCCTCGCGCACGCGCCGCAGCTTGCGTGTCGGGACGAGCTGCGACTCGCCGAGCTCCTCGAGGCGCGCCAACGCCCGCGCGACGTTGGCGTCGTCGAAGATCACCTCGCGCAGCGGGTGGACCGCGATCCCCTCGAGCGCCGGGCCGGTGCGCTGCGTGGCTGGATCGAAGGTCCTGAGCGAGGCGAGCTGGTCACCGAACAGGTCGGCGCGCAACGGCTGGGGCCGGCCGGGCGGAAAGAAGTCGACGATCCCGCCGCGCAGCGCGAAGGTGCCCTCGTCCTCGACCAGGCTGACCGGCTGGTAGCCGCAGCGCACCAGGTGGCGCGCCATCCGCTCGCGCCCCGGTGTGTCGCCAGTGACCCAGAGCTCGGTGGCGGAGAGGAAGATCTCGTCCGGCAGCCACCGCCCGAGCAGCGCGGGGGCCGAGGCGACCAGCACGAGCGGCGCCTCCCCCGTGAGCAGCAGGTGGCGAACGCTCAGCCGCTCGGCGACGACCCGGGGGTCGGGCGAGCTCTCGCTGAACGGCGGATGCGCGTCGCCGGGGAACAGCCGCGCCGCCACCCCGAGCGCGGTCAGCTCGGCGACCCGGCGCTCGGCCTGGTCGTCGTCGGCGCAGACCAGGCACACCGGCTCGCGCGGCGGCTCGGTCGCCAGCAGATAGGCGAGCCCGAGCGGCGGCAGGTCCTCGAGCACCCAGGGCTGGCCGGGGATGGGCGGCGGCGAGGGGGGCACGCTGGCGAGACCCTGGGGCGACGCGGCGCCTACTGGCACTGTCCCGCCGACTCGTCACAGTCGGCGCTCTGGCACTCGCTGTCGAAATAACAGGTCTCACCGGCCGCCTTGCCGGCGATGGTGGTGATCTGCATCGCGACGCAGCAGGTGCCCGCGCAGCTGGCGCTGCACGGCTCCGCGGTCGCGAACGGATCGGAGACCGCCAGCTTGAACTGGACCGTCGTGCCGCGCAGGCTGTTGCCAGCCCGCACCGTGACCACCGGCGCGGTGTGCGACGGCGTGTAGATCAGATCGGCCGACGGCGGCGGGCTCCACAGGTAGGTGAGGCGTGCGACGTCGACGGTGTCGTAGTCGCCGCTGCTGCTGCCGTCGAGCTGAAACGCTTCGCCCTCCGCCCGGCTGGTTCCCCCCGGCTGCTGCACGACGACGACCGGCGGGTTGTTGGTCACCGTGACCGAGAGGCAGTCGGCGTCGGCCAGTCCGCCCGGGTCGGTGACCTCGAGCCGGAAGACCAGGGTGCCGACCGCGTCCGGCGCGTCGAACGAAGGGTTCTGCACGCTGGTCGCGCTGGTCCAGGTCACCGCGTCGGTCAACGGCGCGCAGCCGGTGAGCCCCGGGCATTGCGTCGCGCAGTCGCTCACCACCTGCGACCAGGCGAAGACCAGCGTCTGGACCGCGTCGTTCGGGTCGGTGGTCTGGTTGCCGACCAGCGTCAGGGTACCGTCGCCGTGCGCCACCGTGCAGCCGCCCCCCTGACAGCCAACGACCACCACCGGCGGCTGGTTGGTCGTCGTCCCGCCGGTGGCGCGCACCGCGACGAGGTCCGGCAACGAGCGCCGGCGGCCGTTGTCGACCACCAGCTCGACCAGATAGGTGCCGGCCCGATCGGGGACCAGGCGTGGCGTCGCCGTCTCAGCGGCGATCAACGCCGCCTGGCTCTCGGCCGGCCGGCTGCGTAGCCGCCAGGCGTAGGTCAACGTCGCGCCGGCCGGATCGGCGCTCAGCGCGCCATCGAAGCGCACCTCGGTGCCGATGCTCACCACCCGATCAAAGCCGGCCTCGGCGACGGGCAAGCTGCCGATCGCCTCCTGCTCACCGCAGTGGGTCGCCACCAACGCCAGGGCGAGGCCCCCGAGCCAGACGGCGACCGCGGGTCGAGATCTCATCCGCGACCCCTCCTCGCCCGCAGACGTAACACACCCGCCGTGTGGCCGCCAGACTCGATCCGGCGCACCGCCGCCGCGTCTCCGTTGACCTGGCGGCCTCGGGCGCGGTAGGTCGTGATCGAGGCCGTGATGGGTGGATTCACAGGGTTGACCGCCGACTGCTTCGCCGCCTACGCGCCGGAGAAGTGGTCGAGCAACGTGCACAACCTGGCGCGCATGCGCGTCAAGGAGCACGTCGTCGCGCTGTGCGACGCGGCCCAGACCGGCCTCACCGATGAGCTCGCCGGGCTGGCGCGCGCCACGTCTGACGAGGTGCCCAACATCGTCAACCACAAGCGCGTCGACGCGCAGTGGGTCTACTGGTTCCGCGACACCGCGGCACGCGAGAGCCTCGCCTCATTCCTGCAGAAGACGCCGCTCGACGAGCACAAGCTGTTCGACATCGCGCCGCAGGACAAGCACCTCTGCCTGGCGGTGATCCTCCGCCACGCCGAGCTGTGGGTCGGGCTGCACCTCGCGCCCGGCGCGATCGTCGATCGGCGCAACTTCGCCGTCATCCTCGGCAAGACCTGGGAGCGCGAACAGCTGGTCGAGCTCCTGCACCGCCTGCCGGCCGAGAGCCGGGTGGGACACGACGGCGACTGGCGCGCCGGACTCGAGCTCGACGCCACCGCCCTCGCCGAGCACACCGCGCTCGGCGCCGACGATCCGCCCTGGCAGGTCGGCGTGCGCTGGTCGGCGGAGCAGTGCCTCGGCGCCGGCGCAGCGCTGGCCGAGCAGGTCGGGGGGCTGGTACGCCAGCTCGTGCCCCTCTACCGCTTCCTCGCCTGGGCGAAGAGCAACGATCACATCGACGTCAACCGCCAACTGCAGGAGGAGAAGGCGCAGAAACGCCGGCAGGCGCTCGGCTTCTCCACCGGCGACAAGGTGCGCATCATCTCCGGCATGTTCGCCGGCAAGAGCGGCACCGTCCTCGACATCGACACCAAGGCCCAGGCCAAGGTCCAGATCGGCAAGATGTCGGTCGTGGTCGCGGGCACCGATCTGGCCCGCTTCTAGACGGACGGTCAAGTTTCCCGATCACCAACGCGCGGCCTCGCTCGAGGAAAAACCGCAAACGGGGTGTGCGCGATTCGCGCACCCCCGTTTGGACGATCGCGCTTCCCGATCACCAACGCGCAGCCTCGCCCGAGGACAACCGCAAACGGGGTGTGCGCGAATCGCGCACCCCCGGTTGGGCCTCAGGCGTAGCCGCGCCAGCGCGCGATCACGCGGCGCATCCGCGCCCACTCACCGCGCGCCAGCTCGCCGACGGCGGTGATCGACAGCCCCGCGCGGCGGAAGACGCGCCGCGCCGCCGCCCGGACGTCGCCGTCGGAGAGCCGGGCGATCTGACCGCCCAGCTCGGCCATCTCCCGCTCGACACCGAACAGGGTCGCCCGGCCGAACCAGCTGGCCAGGTCCGCCGGCGCGTCGCGCATGAACGCCAGACCGTAACGATAACGCCGGCGCGTCCGCTCGAGCTCCTCGCGCTGCAGGCGGAAGCGACCGGCGGCGGTCGCGAAGTCGAGGATGGCGCGGGTCACCTCGGCGGCGCGGTCCGGCGCCACGGTCACCTCGAAGTCGAACAGGCCGCAGTCGCCGTAGGTCGTCAGCCCGGCGTGCAGCGCGTAGGCAAGGCCGCGCCGATCGACCAGCTCGGCGTGCATGCGCGAGGCCAGGCCGTCGGCGAGGATGCGGGCGAGCAGGACCAACGCCGGGTACTCGGGGTGAAAGGCCGGCACCGCGAGGAAGCTGAGCCGGATGTCGACCTGGCTGGCCGCGTCGCGCACGTAGGCGAGCCGGGGCGGACCGGCGGCCGCCGGCGGCGCCTCGACCACCGGCGCCTGCCCGGCGGGCAATCGCCCGAAGGCGCGGCGGACCTGGGTCAGGGTCCGGTCGACCTCGATCGGGCCGGCGATCGACACGACGGTGTTGTGGCCGACCAGGTAGCGGTGGCGGTGCTCCTCGAGGTCGGCCACGCTGACGCGATCGAGGTAGCCCAGCGTCCCCTCGATCGGCAGGCCCAGCCCGTGGCGGCCGAAGACGCTGCGATGGGTGAGGTTGTCGAGATCGACCATCCGCCCCTCACCGTCGAGGGTCTCGAGCAGCTCCTCGCGCAGGATCGCCTTCTCGATCTCGACCCCGCGGTAGCGGGGGCTCTGCACCAGCTCGCCGAGGATCGCGATCGCGTCGCCGACCGCCGAGTGGTGGCAGCCGGTGGCGAAGAGCAGGTGATCGCGATAGGTCGCGCCCTCGAGGAAGCCGCCCAGCTCCTCCGCCGCCGCGTTCAAGGCCGTGGCGTCGGCGAAGCTCGACGAGCCGCGGAACAGCATGTGCTCGAGGACGTGCGTCACCCCGTTGTTGGCGCTCGTCTCGTGACGCGAGCCGACCCCGCAGTAGACCGCGACGTAGGCCTGCGCCAGGTGCGGCCGCGGCGCGAGCACCACCGCCAGGCCGTTGTCGAGCAGCCGGCGCGCCACCGCCGGCGCGGCCTCTCCCGGCAACGCCGCGGGCGAACGGCGCGGTTGGCGGGGACGCTTCACGGCTGAGGCTCGGCCGGCGGCGGGGGGCTGGGCGTTTCGACCGGCGCTGGCGCCGCCGGCGGTGTCGGTGGGACGGGCGGCTGCGCGCCGGTCCACACCCGACAGCCGAGCACCTTGCCGGCCGGCGAGACGGTGAGCGTGAAGCCGTTCTTCGCCGCGGCCAGGATCTGGTGCGCCTCGAGCTCACGGCTCAGCTTCGGCATCCGCCAGCGCAGCGCGATCGGGCAGACGCAGTTGACGAAGCGGGGGTCGTCGGTCTCCCAGCGATGGCGGTGGGCCAGATCGCCGCAGTGTTTGACCCCGCCGAGGTAGCGCTGCAGCGCCGCCTTGACCAGCTGCGCCGCCGAGGCCTCCTCGCCGGCGCCACCCGGCAAGGCGGCCGCCTGCTTGTCACCGAACGAGACCCACGACTCTTCGCCGGCCGGCGGGGTGACCACCGTCCCGCTGGCGCGCACCAGCCGGTCGGCGTAGCGGACCGAGACGATCACCTGCGCGCCGTCGCGCGTCACCGTCGCGCTCGGTCGCTCGACCACGGTCGCCTGCTCGCTGCTCTCCGCCGCGACGCTGCCGGCGGTCACCATTGTGGTCGGGTCTGCGAACACCAGGTTCTCACCAGCGATCGTGACCCGATAGGCGCGAGGAGAGAGCAAGAGCGCGCCGAACCGGGTCGGCGCGTCGAGCACCACCTGCAGCACGGCCGGTACCTGGGCGCCATCCCGGCGCTCCGCGGCCGCGTCGAGCGGCGCCGAGAAGAGGACGGAAACACCCAGGAGGAGCTCGGCTCGTTTCATCGGCTCACCCCGACCAGTATAGCCCTTGTCGCCAGCCCTGGCGACCGCGTCAACCGCGCAACACCACCTGGTGGATCCGCTTCTTGCCGGCGCGCAGCCGCAGCTGACCGTCGACGAAGTCGGCCGCCTGCACCGGCCGGGCGTCGTCCTCGACCAGCGCGTCGTTGAGCTTGATCGCCTTCTGACGGATCAACCGGCGGGCCTCGTTCTTCGAGGCCGCCAGGCCGCAGTCGACCAGCAGCTGCGCCAGCGACAGGCCGCCGGCGAGCGCCGCGGCGCCGACCGCGCTGGTCGGCACGTGCGCCGCGTCGGCCCCGGC
>JBFYZW010000584.1:0-2697 GCA_041309305.1 Deltaproteobacteria bacterium | reverse complement strand
GGGCCTCGACGTCGCGGCCGGTGCTCCCGCCGGCGCTCCGGCCGGCGGCACCTGGCCGACCGCGCGGCGCTTCTCGGTGCCGTCGACGCTGGCGCCGCAGCGGACGCAGACCTTGGCCACGGCCTTGTTGTCGGTGCCGCAGTAGCTGCAGTGCCAGTCGGCGCCGGCCTTCGCGGCGGCCAGCGCCGCCTGGTCGATGACCTCGGCCGCCTCGCTCGGCAGGTAGAACTTGACGTTCGCGTCGCGCGCCGCGCCGCAGCCGGAGCAGGAGGTCAAAGGACCGCGGATCCCCTTGGCGCCGCAGTACGGACAGTCCCACACCCCTTCACGAACGGCCATCGCTCACTCCTCGCCGTCAGGCGACCTTCGCACCGCATCCGCCGCAGAACTTCGCCCCCGCCGGCAGCTCGGCCTGGCAGGCGGCGCAGCGCGCCGGTCCGCCGAGCGGCTTGCCACAGTTGGCGCAGAACTTCGCGCCGGCGGCGTTCGCCGTGCCGCAGGCGGCGCAGGCCCCCGGCAGCGCCAGCTTCTCGCCGCAGCCGGAGCAGAACTTCGCGCCGGCGGCGTTCGCCGCGCCGCACTTGGCGCACGTCGGACCGGCGGCGGCCGGAGCCTGGGCCGGTGGCTGGGCAGGAGCCTGAGCCGCCTGCGCCGCGCCGGCCATCATCCCGGGCATCATCATGCCCATCCCCATCCCCAGGCCGGCGCCCATCCCGGCGCCCGCGGCGCCGCCCGGGTTCTTCGCCGCCTCCTCGACCGCCAACGCGGTCTTGAACTTCATGTACTGGTCGAGGTTGCCCATCGCCGCCATGCCGCTGCGCTCGTCGATGCGCTTCTGCACCTCCTCGGGCGGCGAGATCGAGTTGATCAGCAGGTCCTCGAGGACCATGCCGTACTTGCCGAAGTCGTCCTTGACCCGCGCCTTCGTGCCGGCGGCCAGCTCGTCGAAGTAGCGCGGCAGGTCGAAGACGGTCTTCAGGTTCTCACCCAAAAAGTCGGTCAGGCGCGCGATGATGATCCCGCGCAGGAAGTCCTCGATCGCCTGCTGCGTGTAGCTGCCCTTGGTGCCCACCAGGTTGTTGAGGAACAGCTGGGCGTTCTCGACCCGGAACGACATGATGCCGAAGGCGCGCAGGCGGACCATCGCCAGCTCGGCGTCGCGGAAGAGGATCGGCTCGCGCGTCCCCCACTTCAGGTTGGTGAACACCTTGTGGTTGACGAACATCACCTCGGCCTTGAACGGCGTCTGGCCGCCGAAGGGGATCTTCAGCAGCTCGCCGAGCAGCGGGACGTTCGCGGTGGTCAGGGTGTGCCGCCCGGGGCCGAAGGTGTCCAAGGCCTTGCCGCCGCGCATGAACACCGCGCTCTGGCTCTCGCGCACGATCAGCTGCGCGCCGAGCTTGAGATCCGCCTCGCCGCTCGCGGGGAAGCGGCTGCAGATCAGATTGCCGGTCTCGTCCAGGCTCTGAATGACCTCGATCGCCAAACCCATCGTGCTCCTCCGTCGTCGCTCAAGCGCGCTCGAGCGCCGCGCCGTCCAAGGTCCTGAGGATCGTCTCGCGCTCGTCGAGCTTGCCGTCCAGCTCGCCGATCCGCCGCTCGAGCTCGCGGCTGGCCGCCGGCAGCGCCTCCTCGTCGGCGCGGCCGAGCTCGCTCACTGCCGCCTCGATGCGCGCCACCTCGTTGGCCAACAGCTCGTCGTGGGCGCGCAGTCGCTCGAGCAGCCGCGCGTCGACGCCCGGCCCGAACCAGTTGCCGGAGATGCCGTAGTTCGCGTGCGCCAGCCGCTCGATCACCCGCGCCAGCTTGCCGGTGCCGCGGTCGGCGATGCCGAGCAGCTCGAGCGCGCCCGGCTTGCGGCTCAGCTCGAGCTTCACCTCCTCCCAGCCGTCGCGCGCCCGGCGCAGCCGGCCGGCGAGGTAGTCGCGCAGGGCCTTGTCGGTGTTGCGGCTCTCCTCCCGCTCGCGATAGCCCTTGTACCCGGGCAGGATCTTGTCCCAGAAGCCCATGGCCACCCTCCTCGCCCGCTCAGCCTAAACGGGGGTGCGCGATCAGCGCAACCCCCGTTTACGGGTTCCCCTCGGGCGCAGCCGCCCATCGGGATGGGGAAGCTCGACCGTCCGTTCAGCGGCTCGCCGGCCGGCGATCCAGCACCACCCCGGGCGAGGGGGGGCGCAGGCCCCCTTGCCAAACCGCCCTCGCCGTGCTTTCATAGTTTTGTGAAAGTTTGAACATGCGCCAACCCCGCCCCACCCGACCACGAACCCGCGCCACGGTCGCGACGCCGACGCTCGACGGCATCGAGGACCGCGTCGGCCGTCACATCGCCGCGCTCATCGACTTCTGGGGCTTTGGTCGCCATGCCGGCCGGGTGTGGACGCTGCTCTACCTCAGGCCCGAACCGCTCGCGGCGCCGACCATCGCCGCGCGGCTGGGCATGTCGGCCGGTTCGCTCTCCCAAACGCTGCGCCTGCTCGAGCGCTGGGGCGCGATCCGGCGCCAGCGGGTCGGCCACCGGCTACTGCACGCCCAGAACGACGACGTCTGGGGCAGCGTCGTCGGGGTGCTCAACCAGCGCGAGGGGCGGATGGTGCGCGAGACCACGGCGCTGCTCGGCCAGAGCCTGAAGGAGATCGACGCCGCGGCCCACGAGGCGCCCGAGCGGGCGGCGCACATGCGCCTGCGCCTGCGCGCGCT
>JBFYZW010000583.1:0-6338 GCA_041309305.1 Deltaproteobacteria bacterium | reverse complement strand
GCGCCGGCCGCGGCGCCCGGCGGCGGCGTGCCGGCGCTCGATTGGTACATCTTCTCGGCCATCTTGTGGCTCGCCTGGGTCAACGCGTCCATCGCGCTCTTCATCCGGGCGGTGTCGCCCGAGTCGATCGCCGCGCGGGTGTCCTTGATCTTCGCCTCGAGCTCGCCGCGCGTCGCGGCGTCGAGCTTGTCGCCGTACTCCTTCAAGTTGCGCTCGAGCTGGTAGCAGAGCGAGTCGGCCTGGTTGCGCGTCTCGATCTCCTCGCGCTTGCGCTTGTCCTCGGCCTCGTTGGTCTTGGCGTCGTCGACCATCCGGTTGATCTCCTGGTCGGAGATGCCGGTGCCGGCCTCGATGCGGATGCGCTGCTCCTTGCCCGTGGCCTTGTCGCGCGCCGAGACGTTGACGATGCCGTTGGCGTCGATGTCGAAGGTGACCTCGATCTGCGGCATCCCGCGCGGGGCCGGCGGGATGCCGTCGAGGTGGAACTTGCCGAGCGTGCGGTTCTGGCCGGCCATCGGCCGCTCGCCCTGCAGGACGTGCACCTCGACCGAGGTCTGGTTGTCGGCGGCGGTCGAGAAGACCTCGCTCTTCTTGGTCGGGATGGTCGTGTTGCGCCCGATCAGCGTGGTCATCACACCGCCGAGCGTCTCGATGCCGAGCGAGAGCGGCGTGACGTCGAGCAGGAGCAGGTCCTTGACATCACCGGCCAGGATGCTCGCCTGCACCGCCGCGCCGACCGCGACGACTTCGTCCGGGTTGACCGAGCGGTTCGGCTCCTTGCCGAACAGCTTGCGCACCGTGTCGACGATCAGCGGCATGCGCGTCTGACCGCCGACCATCAGCACCTCGCCGATGTCGGCCGGCGCCTTGCCCGCGTCCTTGAGCGCCTGGCGGCAGGGCTCGATCGACCGCTCGACGATGTCGAGCACCAGGCTCTCGAGCTTGGCCCGCGACAGCTTCAGGTTCATGTGCTTCGGCCCCGAGGCGTCGGCGGTGAGGAACGGCAGGTTGATGTCGGTCTCGGCCAGGGTCGACAGCTCGATCTTGGCCTTCTCCGCCGCCTCCTTGAGCCGCTGCAGGACCATCTTGTCGCGGCTCAGGTCGATCCCCTGGTCCTTCTTGAACTCGGCGATCAGGTACTGGATGATCCGCTCGTCGAGGTCGTCACCGCCGAGGTGGGTGTCGCCGTTGGTCGACAGAACCTCGACGACGTTCTCGCCGACCTCGAGGATCGAGATGTCGAAGGTGCCGCCGCCGAAGTCGTAGACCGCGATCACCTGGTCCTTCTTCTTGTCCAGGCCGTAGGCGAGGGCCGCCGCGGTTGGTTCGTTGACGATGCGCTTGACCTCGAGCCCGGCGATCCGCCCGGCGTCCTTGGTCGCCTGCCGCTGTGCATCATTGAAGTAGGCCGGCACCGTGATCACCGCCTCCTTGACCTCCTGGCCCAGGTAGGTCTCGGCGGCGCGCTTGAGCTTCTGCAGGATCTTGGCGCTGAGCTCCGGCGGCGCCCACTGCTTGCCCTGGATCTCGACGAAGGCGACGTCGTTGCCGCCCCGGGTGACCTTGTACGGCACCCGCTTGGTCTCCTCGGGGACCTCGTCGTAGCGCCGGCCCATGAAGCGCTTGATCGAGTAGATGGTGTTCTCGGGGTTGGTGATCGCCTGGCGACGCGCGACCTGCCCGACCATCACCTCACCGTCCTTGCCGAACGCGACGACCGACGGGGTGGTCCGCCCACCCTCCTCGTTGGTCAAAACCTTGGGCTCCGACCCCTCCATGATCGCGACGACGCTGTTGGTGGTCCCGAGGTCGATGCCGATGATCTTGCCCATGGTCTCCACTCCCGGATACTCGCCATAATTAGGCGAAATAATTAATGTTTTTTGCCTTTTCCCGTCTTGCGGTAATATGGTGCCCGCACCCTGCCTGTCAAGCGATGGGGCCGGCAAACCCTCGGACCAGCGTGAGGATTCGGCTCACGAGCAGATCGCCAGCGCCCCTTGGACCAACCCCCGCCAGCGCACGAGCTCCCCGACGGCGCGCGCCTCCTCGGGCGGATCGTTGAAGTAGTCGCGCCGCGCCTGGTCGAGATCGGGGCTGCGGCCGGTCGTCGCGGCGAGGATCTCCACCGCGCGCTGCAACTCCTCGGCGGCGGTCGCCGCCCGGAGCTCTGGGCTGGCGATCAGCTCGTCGAGGTGCTCGAGCAGGTCCGACAGGAGCGTGCGATCGTGGAGGAGCAACACCTCGCGGTGGTTGATCGCGTGCATCGCATCGAGGAACTTCGAGAAGCCCTCGACCGCGTGGCGCAGCGGCAACATCGCCGGGCCCTCCTTGCGGTAGCGCAGCGCGTGGAGCGTCGCGCGGAAGTCGATCACCGCCTTCTTGTCCTCGGCCCTGAGCGTCCGGTACTCGGGGCGGCTGGCGAAGCGGGCCAACCGATCGGCGATGCCCACCACCAGCGGCACCGCGGCCTCCGGCGTCGCGTCCTGGATCGCCTGGTTGAACCGCCCGAGGTGAAAGGCGAGGTCAGTGAACGCGGCCCGCAGCGCCACCGACTCGGAGATCGCCGAGCGATACGCAGGGAGGATCTCTTCGCGCCGCACGTCCTGAGCGAAGACCCCGAGCACGCCGAACAGCACGGCCTGCACCGCCTTGGTCAGCCGGTGCTGCGCCTCGTCGAGCTCGGCCAAGAGTGGCCAGCCGTCCGCCTGCTGCAGCGCGAAGCGCAGCCGACCGGCGAAGTCGAGCACCCGCGAGCGCAGCATCCCGGCGAAGGCGTTGAGCGCGTCGGCGGCCTTTTCGCGTGGCGACCAGGCCGCCGAGCTGTCGGAGCGGTGTGACAAGCCGACGCCGTCGCCGGTCGGTCCGTCGACCAGATCGAACTCGAGGTCGAAGTCGTCGTCGGCGCCGGGGTCGACGGCGTGCCCCGGGTTGGGGAAGGCGTTGGCGACGTGGCCGAGCAGCTGGTTGATGCTCGACACCGCGCCGAGCACGTACGGGGCCAGGTCGAGGTGCCGGTCGCCGCGCTCGCGCGTCTCCTCGCCCTCCTCGAAGTGGTCCTGAGGCAGGTGGATGCGCCGCAGGTGACCGAGCGCCGTGAAGCAGAGGCGCACGACCTGGTCGACGTCGGCGCGCAGCGCCTCGTCGTCGATCGCGGCGAGGATCTCCTCGATGCGCCGCGACGAGGCCTCGGCCTGGCTCTGAGCGTACAAAGAAGTGGACATGCCTCTCCCTTATAGCCGGCAATCGAACTGGCTTGAAGCGCTCAGGCAGGCCGGATAGAGTCGCGCGCCTGACCGAAGCCTCGAACCTCTCTCGCCGGTCGGTGGAGTCGCGCATGCGCTCAGGTTTTGTGGTCGCGATCGTCCCTCTCCTGCTCGCCGCGTCGGTGCGCGCCCAACCGCCCGCCGAGCCGCCCGCTGAACCCCCGGCGCCGCCGGCCGCCGAGCCGGTGGACAGCCCTACCCCGCCGCCGACGCCGCCGGCCGCCCTGCCCTCGGCGCTCGGGTTGCCCGAGCCGAAGAGCACCCTGCCCGCGCCCGGGCCGCAGCTCCCCCCCGACGGTGACATCTCGCTCGACGACTGGCGGCGGGACGACTGGATGCTGCTCAAGCCCGCGGTCTCGCTGTTTGAGCTCGACGGCTACTTCCGCCTGCGCGGTGACATGTTCCGCCGGCTCGACTTCGGCAACGCCGCGGCGACCGAGCGGTTGCTCGACGGCAGCACCGACCTCGGCCCGCGCTACGACGCGACGCCGGTCGGTGAGGCCAACTACGTGAGCAGCAACATGCGCCTGCGGCTCGAGCCGATCATCAA
This sequence comes from Deltaproteobacteria bacterium, assembly GCA_041309305.1. Taxonomy (GTDB): domain Bacteria; phylum Myxococcota; class XYA12-FULL-58-9; order XYA12-FULL-58-9; family XYA12-FULL-58-9; genus JBFYZW01. The sequence goes on along the minus strand of JBFYZW010000583.1, from coordinate 2,522 downwards.
CGTCAACGAACGGATCCAGATCATCACCACCTTCGATCTGCTCGACAACCTGGTGCTCGGCTCGACGCCGAACACACTGCCGCCGATCGCTGGCGGCTACCCGGTCAACGTGCTGGCGACGTCGCAGAACCCGGCGCGCGCCGGCGTCAACGCCCTCGGCGACAGCTTGACGATCAAGCGCACCTACGCGCGGCTCACCGCGCTGAACGAGCAGCTCGAGCTGCGCTTCGGCCGCATGCCCAACCACTGGGGCCTGGGGATGATGGCCAACGACGGCGACTGCCTCGACTGCGACTACGGTGACGTCGTCGACCGGGTGGCGGTCGGCTTCAAGGCCGCCAACCACCTGTTCGCCCCGATGTTCGACTGGGTCTCCTCGGGCCCGGTGATCGCGCCGTTCGGCCGCACCGGCGGCCAGCCGATCGACGCGATCGACCGCGACGACGTGGTCCAGTACAGCCTGCGCATCGAGCGCGCCGATCACCCGGAGGACGTCCGTGATCGCCTGGCCCGCGGCGAGGCGGTCCTGAACTACGGCGTCTGGAACCTGCTGCGCACCCAGGACCGCGATCTCGGCGCCGCCTTCTACGCGCCGGGGGGGGACGTCGACGCCTACGACCCGGCGGCGCCGCTCACCGCCGATCTGATCGAGAAGCGCGACGCGTTCCTCTACACCCTCGACGCCTACGGCAAGCTGCAGTGGGGCGACTTCAGCCTCGCCCTCGAGGGCGCGTTCATCTGGGGCTCGTTCAACGACACCTTCTACGATCAGAGCGCCAACGCCGCGGCGCAGAAGACACAGATCTTCAAGCTCGGCGGCGTGCTCGAGGGCGCCTGGCGACTCCCCGGCCAGCGGCTCGGCTCCGAGCTGCAGCTGCGCGCCGGCGGCGCCTCCGGCGACTCGATGCCCGGCGTCGGCGCCCTCGACCGCGCCGACACCCAGCGCGGCCTGCGCGGCGGCAGCGTCGACCGGGAGCTGGAGAACTTCCAGTTCAGTCCGGACTACCACGTCGACCTCTTGGTCTTCCGCCGCATCCTCGGCACGGTCACCGACGCCTGGTACCTGAGCCCCGGGGTGACCTACATGTTCGACGACCGCTTCTCCGGCCGGCTGTGGGCGGTCTACTCCCAGTCGATCTTCAAGCGCAGCGTGCCCGGCGACTCGCACATGATGGCCCTCGAGTTCGACGCCGAGCTGGCCTACGGCCTCAGCGGCCCCGACGACGGCCCGGGCTCGTTCGGCGCCTCGCTCGCCGGCGGCATGGCCTTCCCGTTCGGCGCCTTCGACAACCTGACGCTCGCCGACAACCGCCAGGGCGGCAGCTTCGCCTGGACCATCCAGGCGCGCCTCTTCCTCCTCTTCTGATCGTCGCACGGAGCCCCCGATGGCCTCGTCCCCCGTCTCGCTGCGCGGCACGCTCACCGCGCTGGTCACCCCGATGAACCGCGACGGCTCGCTCGACCTCGGCGCCCTCGACGCGCTGGTCGACGAGCAGCTGGCCCACGGCATCCAGGGGCTGGTGCCCTGCGGCACCACCGGCGAGAGCGTGACGCTGAGCGCCGAGGAGCGCACGACGGTGATCCGCCGGGTCGTCGAGCGGGTGCGCCGGCGCGTGCCGGTGGTCGCCGGTGCCGGCTCGAACAGCACCGCGCTGGCGATCGAGGCCCAGAGGCGCGCGGCCGACACCGGCGCAACCTGCGCGCTGGTGGTCACCCCGTACTACAACAAGCCGACCCCCGAGGGCCTCTACCGCCACTACGCGGCGATCGCCGAGGCGGTCGACTTCCCGTTCGTGCTCTACAACGTCCCCGGGCGCACCGGCTGCGACCTGAAGCCGCCGACGATCACCCGTTTGGCCGCGCTGCCGCAGGTGATCGGGGTCAAGGAGGCGACCGGCGACCTCGATCGCGTCGGCGCGCTGCGCGCCGCCTGCGGCCCGGAGCTGCAGCTCCTCTCTGGCGACGACGGCACCGCTTGCGCCTTCACGCTGCTCGGCGGCGACGGCGTGATCAGCGTCGCCTCGAACGTCGCCGCCGCGCCGATGGTCGAGATGATCGACGCGGCCCGCGCCGGCCGGGTCGACGAGGCGCGGCGCGTGCACGACCAGCTCCGCCCGCTGTTCGCCGCGCTCTTCCTCGAGTCGAACCCGATCCCGGTGAAGGCGGCCATGGCGATCCAGGGCCGCATCCAGGAGACCTATCGCCTGCCGCTCTGCCCGATGGCCGCCGAGTCGCGCGCCCGGCTGGTCGAGGTGCTCGAGGCCGGCGGCTGGGCCACCTGAGTCACGGCTCGCGCCGCAACAGCTCCGCGACCCGCCGCACGCCGTCGTAGGCCGTATCGTCGACCGGGACGAAGCCGCTGGTCGTCGTCGTACCGGTGAGCACGCGCCGCCCCTCGGGGGTGCGGACGCTCAACCCGAGCAGCGCGCTGCGCACCGCCTCAACCAGGGCGAGCGGCAGCCCGGGCTGGGCGACGAAGACGTCGAAGGGGATCCAATCGGTCTTGGCCAGCACGTTGAGCC
>JBFYZW010000582.1:0-5158 GCA_041309305.1 Deltaproteobacteria bacterium | reverse complement strand
GCGCCGGCCGGAGCGGCGCGCCGTCATAGCGGAGCTCGACGCTGCCGGCCAGGCGACCGAGCACCGCCGCCGCCGCGCCGACCCGCTCCGCCTCGCCGAGCGTGCCGTCCCGGTCGAGGTCCCAGGCCAACACCAGCGCCGCAGCTTGCGCGCCGCGCGTGACGCTGCGCCAGACGCTGACCCACCCCTGATCATCGACCTGCACCACCAGCTCCCGGTCGTTGACCGGGGCGTGCGCCGCGCCGTCGCCGGCGAGCAACAGGGGCACAAGGCCCAGCGCGACCTGGATCGCTCTCACGCGCCGCTCCTCAATCACTCGCCCGGCCGTGGAAGATCCGCCGGATGTCGGTGCGCCCGTAGTGGCGCGGCCCGTGGTCGAAGTCGATGAGGCCGCGCTTGGCCACCTCCGCCGGCCGGCGCAGCTCGCCGCTCTCCGGGCACTCCCCCGGCTGCGGGGTCGGCGCCGGACCCGGCCCGGGCGTGTTCCCCGGCGGCTGCCAGCGACCGTCGCCATCGATGTCCAGCCAGATCGGGTTGGTCAGCGCGTAGGGGAAGACCTTCTGCACGTAGTCGGGCGCGACCACGCCATCCCCGGCCCCGAAGGTGCCCTCGAGCCCCAGCCCGGCGGTGATACCGCCCAGCGCGTCGCCAATGTTGGTCGGCGGCTCCTCCTTGGGCGTGTAGATCGGGAACATGCTCTCGCGCCCCTTGGCCTCGACCGCGAGCCACACGTCGCGATCGAAGGTGTAGGTGCGGCGGAAGACGTTCAGGTCGTCGACCGCGGTACCGTCCGGTCGCTCCTCCGCGGGCACCGCGAGGCGCTCGAGCACCTCGCCGTTGGCCCAGACCACCAGCTCGTCGACCCGGATCCACGGGGCGCTCTTGAGCGTGATCTGCACCTCGACCGCCCGGCCGACGTTCGAGCTGCCGTACAGGACCACGGCGCCGATCGGCCAGCTCAAGGAGCGCTCCGGGTCGTCGGCGCTGGCGGTGACCACCGCCAGGTCGAGGATCGGCCCGTTGGTCGCCACCGCTCGCCGGCTACGCAGCGCGCGCACCAGATCCAGGTCGCTCACCGCCGCCGGAGTCCGATCGCGCGACGTGCCGTCGGTGAACGGCTCGACATAGACGTAGGTGCGCGGGTTGCCGACCTCGGCCGCCAGATCATGGCTGTCGGAGTTGGCCACCGCCACCGGCGCGTAGCCGGCGTTGAGCAGGCGGAACCAATCGTCGACCGCCCCCGGGTAGGCCGGGTGTCCACCCTGGCGCAGGCGCACCTCCCCGGGCGCGTTCAGCGGGTGGCCGCCGGCGCAGATGTCACGCAGCGGCGCCAGCGCCTCGGGTGTGATCTCGGGCGACAAACGGAAGGCGTGGAGCAGATCCTGCCGCTTACCGTTGAACACCTCGACCGCGTCGAAGTCGTACGAGAAGGACTCGGGCGCGAACTGCCCGGGCACGCGATCGTGCGGGTAGATGAAGAAGGCCGCCTGCGGGTAGTTGGCGCCGTCGGGCAGCTCCGCCGCCCCGGTGTAGGGGTTCATGAAGAACTGACCGAAGTAGCCGAGGATCGTGTCGCGTGGATGGTTGACCTGGACGATCGTCTCCTCCGGCCCGTAGCGACCGAGGGCGCGCACGTTGTCGAACAGCTGCTGCGGTTTGCACTCGACCCAGTCGAACGAGGTGCGGTTCACCTTCTCGCCCCGGCCGGGGTTGCACTCGGCGACGAACGGGAAATGCGACGTGGCGCCGACGTCGTAGCGCAGCGGGTAGGCGTTGAAGTGGCCCATCTCCATCGTCGTCAGCTCGACGCCGACCACGCTCTGCAGCCAGTCCCCCAGGCCCAACGCCGCGATGGTCGGCGCGTAGTCGGTCAGCGCGTTGTGGTCGGTGGCCACCGGCATCTCGAGCCCCTCGGCCGCCGCGGCGCGGACGCGGTCGTCGAGGAACATGAACGAGTCGACCGACGAGACCGAGTGAAGATGCAAGTCGGTGCTCAACCAGTCGCGCGTGTCGACGACGCGCGCGAGCGTCACCTCGAGCTCGCGTCGCTCCCCCGGCTCGAGGCGTAGCCCGCGCCGCACCTCGACGCTGTACTCCGGCCCACGCGAGACGTAGACGTCGTACGGTCGGCAGACGCCCTGGTTGCAGCTCGGCCGCACCAACCCCTCGGCCAACCCGTTGCCGGCGACCAGCACCTGCTCGACGAAGCGCCGCTCTGGCGCTGCCTCTCGCCAGGTCAGATCGGTGGCCCGCCAATCCTCCTTGAGCCAGAGATGGAAGAGGAAGTCGCGCGGGTTACGCCCGGCGTCCTCCTCCTCGTACTGCGCGACCAGGGTCACCTTGGCCGGCAGCGCCCGACCGGCGCTGTCGCGCACCTTGACCGCGATCGCCGCCGGCGCCGGCAGCTCGATGAACAGCTCGCGGTCGCGCGGCCGAGGCGCGTCGCAATCGGCGAGGCGGTCGACCGGCTGCGCGCAGCTCCAGGTGTCGAAGCGCGTCGCCTCGACCTTGCCGGCCGCCGGATACGGATACCGCCCCGACGCGGTGACGACATAGTAGTAGGTGCCCGGCTCGATGCGACAGACGAACCGCCCGTCCTCGTTCAGCGCCGCCTGCGAGTAGGGCCGGCCCTCGGCGTCGAGGATGTGCACCCAGGCGTCGCGCACCGGCCGGCCGCTGCGCTGGTCGACCACCCGGCCGCCGAGCCTGGCCGTGCCGACACCGCGGATGCGATACAGCTCGTCGCGGATCGACGCCACGTCGCCGGTGCCGACGATCAGGTAGCGTTTGTACTCGAACGTGTCGCCGTCGGTGCCGAACGGCATCAGCTGCTCGGGCGGCACCTCGTAGTAGGCGCCGGTGAAGGCGTCGATCAGGAACGGGACGAGCAGCGCGTGCTTGCTCACCGTCAGCTGGTTGTCCTTCTCGTACTCGGCCCGGTTCAGCCAGACGTAGTTGCGCTCGCTGTCGGCGGCGGCGAAGCCGTAGGAGACGTCGTCGCTGGCGGTGGCGAGGAAGTCGACCACCAGGCCGGGCAGGGCCGGCAGCGCGCGCGGGATGGTGTAGTTGGCCTCGACCGAGAAGCGCAGGTCGAAGCCAGACGGCTTCGGCGCCGCCCCGGCCACCGGTTGCCCGCGCTCCCAGCGCTGCACCGCCCCGGGCGCGAAGACCGCGTTGCCGGCGCCGAACAGCGCGACGTCGCCGAGCGGGATCTGCAGGCCGGAGATGCCGAACTGGTTGAGCAGCTCGATGATCCCCGGGTCGGGCAGGCTGATCACCTGCCCGGAGACGTTGGTCAGCCGGCCGACGATCTCGACGTGGCGCGCCCCCGGGCGCATGACGTAGTCGGTCTCGAAGCGCAGCCCGCGCTGCGGCACCGCGGCGCCGAGCAGATCCTTGACCAGCGTGACGAAGTCCCCCCCCGACGCCCGGGTGCGCAGGATCGCCGGCCCGCCGTCACGGCCATCGGCGATCACCTCGATCGCCGGCGCGTCGTAGGTCTCGCGCGTCTCCCGGTCGATGAGCGTCTGCGGCTCGACGTCGAAGGCCTGCAGGAACAGGGCCGGGAAGAACTCGCCGAAGTTCTCCTTGCCACTGCCGCCGGGGGTCGTGCCGGTCCCGCCGGGACGGACCAGATCGGCGTCGATGACGCCGCCACCGAAGATGCCGAAGCCGCGCGACCAGCCCTGGTCCTGAACGATGATCTTGATCCGCTCGTTGCCGATCAGCCAGTCGCCGACCGCCGCCATGCCCTTCGGACCGCCGATGAAGTCGGCGGCGCTGGCGACCCGGCGCGCGTAGGCGCCGCTGTCGGCCGCCTCGCAGCCGGCGAGGGCGAGCGCGGCGACGAGAACGATCCGGCCCCTCATTGGAAGGTCACCTGCATCGCCGCCTCGACCCGGTCGTTCGGCATCGCCCGCCCACCCTGCTCCAGGCTGCGGGTGTACTCGAGGTTGAAGACCAGCGGCAGCTGGCTCATCCGGTAGTTGAGGCCGACCGTGTGGTGCATCACCCGGTCGACGTCCGGGCTCAGCTCGGTGAACGCGTCGTCGGTCACCGCGCGCGGATCGAGGTAGGCGAAGCGGTAGGCGGGGAAGAGACCGGTGCCCGGCACCTCGACCGCCAGCTGGACGTGACCGCCGAGCGAGTAGACGGTCGGCACGTCGGCGCGGCTCTCGGGATCGAGCATCGCGGCGAGCAGCTGCCCCTGCAGCCGGAACGCCCACAGCTGGTAGGCGGCGTCGAGCCCGGCACCGACGACCCGGTCGCGGTAGCGCGCCGGGGCCAGGCCGGTGGTCAGCTGGTTGTAGAAGGCCGACAGGCCGACTACGCCACCGCCGTTCAGCTCGTAGGTCGCCGGCCCCTCCTCGTCGCTGCGTCGCTCGCCGCGCGCGCCGAAGCGGTTGAACAGGCGCAACCAGACGGCCGGCAGGTCGTTGTCATTGAGCGCCGCGTCGCCGGAGTTGCCGTTGGTCACCGCCAGCGCGTAGCCGAGCTGACTGCCGCCGAGCGTCACCAGGTTGTCGCTGCCGATCATCACGCCGATCTGCCGCCCGGGGGCGAAGCCGGTCGTGTCGTTCTGCCCGAACAGGTCGGCGTGCGGCCCCTCGTGCCGACGCACGCCGCGCGACTCGAGCGACCGGTGGACGAAGAACTGCTCCTCGGTCGGCGTCAGCTCCTCGACGTCGAACGGTGGCTTGAACCGGCCGACGAACAGCTGCAGCTCGCGCCGGAAGGTGTAGCGCAGGTAGGCGTCCTTCAGCCCGGTGTTGAGCACGCCGATCGGGTCGTTCGCGTCGCTGTAGGCGGCCAACGCCCCGTCGAAGCCGAGGCGCAGGTAGAGGTTCCGCTGGTAGACGGCGCGCAGGTTCAACCGCGCGTCGGCCAAGCCAAAGCCGTCGCTGCGGCCGACCTGCGGATCGGAGTCGCGCTTGGTGCTCGCCGGCATCAGCACGCCGAAGAAGCGATCCGGCACGAAGGTGGCCGCCTCGACCCGCAGATAACCGTCGAGCGTGATGTCGAAGCGCGCCGGTCCCGTTGCCGCGACCTGCTGGTCGCCGCGGTCCCCCGGCTCGGGCTGCTCGGCGATCGGCGCCGGCGGGCATGGCCCGGCCGGGCTGGCGTCGACCACCTCGACGGCGGACGGGGCCGCCTCGCC
>JBFYZW010000581.1:0-3010 GCA_041309305.1 Deltaproteobacteria bacterium | reverse complement strand
CGGCGAAGCGGTTGCAGGCGCTGCGCAAGCGGGGCGAGGCGACCAGCGACAGCGGGCCGGTCGATCTGCGCGATGGCCAAGCCGCCGATCGCGACGAGCCGGGCACCGGCGCCGCGACCTTCGAGGACACCGAGATGGGCACCAACGCCGGTGAGAGCCGCGATCAGACCCCGGGTCTCAATTACTTCGACCCGTCGACCCAGGCGAGGGTGTTCGTCTCGGTCGAGGTGCGGCCATGAGCCGCCGCGTCGTCGCGGCCGCCGCGCTCCTGTGGGCGGGGGCCTGTGGGACCGGTGAGGAGGCCCGGGTCGTCCTGGATCTCGCGCCGCTGTGGCAGCAGAGCGGCCAGACGGTCGAGGAGATCTCGGTGCGGGTGCTCGACGAGGACGACCAGGAGCTCGGCAGCGCCGTCCTCCTGTCGACCAACGACACCGCCGAGCTGATCGTGCGCGCCGGTCCGCGGCGGCGCTTCGAGGTCGAGGCGACCTTCGGCGGCCCCGTGGCGCGCATCCCGAGCTACCTCGGCGAGCGGGTGGTCGATCTCACGGCCGGCCAGGAGCTGCAGCTGGTCGTGCCGGTCTTCCCGGCCGGCGGCGTCGTCGGCACGGTGACGGTCGTCGGCGCCGCGGTGCCGATCCCGTCCGGGACTGTCGTGCTCGCCACCGCCGACAACCCGCGCGTCGACGCGCCGGCGGTCCGTCGGCTGCCGATCGTCGACGGCAGTTTCTCCGGGACGCTGGTCGACGGCGCCTACACGCTCTCGGTCTCGTTCGACGATGCGGGTGGCGTCTCGTACAGCGGCGTCACCGAGGTCACCGTCGTGCGCGAGCAACGCAACGACGCCGGCGCGATCGAGGTCGCACCGTAGGATCAGCGGGGAACGCGCCGCGGCTTCCCACCTTGCTCGACGCGATAGCGCTGGTTGGCGGTGAGCGTGAAGCGCTCGCTGAGCAGGAAGCCGTTCGGCCAGCGCACCGTGACCTCGGCCTCGTCCGCATCCGCGAGGCCGAAGTGGAGCACCAGGTCGTGCTGCGCGCCGTAGTGGCCGAAGCCGCCGCCGACCTCCTGGGTCTGTGAGCGGCCGCCGGCGGTGACGGTGACCCGCGCGCCGATCGCTGCGCGGTTGCTGTTCGGGCCGCCAATGAGCGCGAGCTGGAGCCAGCGGTTGCGGTTGCCGTACAGGTTCTCGAACAGCCTGACCTGTTCGGTCGCGTAGCAGTCGTCGGGACTGTTGGCGTCGCAGCGGGCCCGCGAGTGGCCGACCGCGACGTCGAGGTCACCATCGCGATCGAAGTCGGCGACGGCGATGCCGTGGGTGCGGTGGTGATCGATGCCGTCGGCCAGCGGCACCTCGACGAAGGCGAGCGGCGCGGCCTGCTGGTAGAGCCGCCCGTGGTTGCTCGGGTAGTCGGAGGCGCCCTGGAACAGGTCCGGCCAGCCGTCGTTGTCGAAGTCGAACACCGCCTGGGTCATGTGCCCTTCGTCCCAGTCGCCGCTGTCGTGGGCGATCATCAGGCCGGTGGCTGCGTCCCCCGGGCGGGTGAAGCGGACGTCGGCGGCGCCGCTGTTGACCAGGATCTCGCTGCCGTCGGCGCCGCTACCGGCCCACCAGTGCTTGATCTCCCCGGTGACCAGGTCCAGGTCGCCGTCGTTGTCGAGGTCGGCGCAGGTGGTCGAGGCCGAGTTGCCGCCCAGGCGGAATGGCTCCCGGTCGGAGGCGTGGTCCCAGTTCTGCATGCTGCAGCCCATCGACGGCGCCGGCAGGCCGGCGCAGCCCTCGGCCGACGGGTTGCTGCGGCAGTAGCAGAGAGCGAACTGGTTGTCCTGCCAGGTCAGATCGTCGTCGTAGGCGTAACCCGAGGCGACCGAGCGGTTGAGGTAGGATGGTTGGCCGGGGCCGCCGTTCGCCTGCCAGAGGTGGTTGGGCGAGCGGCCGTAGGAGGCGACCAGCAGCTCCGGCAGGCCGTCGCCGTTCAGATCGCAGGCGACGCCGCCCCAGGCGCGCGTGTGCGCCCGGCCGTCGTTGATCGTCGTGATGCTGATCCAGTCGTCGGTGCGCAGGCCGGCGGCGGTGGTGAGGTCGTCGAAGCGGCCGTTGCCGCCGCCGCGCCAGAGGCGATCCTGCATGAAGGTCACCGCGCCGCTCGGCAGGGTGGCGTTGTGCTGCGGCACGAACAGGTCGACGCGGCCGTCGAGATCGACGTCGGTGAACACCGCCGCCGCCGGCTCGTCGACCTCACCGACGCGGCGCAGCGGGTTGTCGGCGGCCGCGAAGGTGAAGGTGCCGCCCCCCTGGTTGAGCATCAGCTCCGAGGTCTCCCCCTCGACCGCCGCCGGGTTGGCGGTCGACAGGCCGGTGAACGCGTCCAGGTCGCCGTCGTTGTCGACGTCGGCGAAGGCGACGATCTGACCCGGTCGGCCGCGGCGGGCCGTGGCAGCGCCGCGCAGCGCGAACAGGCCGGAGGCCTCGGTGCGATCGGTGAACGTCTCGCCCTGCTGGTTGATCAGCAGCCACTTGTGCCGCGTCGTGCCGGCGAAATCGTCCAGGCCGTTGCCGGCCCGTCGGGTGACCAGGTCACACCAGCCGTCGCCGTCGACGTCGACGGCGCTGAGCCGAATGCCGAGCGCGCCGATCGCCTCGAGCCCCCAGGTGGCGGTCGCGTCACGGAAGGCGACGACGCCCGGCCGCCACGGTCCGGCCGCCGGGGGGAGCTGGGGGTCGTCGCCGCAGGCGAGCGACAGAGCGACGATGACGGTGAGCGGTGCGATGCGCCACATGCGAGCGACTCCTCGTTGCCCTCAACCCTTACGCGGGCGCACGGGCGACGGCAAGGGGCGCGCGCGGGTGTGGTCACTGCCATTCGCGGTACGCCCGATGCTCGGGAGCCGCGCCCGGCGCGCGGCCGCGCCTTTCTCTCGCCCCCCGGGGCTGTGGTAGGCTCATCCGCCCGCCCGCGGGTGAGAGGTGACGAGATGGCCCTGGCCGACGAGCGTGACGAGCCCACGGTCG
>JBFYZW010000580.1:0-4383 GCA_041309305.1 Deltaproteobacteria bacterium | reverse complement strand
CGCCGCAGTCGGCGCCGGCGCCCTGCCCCTCGCCGCGCTGACCGGCGCATTGGCGACCACCTGCCGGCGCCCGCGGACCTACTGGCTCGCGGCGGTCGGCGGCCTCTTGGTCCTCTGGCTCGGCAGCGGCGTGCTGGCGCCGCTCGGCGACGGCGCCGGGGTCACCGCCTGGGCCTTTGCGAACCCGCTCGCTCAGGCCGCCGGGCTCATCGACGCGGCGCTGCGCGGCGCCTGGCCCCCCGGCGACGCGCTCGGCTGGACACTCGCCGGCCTCGCGCTCTGGCTGCTCGGCGGCCTCGGGTGGGCAGTGGTGGCGGACGCACGCGACGCGGCGTGAGGCTCAGGGCGAGAGGCAGAGCCCAGCTTCACAGCGACCGGACTTGCACTCCAGGTCCCGCTCGCAGGCGACGCCGCCGTCGCGCTGCACGACGCAGAGCTGCTCGAGGCAGACGACGAAGCAGCCGTGGCAGTCCTCGGTCACGGCGCAGGCCTCGCCGACCCCGCTGTCACCGGTCAGGTGACACTGGTCGGCGATCGCCTCCGGGACGCAGTGCTCGTCCTTCTCGACGTAACCGGCCGGGCAGGGCCCATCGCCGCAGGAGAGGCTCACCGCGCCCGAGCCGACGAGCAGACCAATCGCCACGACGCGCCGGACCATGCGAATCCTCCAGCGTCATCGGTAGGCGATCCACGCCGCCGAGTCAACGCTCCCGCCGGGTCGGTCGGAGCCGCGGCCGCTCAGCGCCGGCCGCGACCGGCGCGAGTGACGCCGGGAGGCTGGTAGACGCCGGCCGGGTTGACGCCGAGAGTCAGGCCGCGAAACGAGCGCTCGTCGAGCAGCGACAGCCGCGCCGCCATTCGCGGCGTGATCAACGGATAGCGGCGCCGGTGGTCGAGCCGGGCGACGATGGTCTCGCCGGCGCTGTCCGACCACATCCAACCGAGCCGGTCGAAGCGGCGGAGGTCGAGCGGCAGCGAGTAGGCGCGCAGCGCCTTCTCGCGCAGCATGTTGAAGTAGCCCTCGAAGTAGGAGAGAGCCAGCTCGCGCAGGCTGCGGTAGACGGCCTCCCGGCCGCGCAGCGAGACGAAGTTGGACTTGGCCAGCGCGCCGTAGCGACCGTCGCGGCGGTAGACCGCGATGATGTGGTCGTCGTCGCGCTCGGCGAACAGCTGCAGCACCAACGGCGGCCAGCCGAGCCGGCGCAGCGCGGTCGCGGCGAGCAGCGCGCCGTCGAAGCAGTTGGCCTGGCGATCGAGCAGCGTCCGCCGCGGCGACAGGTAGGCCTCCCCGGAGCGGTAGGGGATGGCGTCGAGGAAGCGCTGGATCGCCGCCGGGTCGGTCAAACGGCGCAGCTGGCGGCGCGCCGGGCCGGTCAACCGGGCCTCGAGCTCGACGAGGGGCTGCCGCTCGGGTCGCGCCATCGGGCCCAGCTATCGCCCGCCCGGGACGACGACGCAAGGCCCGAGGAAGTTGACGACCGCGCTAACCTCCTCTACCGTCGAGGGAAGTCCGGTTGGCCGGCGGCGAGCGCCGGCCGCGGGGGAAGGTCATGAGCAACGACCCATCGCAAGACGGTGCCGAGCCCACGACGGCCGAGCCGAGCGGCGAGGGGGGCGCAGAGCGGACCCGGCCGCGCGAGCGGCGCGACAGCGCCCACAGCCAGCCCGCCTTCGCCCCCGAGCCCTCGCACTTCGAGCTCGGCGACGTCTCGGCGGCGGCGGCGGTCGACCGCCCGGCGCCGCGCGGGCGGAGCGGCGGGCTGGTCCCGTGGTTGCTGCTCGTCCTGGTGTTAGCGCTGGCGGCCGGCTTCGTCGTGCGCTGGTACCTGCCGCTCGGCGAGCAGCTGCGCACGACGCTCCAGGAGCTGGAGGCCACCCGGCAGAACGTCGCCATCCTGCAGCAGCAGATCGCCGTGCTCGAGAGCTCCCAGGCCGAGCTGAACGCGAAGGTCGCGGCGCGCGAGCAAGAGGTCAACGCGATGCAGAAGACCCAGGAGGAGCTGGCGCAAAGGCTCGAGAAGGAGATCCGCGCCGGCGACGTGGCGATCAGCCAGGCGCGCGGCCAGCTGGTCGTCGATCTGGTCGACAAGATCCTCTTCCCCCAGGGCGAGGCCGAGGTGAACGATCAGGGCAAGGAGGTCCTGCGCCAGGTCGGCGAGACCTTGCTCAAGGTGCCGGACAAGTTGATCCAGGTGACCGGCCACACCGACAACGTCAAGATCTCCGAGAAGCTGCGCGAGCGCTTTCCGACCAACTGGGAGCTCTCCTCGCAGCGCGCGACCAACGTCGTGCGCTTCTTGCAGGAGGAGATCAAGGTCCCGGGCGAGCGGCTGGCGATCGTCGGTCGGTCCGAGTACCAACCGATCGCCAGCAACAACACCAAGTCCGGGCGCAAGCGCAACCGACGCATCGAGGTGACCTTGATGCCGGTGGTCCATTGAGCCCGGTCAGCCGGTGACGCCGTACTCCTTGAGCTTGCGCGCCAGGGTGTTGCGGCCGATGCCCAGCCGCCGCGCCGCCTCGCTCTGATTCCCCTGGCAGTCGGCCAGCACCGCGAGAATGTACTCGCGCTCGACGTCGGAGAGCGTCAACGAGAGGTCGCCTGGGCCGCGGACGATCCGCGGGTTGGTCGACTCCCCCCGGGGAAGCGACAGGTGGCGCTTGCTGATCTGCGCGTCGTCGGTGAGCACCACCGCGCTCTCGATGCAGTTCTCCAGCTCGCGGATGTTGCCCGGCCAGCTGTGCGCCTGCAGCGCGCTCATCGCCTCGGCGGTGAAGCCGTCGACCTGGCGGTGGTGCTTCTTGCTGAACACGTCGAGGAAGTGCTCGGCCAGCCGGGTGATGTCCTCGGGGCCGCGCTCGCGCAGGGCGGGCAGCAGGATCGGCACCACCCGGATGCGGTAGTAGAGATCGGCGCGGAAGGTGCCCGCGGCGACCATCGCCTCGAGATCGCGGTGGGTCGCGGCGATCAGCCGGAAGTCGACCCGCACCATGCGCGTGCCGCCGACCCGCTCGAACTCGCGCTCCTGAACGACGCGCAAGAGCTTGCCCTGCAACGCCAGCGGCAGCTCGCCAATCTCGTCGACAAAGACCGTGCCGCCGTCGCCCTGCTCGATCTTCCCCGGCGCCGCTCGGTCGGCGCCGGTGAACGCGCCGCGCTCGTGCCCGAACAGCTCGTTCTCGATCAACGACGGCGGCAATGAGGCACAGTCGACCTTGACGAACGGCCGGTCGCGGCGCTCGGAGTTGACGTGGATCGCCCGGGCGATCAGGCCCTTGCCGGTGCCGCTCTCGCCCTGCAGCAGCACCGTCGCGCTGGTCGCCGCCGCCTTGTCGATGAGCTGGTAGACCGCCTGCATCGCGGCGCTGACCCCGATGATCCGGTTGTAGCGGTAGTCCACCCGCCGGGGCGCGCCGCTCTTGGCCCGGGGCCGGAGCTCCGAGTAGAGGCTGGTCCGCTCGAGCACCTGGCCCGCTTGCGCCGCCAGGGTCTGGATCACCGCTTCGTCGGCGGCGTCGAAGGCGCCGACTTTTTTGTTCAGCACCTGCAAGACGCCGATGATCTCCGCCGCCGCGTCGCGGATCGGCGCGACCAGCATCGAGTCGGTGACGTAGCCGGTGCTGGCGTCGACGCTGCGCTCGAAGCGGCGGTCGGCGTACGAGTCGGGGAGGTTGACCAGCTTGCCGCTCTCGGCCACCGCGCCGGCGACGCCCTTGCCGATCGCCAGGCGGATCTCGCGCAGCTCGGGGAGGTGCGCCGCCTTCGAGAAGATCTCACCGCGGTCCCGGTCGACCAGGTAGAGCGTCCCGCGATCGGCGCCGAGCCGGGCGACGACGTCGTCGACGATCGCGGCCAGGATGGTGTCGAGATCGACGCCGCGCTCGAGCAGGCCGCCCACGCCGAGCAGCGGCGCCCCACCGGCGGTTGTGCCGTTGTCGCTCACCCCTCGTGAGTAGCAGAACCGCCCGCCCGGCAAAAGGCGCCGCGCGCGCTCAGGGCATCGCGACCCGCATCACCGCCTCGAGCTGCGCCGCGTCGAACGGCTTGGCCAAAAAGCCCGAGAGCGTCACGCCGGCGAAGCCGGTCGTCGCATCCTGCTCGGCGTAGCCGCTGGCCAGCACGACCTTCACCTCGGGGACGAGCGCGCGCATCCCGTCGACCACCGCGCGGCTGTCGAGGCCGGGCATGGTCAGATCGAGGAGCACGCAGTCGACCGCCGCGTGGTGAGTCCGGAAGGTCTCCAGCGCGGCGTCGCCGTCGGCGGCGACGAGCACGGCGAACCCCAGCCGCTGCAGCATCTGCGCCGCCACCAGGCGCACCGCCTGTTCGTCGTCGGCGACCAGCACCGTCCCGCGTCCGCGCCAGGCGCCGGGCGCCGGCGC
>JBFYZW010000579.1:0-9076 GCA_041309305.1 Deltaproteobacteria bacterium | reverse complement strand
CCGCCGGCGCGACCGCCGTGACCTCCGGCGGCTTCGCCGGCGGCAGCGCCGCGAGCTCGATCGCTCCGCTCGCGTCGCTCGAGCGCGGCGGCAACATCGCGCCTGGCGGGCTGCCGCGGGTCGGGATGGCCGACAACGCCAGCGCCAGGCCGATCCCCGCCGCCATCCCGGCGGCGGCGGTCAACCAGGGGGGCGTCGCCTTGGCCTGGCCACCGGGGGCCTCGGGGAGGACCGGGAGCGGCCACTCGCCCGCGCGCCCCTCGGCGCGCTCGGTGACCACGGCCTGGATCCGGTCCGCCTCCTCCTGCGTCAAGCCGGCGAAGCGCATGCCGAGCAGGAAGTCCCCCTCCGCCCGCGGCGCGCACCAGATGACCTCGCAGAGCAGATCGACAGGGTCCTCGGCCAGGCCGAGCCTGAACTGCAGCCAGACGCGGTCGTGGGTCGAGCCCTGCCATGGCGCGATCACCGCGACGCCGCGCAGCGACAGGTTGACGACCGCGCCGTCACACAGCTCGCCGGCCTCCGGTTTCAGCGCCGCCGGCGCGGTGAACCGCACCCGCTCCGGGGGCGCGGCGCCGAGGCTCGCGGCCATCACCGACGACGGGCCCTCGATCACAGCCGCCTCGCCGCCAAGGGCGTCGGGCCCCTTGTCGACCGGGATTGGAATGTTGCCCATCGTCTCGAACTGCTCTTCACGCTCGGTGGCCATCGTCGTTGCTCCTGGGCGAAGGTACCGAGGGTCAGGATAAGGGGAAGGAGGATCTGGGCCAAATTCCTGGCCGGAGGGCTTTCGCTCGCCGCGCCCGCGTGCTACGCAGGCGGCGGAACTGTCGGTGGGTCGGGCGATAAACGAGCCACGACCCAAGAGCCCGGAGGCAACCCATGGCCAGTGGCAGCGTCAACAAGGTCATCCTCATCGGCCGGCTCGGCGCCGACCCCGAGGTCCGCTACACGCCGAGCGGCACGCCGGTGGCCAACTTCCGCATCGCGACCAGCGAAAACTGGACCGACAAGCAAGGCCAGAAGCAAGAGCGCACCGAGTGGCACCGGATCGTCGTCTGGTCCAAGCTCGCCGAGCTGTGCGGCGAGTACCTGTCCAAGGGCCGGCAGGTCTACGTCGAAGGACGCCTGCAGACCCGTCAGTGGGACGACCGGGACGGCAACAAGCGCTACACCACCGAGATCCAGGCCCAGCAGGTGACGTTCCTCGGCGGCCGCGGCGAGGGCGACGCCCCCGCCCGCAAGGCTCCGCCGGCGAGCGAGGCGACCGGCGGCAGCGCCAAGGGCGACGACGGGTTCGACTACGGCCCGCCGCCAATGACCGACGACGACGTGCCGTTCTGACATCGCGGGGGAGCGGCCGCGCCGCCGGATTCTTGGGGCCCAGCCCGGTTCGTGACTATACTCGACCTCGGCGTGCGCGCGCCGGGCGATGACTGCACACGGACAGGGCCATAGGCCCGCGCGCGCGACCACGCGCGAACGGCTGCGCGGCCTCTGGCAGGCGGCGCGCAAGCTCCTCGATCCCGAGGCGTTGCACGACACGCGCCGCTCGCGCCGCATCCTGGCCCGCAACGTGCGCGTCTTCTTCATGGTCGCGCGCCTCGAGGTGGTCGAGCGGGTGCAGCTGCACGCCGAGGCGCTGACCTACGCGACGCTGCTGTCGGTGGTCCCCTTCCTCGCCGTCGTGCTGGCCATCTTCAAGGGCTTCGGCACCACCGCCGGCCTCGCCGACAAGGCGACCGAGCTGATCCTGGCCAACGTCTCCGGCTCACCGGAGCAGCTCGCCACGCTGGTGCTCTACGTCAAGGAGTTCGTCGGCAAGGTCGACGCCGGCCAGATCGGCGTCGTCTCGGTGCTCATCCTCATCTGGTCAGTGCTGACCCTGCTCAGCCACATCGAGACGTCGATCAACGCCGTGTTCGGCATCACGACCCAGCGGCCGTTCGTGCGCCGCATGCTCACCTACTGGGCCGTGCTGACCTTCGGCCCGCTGTTGCTCGCCGCCTCGTTCGGCCTGACCGCCGGCCTGCAGTCCAGCCGCTTCGCCAGCGCCGTCGGCGGCCTCGGCGGGTTGTGGGGCCTTCTGGTCGCCGCCGCGCCGATCGTCGTCACCTGGGTCGCCTTCACCGTGATGTACCTGGTGGTCCCGAACACCCGCGTCCGCTTCTGGCCGGCGGTCGGCGCCGCGATCCTGGCCGGATCGGTCTGGAACCTGGGCAAGTTCGGCTACGCCTGGTACGCCAAGAACGCGGTGACCCAGCAGGTGATCTACGGCTCGCTGGCGGTCATCCCGCTGTTCGTCCTCTGGCTCTACGCCTCGTGGCTGCTGGTCCTCTTCGGCGCCCAGCTCACCTTCGCCTTCCAGCACGCGGCCACCTACCGGCGCGAGGACCAGACCGCCGACCCGAGCCATGCCTTCGTCGAGCGGGCCGCCTGCCGGCTGTTTTTGGAGATCGCGCGCGACTTCCAGCTCGGCCGGCCGCCCGTGGGCACCGACAGCCTGGTCGCCCGGCTGGGCATGCCGCAGCGGCTGCTCACCCACCTGACCGAACGGCTGGCCGCCGGCGGCCTGCTGCGCGCCACCGAGCCTGACGGCGGCCTGGTCCCCGGCCGGGATCTCGGGACGATCACCGTCCACACCATCCTCGAGCAGATCCGCCGCGGCGGCGGCGCGGAGCCGAGCCTGATCGCCGATGAGGCCCGCGCCTACTTCGATCGCGTGCTCGACGAGGTCGACCGCGAGCGCCTGAGAGTGGCCGGCGCGGTCACCTTCCGAGAGCTGGCGAGCCAGTTCGAGGCCGAAGGGGAGACGCACGGATGAGCGACGGCGCGATGACGGTCCTTGCAATCCAAAGAGGACGTTGGCATGGTTGCCGGAGGTGTCCGGCAGCTAACTGCCCGGCTTCAGGGAGCAACTCCGCGTGACACGCATGGTCCTCAGTAGCGTCGTGTGTCTGACCACGCTCGTCACGATCGCCGCGACCGACGCCGAGACCCTCTCGCTCGTCGTCGGCCAGCAGAAGGTCATTTCGGCGCCCGGTGTGACGCGCATCGCGGTGGCGAACCCGAGCGTTGCCGACGTCAAGGTGATCGCCGCCGGCCAGGTGCTGGTCACCGCCCTCGGCGACGGCAGCACCGAGCTGACCATCTGGCGGGGCGCCAAGATCTCGAGCTACGTGGTCCGGGTCACCAGCCTCGATCCGCGCCAGCTGAAGGCCGAGGTCGACAAGGCGGTCGGACGCATCGAGGGGATCAAGGTGCGTCAGGTCCGCGACGGCATCGTCCTCGAGGGCAACGTCCTGACCCTCGGCGATCTGGAGAAGGCCGAAGAGGTGGCGCAGCTCTACCCCGGCGTGCGCAACCTGGTGAAGCTCGATCCGTCGGCGCACGCGCAGATCGCCGAGGCGATCAACAAGCAGATGCTCGCCGCCGGCCTACCGAACGCGCGCGCCACGGTGGTCGGATCCACCGTGTTCCTCGAGGGCATGGTCGACACCGAGGCCGACCTGCAGAAGGCGGAGATCATCACCCGGGCGATCGGCAAGAACGTGCAGAGCGTGCTCCGCCTCGGCGCCTCGCGGATGATCGAGCTCGACGTCGAGTTCGTCGAGATCTCGAAGAACTCGCTCGACCGGATCGGCATCCGCTGGCCGACCGACCTCTCCGGCGACGCCTCGCTCGAGTACACGTTCACCAACGTGCTCAAGGGCGCAACCCGACCGGATGAGGAGATCTTCACCGGCACCGCGCGGCTCGGCGCCTCGTTCGGGCTGGCGCTGCAGTTCAACGACGGCGTCTCGCGCACCCTCGCCCGCCCGCGGCTGGTCGCCGCCAGCGGCCAGGCGGCGAAGTTCCTCTCCGGCGGCGAGATCCCGATCCCGCTGGTGCTCGATAACCGGGTCTACATCGAGTACAAGGAGTACGGCATCCGCTTGAACATCACGCCGATCGCCGAGGTCGACGGCACGATCCAGACCAAGGTGCTGGTCGAGGTCTCCGACGTCGATCCCTCGGTCTCGGTGATGGGGGTCCCCGGCTTCACCAGCCGGCGGGTCGACACCGAGGTGACGGTCAAGGACGGCGAGACGATCGTCCTCTCGGGCCTCTTGCAGCTGGGCGAGGCCAAGGACGTGACCAAGGTGCCGATCGTCGGCCACATCCCGATCATCGGCGAGCTGTTCAAGAGCCGGCGCTTCCAGGAGCGCAAGACCGAGCTGGCGGTGTTCGTCACCCCCCGGTTGGTCGACCCGATGTCGCGGCGGGTCAAGGAGCTCAGCGAGCACATGCGCGACAGCTTCGAGAAGGCCGAGGCCGACGTAGGCTTCGGCTTGTTTGACTGATCAGCGAGAGGTGGTGGAGTTCGCCATGTTCACCGTGACCGTGACGGAAAAGGGCGGCAGCCCGACGGTCCGCGAGTTCGACCAACCCGAGGTCACCATCGGCCGGATCCAGGGCAACGACATCGTCCTGGCCAAGAGCAACATCTCGAAGCGTCACGCGCGCATCATCAACAACGGCGGTTCGTTCGTTGTCATCGACTCGAAGAGCACCAACGGCACCTACGTCAACGGCAAGCGCATCGACGCGCCGCACGACCTCCGGGCCGGCGACAAGATCTTCGTCGGCGACTTCACCCTCGAGGTCGAGTTCGTCGGCAACCAGAAGGCGCGCAGCCGCTCCGCCCCCCCTCCCCCACCACCGGAGGAGGCGCCAGTCGCCCGCCCGCCGTCGGGCGAGGCGAAGAGCGGTGACCTGCTCTCCGACGACGAGTGGGGCGTCGGCTCCGACCTGGACAAGGACTGGGCCGACGACTGGGGCGACCAGAAGGGCGACGGCACGGCGACCTCGAGCGACGACCGCTTCCGCGGCCCGACGGCGCTGAACGAGGAGAAGAAGCGCCCGGCCCGCCCGGCGCCGCCGAGCCGTGAGGCGCCGAGCCGCCCGGCCGAGGCGATCGAGGCGCCGGTCAAGCCCCGCCGCGAGCCCGAGCCGCCGGCCCGCGCCCCGCGGGCCCAACGTCCGGCTCGCCCGCCCCAGGGCGAGGAGTTCGCCCAGAGCCTGCGCACCGTCCACGAGCGGCTGCTCCGCTCGCTCGACCTGCGCCGCCTGAACATCGACAAGATGGGCGACGAGGAGCTGCGCGCCCAGACGCGCGCCGCGGTCAAGGAGATCATCGGCGCGCTCCAGTCCCAGGGCGAGCTGCCCCGGGCGGTCGACCCCGAGGAGCTGAACAAGGCGGTGCTCGACGAGGCGCTCGGCCTCGGCCCGCTCGAGGATCTGCTCCACGACGAGTCGGTCACCGAGATCATGGTCAACGGCGCGCAGCAGATCTTCGTCGAGCGCAGCGGCAAGCTCGAGATGACCGAGCGCGCCTTCTCCAGCGACCAGGCGGTGCTCGGCGTGATCGAGCGCATCGTCGCGCCGATCGGCCGGCGGATCGACGAGAGCTCGCCGATGGTCGACGCGCGGCTGCGCGACGGTTCGCGCGTCAACGCGATCATCCCGCCGTTGGCGCTGCGCGGGCCGACCTTGACCATCCGCAAGTTCACGCGCGAGCCGCTCCTGGTCGACGATCTGGTCGGCTTCGGCTCCTTGACCGCGGCGATGGCCGAGTTCCTGGAGATCTGCGTCAAGGCGCGGCGCAACATCCTGATCTCCGGCGGCACCGGCTCGGGCAAGACGACGATGCTCAACGTCCTGTCCAGCTACATCCCCGAGCACGAGCGCATCATCACCATCGAGGACGCCGCCGAGCTGAAGCTCGAGCAGGCGCACGTCGTCTGCCTCGAGGCCCGGCCGCCGAACATCGAGGGCAAGGGCGCGATCAGCATCCGCGATCTGGTGCGCAACGCGCTGCGCATGCGCCCGGATCGCATCGTCGTCGGCGAGTGCCGCGGCGGCGAGGCGCTCGACATGCTGCAGGCGATGAACACCGGCCACGAGGGCTCGCTGACCACGGTGCACGCCAACGGGCCGCGCGACGCGCTCGCCCGCCTCGAGACGATGGTGCTGATGAGCGGCATGGACCTGCCGGTGCGCGCGATCCGCGACCAGGTGCAGAGCGCGATCAACGTCATCGTCCAGATGTCGCGCCTGGCCGACGGCACGCGCCGGATCACCCACATCGCCGAGATCACCGGCATGGAGGGGGACATCATCTCGATGCAGGAGATCTTCGCCTTCGAGCAGGAGGGGTTCGACGCCAAGGGTCGGGTCGCCGGCCAGCACCGGCCCACCGGCTTCGTGCCCAAGTTCTTCGAGTCGCTCAAGGGGCTCGGCATCAGCGCGCCGATGGAGCTCTTCCGCACCCGCTGACCGCCGCGCGGGTTGACGATCCGAGATTGCCATGCCGCAGCTCCTGATCGTCGACCCTCAAGGTAGTCAGCAGCGGTTGGCGCTCACCGGCCCCGAGTGCGTCCTCGGCCGCGATCCGTCAGCGACGGTGACGCTCAAGGACCGCAAGATCTCCCGCCGCCACGCGCGCGTCGTCCAGAAGGGCGACGCCTACTGGATCGAGGACCTGGGCAGCGCCAACGGTGTGCTGATGGACGGCCGACCGATCAGCGGGCCGCGCAAGCTCACCCACGGCGCCCGGTTCGAGATCGGCGGCCACGCGATCGTCTTCGAGGATGAGCCGGCCGCCGCGGCCACCACCTTCGCGCTGATCGGCCGCAACGGCCCGTACGCGCAGCAGAGCTTCCTCCTGCCCACCGGCGATCTGGCGGTCGGGCGGGTCGACGGCAACGCCATCGTCATCCCCGACGTCTCGGTCTCTCGCCAGCACGCGCTGCTGCACGTCAGCCCGGCCGCGGTGGTCGTCGAGGACCTCGACTCGTCGAACGGCACCTGGGTCAACGGCGTCCGCGTCGCCCGGCGCGAGCTCGCCGCCACCGACCGGGTCCGCTTCGGCAACATCGAGTTCGAGCTCCGGCCGGCGGGCGGCGGCCTCGGCTTCAATCCGCTCGCCGCGTTGATCGCGCGGCTGCGTCGCGCCGACCGCACGGTCCAGATCGCGGCGCTGATCGGCGCGCTGTCGGTCGTGCTGCTCGTCGTCACGCTGGTCGTCGCGCTGCGCCGCCCCGCCACGCCCGGCCGCCCGCCGCTGGCCGACGCCGGCGCGCTCGAGGAGGCGTACGAGAAGGCCGTCCAGGACGACCTGGCGGCGGCGCGCACCGCGACCGCCAACGGCGCCTGGACCGAGGCGGGCCAGGCGTTCCAGCGCGTGCTCGAGCGCGATCCGATCAACCGGGAGGCACGCCGCGGGGTGATCGTCGCCGAGCAGAACCGCCAGGACGAGCAGCTGGTCGAGGCGGCGCGCACGCTGGTCGCCTCCGGCCAGCCGGCCGAGGCGCTCGGCCGGCTGAACGCGATGAGCCCCGACTCGCGCTTCGCCGCCGCCGCCCGGGAGGTCGGCGACGCGGCCCGCCAGGCGATCGCCGCCGAGGCGCTCACCGCCGCCGGCCAGGCCTGCCAGAAGAGCGACTGGCGCGAGTGTCACCGCCAGGCGGTGCGCGCGCTCGAACACCGCCCCGACTCGGTGCCCGGGTTGGCGCTGGTCAACGAGGCGGAGAACGCGATGCGCTCGCGGCGCATGGCCTTCACCCCCTGGGCGCCGCCGCGGCCGGCCGGCACCGCCGCGAGCCCGAACATCGACGCCCTCTACGGCGACGACGGCGTGCGCTTCGCGGTGCTGCGCTACGCCGCCGGCGATCTCGAGACCGCGGTGGCCCGCATCCAGACCGTGCTCGATCGCTCCGGCGGCTCGGCGGTCAACCAGGCGCTCACCGAGCTGCGGCGGGCGAAGACCGCCGGTGACGGCGCCGCAGCGGCCGGCGACGCGGCCCGAGCGATCAAGGCCTGGGAGGAGGCACTGGCCGCCGACGCCAAGATCCTGCCGCCCACCCATCCGAGCGCCTTCCGCGACGATGTCCGCCGCCGCCTGACCAAGGAGCTCTACCGCCTCGGCGACGCGGCGTTCGGCCGCGGTAGCTACGGCGACGCGGCCGAGGCGTGGATCCGCGGCCTCGGCCACAACCCGGCCGACGCCGAGCTGCTCGCCGGGATGGCGAAGCTCGAGAGCCGTGCCCAGGCGATGCTCGCCGACCTGCCGCGCGGCAAGCTGCGCCGCGACGGCTGCCAGAGGCTGGCCGAGATCCTGGCGATGACCCGACCCGAGTCGGGGGTCCACGACGAGGCGGCGAAGCGGCGCAAGGGCGGCTGCGACTGACCGGTGGTCAGCGAGCGCCGAACCCGAGGTGGGCGATCGGCGCGCAGATGGCGGTGAGCAGCTCGTCGGCGACCCGCGCCAGCTCCGGCGCCTCGACGAAGGCCGCGGCGCCGCGCACCTCGCGCCCGAGCTCTTCGATCCAGCCGCCGACCTTCGCCCGCGCCCCAGCCGCGGCGAAGCGCGCGATCGCCGCCGCGACCTCGTCGGCGGGCGTCTCGTCGCGCGGCCGGGCGAGCAGCGCGAGCAGCCAACCGCGATCGTCGGGGTGCAGCTCCAGGTGCGCGACGACCAGCGCGCTGATCTTCCCCTCGCGCAGGTCGGCCCCGGGCGCCTCGCGCCCCTTGTCGCCCCACAGGTCGAGCAGGTCATCCTGGAGCTGGAAGAGCAGCCCGAGCGGCCGGAAGGCCAGGCCGAACGCCGCCGCCCGCTCGGCGCCGTGGCCGGCGAGCAGCGCCGCGCCGACAACCGGCATCTCGAACAGCCCGGCGGTCTTGCCGGTGGCGGTGGCGAGGTAGGCCGCGACGCTCGTCTCCTGCTCGGCGCCGACCCGGAGCTCCGCCGCCTGCCCGGCCACCACCTGGGCGCCGTGGCGAGCCATCGTCATGCACAGCGCCGCACAGCGCGCGGCCGGCCCGTGGCCGACCGCCGCGAACGGCGCGATCAACATCAGGTCACCGCAGTTGATCGCCTGTGGCACCCCGTAGCGCGCCCAGAGGGTCGGCTGCCCGCGCCGGGTCCGGTCCCCGTCCTGGACGTCGTCGTGCACCAGCGTGGCGTTGTGAAACAGCTCGCAGGCCGCCGCCCAGGGCACCGCGTCCGCACCCTCAGCGCCGAGCGCGCGGGCCG
>JBFYZW010000578.1:0-2547 GCA_041309305.1 Deltaproteobacteria bacterium | reverse complement strand
CCGCCGGCGCGGGTGCCCGGCCCGGCGTCGGCACCGGCGCCGGCGCTCAGGCCCACCGGCGCGAACCAGAGCTCGAAGTCGCCGTCGTCCTTGACCTCGAGGCGCGGGGCGATCGGCCCGGCGTCGTAGAACTCGAAGTGCGCCAAACCGGTGATCCACACCCCGCGCACCGCGTTCAGTCGCCGCGCCGCGGCGATCGCCTGCGTGCCGTAGAAGGTGCGCTTGAAGTTGAGCGCCAGGCCGAGCTCGTCGCTGATCTGGATGAGCGGCCGCTCGCGCTCGAGGTCGCGCACCGGCGCCGGCCCGCCGCCGAGCAGGACCAGCCGCTCCCCCTCGAGTCGGGCGCGCGGCGGATCGCCGTAGGTCAAGGTCGCGAGCAGCGTCAGGCCGTCGCCGTCACGGGAGCTGGCGACCTCGAGGTGGGGCTCGAGCGGCGCCGGCCGGGGCAGCTTGTCGGTATCGTAGACGACCGGCAGCTCGAGCTGCAGCTTCGGCAGTACGTCGCCGACCAGCGTACCGTAGTCGCGCTCTTCGAAGATCTGGCCGGTGCGCAGCTCGGCGAAGCGCCGCTCGCCGAGGCGGTGCGGCTCGACGGCGCGCAGCTTGATGCCGCGGCGCAGCGCGCCGTTGGCGAACAGCTCGTCGACCAGCGGATCTTTGTCGAGCCGTAGCCGTACGCCGCGGCCGCAGGCCTCGACGCGGACGCACAGGCCGGTGGTCGGTTTGGCGGTGCGCATCGGGCGGCCGCGGTAGCCAAGGTCGCCAACGCCTGCGAGCGCGTCGAGCAGCGGCGCGACCAGCCGCGGCGGGATCGGGCCGCCGGCGTAGGCGCCGAGCAGCGCGTCGACGCGCCGGTCGAGGTCGGTGACCATCAGGTCGGTCGCATCCGCGGCGGCCGACAGCTGGGCCAGCGGTCCCTCGAGCGGGGCCTCGAGGTGCCCGCGGACGAGCACGCGCCGCAGCGCCAGATGCCCGTCGATCTTCTCGAAGCGATAGCCGAGGTGCGCCGCGGTCGGCGCGGCGGTGTGTTTGCGCCGGCGCCGGCGGCGAGAGCGACGCGGAGGGACTTCGGTCAACACGCACACCTACCAGCAAGAAGGACCAACGAGCCGGCGGACGCCGGACCGACCGCCGGGGAGACCGATAGCCGGCCGTCGCGTCGGCGTCAACATGATGCGGACCGCGTGGTCGGTTGCGCGGCGGCGGTCCCCTCCCTATGCTGCGCCGACGGAGGCCGGATGACGGGCAGGCGCCTGCCGCGCGGGCGGCGGATCGGGCTGGCGATCGCGGCGATCGGGCTGGTCGGGCTGCCGCTCTGGGCGACGAGCAGCTGCGTCATCCAGCGGCTGGGCGGCGCCTTCACTCGCCAACCGCACGAGACCGCGACGCTCGACGCCGAGGCGCGGGCGCTGCTCGACGCGGCGCTGGCCGACGTCACGCCGGCGCGGCTGTTCGACCACCACGCCCACCTGCTCGGGCTCGGCCACGGCGGCACCGGCTGTTACGTGAATTCGGCGATGCAGAGCTGGGCGCACCCGGTGCAACGCTTCAAGTTCTCGATCTACCTCAGCGCCGCGGGGATCTCCGGCGTCGTCGACGCCGACCGGGCCTACGTCGAGCGGCTCGTGGCGCTGACGCGCGGCGACGGACGCCACGGTCGGGCGTTGATCGTCGCCTTCGACCAGCACCATCGGCCGGACGGCACCGTCGACCCGGCGAAGACCGAGTTCTACGTCCCGAACGAGCACGTCTTCGCCGTGGCGGCGGCATCTCCGGAGCTATTCGAGCCGGCGATGTCGGTGCACCCGTACCGCCCCGACGCGCTCGCCGAGCTCGAGCGCTGGGCCGAGCGCGGTGGGCGGTTCGTCAAGTGGCTGCCGAACGCGATGGGCATCGACCCGGCCGATCCGCGCTGCGATCCGTTCTACGCCGTGATGAAGGCGCGCGACCTCTGGTTGCTCACCCACGCCGGCGAGGAGCAGGCGGTCGAGGCCGAGGAGGACCAGCGGCTCGGCAATCCCTTGCGCCTGCGCCGGCCGCTCGACGCCGGCGTGCGGGTCGTCGTCGCCCACTGCGCCAGCCTCGGCGAGGGCGAGGATCTCGACCAGCCGGGCGCGCCGCCGCGGTCGAACTTCGCGCTCTTCCTCCGTCTGATGGACGAGCCGCGCTACGACGGGCTGCTGTTCGGCGAGCTCTCGGCGGTGACGCAGTGGAACCGGCTCGCCGAGCCGTTGGCGACTTTGCTGGCCCGCACCGATCTGCACCACCGGCTGGTCAACGGCAGCGATTACCCGCTGCCGGCGGTCAACGCGATCGTCAGCACCCGGGCGCTCGAGCGCGCCGGGTTCATCAGCGGGCGCGAGCGGGCGGCGCTCAACCAGCTCTACGACGTCAACCCGCTGCTGTTCGACTACGTGACCAAGCGCGTGGTGCGCGACCCGGCGACCGGCCGGCGCTTCGCGCCGGAGATCTTCATGGCGCAGCCGGCGCTCGCGCGCGCCGGCGACGGCCGAGCAGCACCAGCGCCGTGAGCGCGACGAGCCGGCC
>JBFYZW010000577.1:0-2431 GCA_041309305.1 Deltaproteobacteria bacterium | reverse complement strand
GTTGCGCATCCCCAAGGCGGTCCAGCACCTCTTGCGCGAGGGGGAGCAGCTCGAGCCGCCGCTGCGCCGCCGCCTCGAGCTGCTGCTCGGCCTCTACCGCCGGGCTCGCGGCCGAGGCCTGCCGGCCGAGACCCCCGCCCGCGCGCGGCTGCTGCGCACCATCGCCCAGACGCTGCGCCTGGCCGACTACGACAAGGAGCTGCTCGACCAGGTGATGCAACGCATGCGCAGAGAGGTGTGGAGCCGGCGGGTCGTCGATCCGCGCCCGCTGTTGCGCATCAACCACGCGCAGCTGACTGTGGTCGAGCGCTGCTACGGCGCCGCGCGCCGGCTGCGCAACGACTTCGTGCGCGCCAACCTGCGCCTGGTCGTCTCGGTGGCGCGCAACTTCCACCACCATCGCCTGCCGTTCATCGACTTGATCCAGGAGGGCAACGTCGGCCTGATGAAGGCGGTCCACCGCTTCGACCACCACCGCGGCTTCCGCTTCTCGACCTACGCCCACTGGTGGATCCGCCAATCGATCGAGCGGGCGATCATCAACAAGGGCAGCCAGGTGCGCCTGCCGGTCCACGTCATCGACTCGCGCCGCCAGGTCGGCCGCGCGACCGCGAAGATGACCCAACGGCTGGGCCGCCCGCCGACCACCGGCGAGATCTCACAGGCGGCCCGGCTGCCCAAGCTGAAGGTCGAGCAGGTGCTCGCCGGCGTGCAGCAGGATCCGGTCTCGCTCGACGACTCGCTCAGCGGTCAGGACCCGCGCCGACTGATCGACGTCGTGCGCGACGAATCGGTGCCCGACCTCGACGAGTCGGTGATGCGCGAGAACACCCACGATCGGGTCCGGCAACTGCTCGCCCACCTCAACCCGATCGAGAAGGACATCCTGCGCCGCCGCTTCGGCCTCGGCTCCGACGCCGACCAGACGCTCGACGAGATCGGCAAGCTGTACAACCTCTCGCGCGAGCGCGTGCGCCAGATCCAGGCCCAGGGGTTGCTGAAGATGCGCCGGCTGTGCGAGCGCCGTCAGATCAGCTGACCGCCGGGCGGCCTACAGCCGCTCGCTCGCGGGCAGCTCGCCGACCAGCGGCGTCAGGTAGCGGACGAAGGCCGCGCTGACGTCGTGGTCCCCGGCCAGGTACTCGGCCGGCAGCACCCGCGTCTTCGCCGCGACGTCGGTCAAGCCCACCAGCGCCAGCTTGGCGACGTACGGCTCGTCGCCAACCCGCTGGATCGCCACCGATCCCTCCCGCACCCCTTCCGCCGCCCGCTCGGCGGCGTAGACCCCGACCGCGCGCGCCTCGCTAGCGTCGACCGAGCTGACACAGCCGGGGAAGCTGCGCTGCAGATAGCCGAACGTGTCGGCGCGCACACGCAGCTTGCTGCCCAGCCGGGCCTTCAGCTCGGCGGCAAGGAAATCCCCCAGCGCGCCGCTGCCGGACAGCTGCACGTTCCCGTGTGCGTCCTTCTCGACCTTGGCCGCCAGGCGGGTCGCCATCGGCGTGCCGGCGGCGTCGTGGATCCCCTCCGAGACGGCGACCAGGCAGCGACCGGTCTTCTCGTACAGCGCCTGCACGTCGGCAACGAACCGGTCGAGATCGAAGGCCTGCTCGGGGACGTAAATCAGGTGCGGGCCGTCCCCCGGGTGGCGGCGGGCCAGCGCGCTGGCGGCGGTGAGGAAGCCGGCGTGGCGCCCCATCACGACGTTGATCTTGATCCCCGGCAGCGCCGCGTTGTCGAGGTTGTCGCCCAAGAAGGCGCAGGCGACGAAGCGCGCCGCCGACGGGAAGCCCGGCGTATGATCGTTGGCCATCAGGTCATTGTCGATCGTCTTCGGCACGTGGATCGCGGTGACCTCGTAGCCGGCCTGCTTGGCCAGATCGTTGACGATGCGGCAGGTGTCCGAGCTGTCGTTGCCGCCGATGTAGAAGAAGTAGCGCACCTCGTGGCGCGTGAACGCGGCGAGGATCTTCTCGCAGTAGGCCTGATCCGGCTTGTCGCGCGAGCTGCCCAGCGCCGACGACGGCGTGCCGGCGACCGCCTGCAGCCGCGCGGCGTCGATCTGGCTCAAGTCGACGAACTCCTCCTTGACGATGCCGCGCACGCCGTGGCGCGCGCCGAGGATCCGGCCGGCGAAGCCGCGCCGTCGCAACCCCTCGACGCAGCCGACCAGCGACTGGTTGATGACCACCGTCGGACCGCCCGACTGCCCGATAACCGCGTTGCCCTTCATGCTCGTCCTCCGTGAGAATCGCCGACGCGTGCTCTGTCACGTCGATGTACGACAGCGGCCGACCCTGGGCAAGCCACCCGCCGCCGGGCGGTGTGATCGGTCGTCGTCGGTGTGGAGTCCAGCGGCCGCTCGGGTGTCGCCGTCGACGTCCGAGGAGACTCCGCGCGGCGGCGACCGCGCCGACAGGCGGCGCAGGGG
>JBFYZW010000576.1:0-6164 GCA_041309305.1 Deltaproteobacteria bacterium | reverse complement strand
CTGCCACGCGGGCGGTGAGGCGGCCTCGGCGGTGCTCGTCGCGATGGGCGTGGACGCCGTCGAGGCGCTCGGGTCGGTCCGTCTCTCGCTCGGACGAGCGACCACCTCCGAGGACGTTCGCCGCGGCGCGGATCAACTGGTCCGGGCGTGGAGGGCGCTGACGTGACCGGGAGAGCCGACCAGTCCTGGCCAGGTGTTCGGTCAGGCGAGCTGCGCCTCTGGCGCGAGACACGCGTGCACGATCGCACGTTCTGCTGCTGCTCCACGGCGTGGCTCCGCCTCGCGCCCGCCGTTCTCTTGGCCTTCGTGGTCATCTCCTCGACCGGTTGCGCGCGCTGCTCGTGCGCGCCGGACTCGCCGGCCGCCGGCTCGGCCCTACCCGATTCGCTCGCGCCGCTGGCGGCGCGCTACCGCACCTCGATGACCCGCGCCCGGGTGTGGCTCGACAACCTGCGCGTCGACCCCCTCGAGCTGCGCAGCGTCGGCATCAAGGGCAAGAAGAAGCTCGTCGAGCAGCTCGACGCCTACTACCGCCTCTGGCAGGTCGCGTCCCCGCAGCAGAAGCCGGCGCTCCTCGAGCGAGCGCGCGAGGTCGTCGCGATCACCTACGAAGACCGCTACCACGACATGGCGACCGTCGACGACCGGTGGTTCAAGCAGGACGCCACCTCGTACCTGAGGGCGGCGGTGTTGATGGAGCGGCTCGGCCTGGACACGGCGTTCTACCGCGAGCAGATCGAGGCCATCCACGGCCGCCTGAACGCGCACATGCCGCAGCGCGGCCCGCATCAGCGACGCGTGTTCCACTGGTACTACGCTCACTTCGGGCTGGCCGAGCCGTTCCCGCTCGACGGGGCGCTCGAGGCCGGGGTCATCGCGCGCCGCCTCGATCCCGAGAGGATGACCACCAACGACGTCTACGCGCTGACCCACGAGGTGTACGCGGTCTACGAGTACGGTGACCGACGCGACGTTGACCCGTTCGACGACGCGGCCAAGGCGTACCTCCGTCCGACGATCGAGGCGCTCGTCCAGCGGTACGCCGCGAAGGGGGACCCGGACGTCGCCGGCGAGCTGGTCGAGTGTCTCCACTACCTGCGCATGCAGGACTCCCCTGCCTACCTCGATGGCGTCCGCTTCCTGTTGGACTCACAGAACCAGGACGGCTCGTGGGGGATCTACGCCGGTCAGGCCGAGCGCCTGGGCAGGTATGTGAACCAGGGGCTGCGGCTGCACACCACGCTGGTCGCCATCGGCGCGCTCACGGCGGTCTTCGAGCGGCCGATGCAACCGACGATCGCGCATGATGAGAGCCCCGGAGAGCCGGATCGGGACGAACCCTGAGCCGGCGGCTCGACCGCGAGGGGTGAGGATTGTCCGCGCTACCGCCGCCGCTGCGGGCGCCGCGCGATCGCGCGCTGATAGACCGCGATCCACTGCTGCGGCGTCATCTTCGCGGCGAGCTCACCGATGAGATCGTAGGGGATCTGATCGAGCCGCCTGAAACGCAGACAGCACTTGCCCAGGTCGAGCTTGGCCTCGGTGTGTTTCGGCCACTCCCGCTCGAGCCACGCAAGCAGCGCCCGGTCATACAGGCCCAGGTGATAGAGCGCGACGTACTGCTTCTGCGCGGCCAGGTTGATGAACGGCAAGGGGCGCCTGGGATCACAGTGGTAGCCAGCGGGGAAGATGGAGTGCGGCACGACGTAGGCGAGCATCCCGCCGCTCATCACCTCTTTGAAGCCCTTGGGAAGGCTCGTCCGAAGCAGGTGGCGCAGCCGTTTGATCACCTCCCGCCGCCCGGGAGGAAGCGCAGCGACGTACTCGGCAGGTGAGCGTGCGCTCGACTTCATCTCTGCCTCGCCAGTCTCGCCGCCGTCTTCAACCAACCGCGAACCGCGGACCGCGGGAGGTCATCGATCGTTTCGAGCCTCAGGTGGCGCCCGTTCGGCCCGGAGCCGGAGAGACGACCGCCCGGATCACTGAACGCATCCGCCGGGCCAACGAGGACCAGGTTGACGTGTGCCTTGTGACCCCCGAGCGAGCACATCATGTTGCCGTTCACCGTGAACCACGGCATCCCCCACTTCAAGGAGGCCTCGGAGTCGGGCGCAACCTCTCTCACCATGCGCCGTAACTCCTCGAGGATGACCCTGAGGTGGAGCGGTTGCTTCTCGAAAAACCCGTCGATCGGCTCACCAAAGTCGGCGCGGGTGGCCGGCGTCTTCGCGCCTCTCGTCTTCGAGGGGGCCGCCTTGGCTCCGGCGGACAGGGCCTTCTTCCGGCGGATGGTCTCTGACATCGATGGTCTCCCGTTCACCGCATGACCTGCAAGCCAGGCCGACACGCTGGGCCTCTCGCGCAGCCGCGGCAGCGGCCGTGACGCAGCACCCGGTCGGCATTCGCCCGTGGATCTGGTAGTCGTTGAGCCATGACCGAACGGACGACCATTACGCTCACGCCGATCGGCGTCATCCGCTCTCCGCATCTATCACCGGCCGGGACCCCCATCCAGCCGGCCTACGCCGAGCAGTGCGTGGGTCAGGTCGTTGTCGACCCGCCCTTCGCGGCGGCGCTCGCTGACCTCGAGGCCTTCGAGCGCGTCTGGCTCATCTACTGGCTCGACCGCGCTGGTCCCTTCAAGCCGTCCGTCATCCCGTACCGTGACACACGCGAGCACGGGCTCTTCGCGACCCGCTCGCCGTGCCGGCCGAACGCGATCGGCCTGTCGGTCGTCCACCTCGTCGGTCGCGAGAGCAACGTGCTCCACGTGCGAGGGCTCGACATCCTGGACGGCACGCCGCTCTTGGACCTCAAGCCCTACGTGCCCGAGTTCGACGCCCACCCGTCGTCGAGGGCGGGCTGGCTCGACGACCGCCAGCAGGATCGGCGAGTGGCCGATGATCGGTTCCACCGCGGCGGCGATCCCGAGACCGATTAGGCCAAAGGCGGGTGGCGCGCGCGGCTGATCACGACGAACGACGGATGGCGTAGAAGACCGCCTCGCCCCGACGCACCGCCTGGACGGCCCCGGCGGCCTCGAGCGCGTCGAGGTGCTTGAGCACCTCGTTCGGGTGCAGGCCGAGGCCCACGGCGATCCCGTCGCTGGTGCACGGCCGGCGCCGCAGCAGCGCGACGATCCGCGCCCGGGCCGCTTCGCCGGCGGGCGACGCGGCGCCCCCGGGACGCGAGCCCTCGGCGATGACCTCGCAGCGGCAGGGCATCAGCCGAGAGAGCCTCTCCAGATCATCCGCCGGGACCGCCAGCGCCGACGACTCCGCCGGCGGACGCGAGACCGTGTTCAGCTGCACCCGATCAACGCGCATCCGGGCCACGAGGGCAGCGATCCGTTCGACCTCCTCGACGCTGTCGGTGATCCCGGCGAGGAGGAGCACCTCGAGCCAGATCTGGCCGGCGAACCCGTGCGAGAAGGTGACCAGGCCCTCGACCATCTGCTCGAAGGAGAGGTCGGCGTGCGGACGGTTGACGCGCACAAAGCGCGACGACGTGCCGGCATCGAGCGAGGGCATCACCAGATCGGCGTGAGCCAGCGCGGCGCGCACCTCGGGGAGCCAGAGCAGCGAGCCGTTGGTCAGCACGGCCACCGGGACGTCGGTCATCCCCTTGATGCCGTCGATGAGCTCCCCGAGGTGGGCGTGGAGCGTCGGCTCGCCGGAGCCGGCCAGGCCGATGAAGTCCGGTCGTGGCCCGCCCTCGAGCCGCTCCCCCAGTTCGGCCAGCACCGCATCGACCGGGACGAACAGCTCGCGCGTCAGCGTCTTGCGCGTCGTTCGGCCGAGCTGGCAGTAGACGCAGTCGTACGAGCAGACCTTGAACGGCACCAGATCGACGCCGAGGGACTGCCCCAGGCGACGCGACGGCACAGGTCCGTAGACGTGGCCCGGCGCCGCGGCGTGGCCCGCGCCGGCTGGATCGCCCGTTGCGCCGCTCACCGCCCGCCCTCGCCTGCCGTAGGGCGCCGGACCTCGGCACCGGTGAGCAACGCGTGCACGCCGCGCGGCAGCCCGGCGTGACGAGCGATCACCGGGCACTTCACCTTGAACAGGTAGACCAGGTTCGCCTCGACGCCGCTCAGGGTCTCGAAGTTGCCCTGCCCTTTGGCGATGATCAGATCCGCGCTCCAGAAACGGTCGCGGAACGCCGCGCTGCAATCATCGAGGATCGTCCCCGGCGCGTCGGAGCCGTTGTCGATGATGCGCACGAACCCCTCGAGGCCCACCTCCCGGGCGTCCTCGCGCGTCGCGTCGTTGATCACCGCGGCCCCGCGGACCGCCAGCGTGACCCGCTCTGGGCCGAGCTGCTCGATCAGCAGCCGGTCGATGGCGATCTCGCCGGCGTTGTCGGCCAGGTAGAGGATCTGGCCGGCCTCGTTGACCAGCCGCGCGAAGCCGGCCAGGTCGCCGTGCACCTCGGTCGCGCACGCCTCGGCGAGGGCCAACGCGGCCTGCTCCTCGGACACCGCGCTCTTGACGCCCAGGTCGATGACGTTGGCGGCGATCGCCGCCTTGACCGCGGCGGCGAGTGGGTCGGCGGCCTGGCGCACCCGCTCGCTCAGCTCGGGCAACAGCGAGACGGCCAGGCGATTGAAGCGTGACTTCACTGCCCGGTACGGATCGGCCACCCGGGTCAGCTCGCGCAGCCGCCGGTGGATGAGCTGGGCGACCCAGGGTGGCGGCCGGTGGAGCTCGAGATCAGCCGCGAGGCGCAGCACCTCACGGACCATCTGCTCGTGCAGCGCCGGGTCGTCGCTGACGTGGCGCGCCGCATCCAGGCCCTGGCGCACAAAGCAGGGGATGCAATCGAGGTAGATGTTCAACACTCTCTCCCACGCGCGACGGCCCGCCGGATCATCGATCACCCCCACCGACGCCGCGATCCGGCTGCACCCGGAGGCTGACCTTGTGCACCAGCCGCCGGAACTGCCGCATCCCACCGCCCTCCGAGACGACGCGCAACAGCTCGGCCGAGTCGCTGACGATCACGCCGGAGAGCAAGGTCACGGGCGTCCCCGAGAAGGCCGCAGGCCAAAGGGGTGTCGAGGCGCCGAGCACCACCACTTCACGGCAACCGCGGGCCGCGTCGAGCAGCCGATCGATCGTCTGGTTGACGATCGCGGTCGCGGTGATCATCGCCACCTGACAGCGCGGCAACACGGAGATCGCCTCCTCGGCGGGCCGGAGCGCCCCGGTCGGCGCCGCGACGCGCTCGAAGATGGTCAGCGACCGGCAGCGACGCTCGAGCTCCGGCACGACCGGGCCGAAGTGGCCGACCATGCCGACCGCGTCGTCCGGGCCGACCGCGAGGTGGTCGAGGACGTCGCCGCCGAGCTGCGCCGGTCGCGGTTGGTTGGCCAGCGCGTTCGCGCAGGCGAGCCCGACCGCGGCTTCGATGACGTCCCGCGAGGCGGCGAGCGGCAAGAGCTCCGCCGCCCTCCGTCCGGCCAATGGACGCAAGCCGTCGAACACCGCGCAGCCGCCGTGCGCCTCCTGGTTGAAGGTGAAGGCGACGCCGGTGCGTGCGTCGCTGAGCGCGACCGCGGTGTAGCCGAGGCCGACGCGCACCTCCGCGACGGTGGCCGCGCGCGCGTCGTCGGCGAGTCCCTCGAGCAACCGCCCGACCACGCTGCCTCGCGCGTGACCCACGTCGTCGTTCATCCGCTCACCTCTAACGCCGCGACCACGCCCCGACGACGCGGTCGATGCGCCGTGCCCAGCCTACGTCCCTTCGGCCCCCTGGGTGAAGGCCTCGACCGCTCGGCTCCGGCCAACTCGGCGGCGCCGCCGTCAAGGCCTGGGACGACGCGGCGCGCGCCTGGGCGCTGGTCGGCTCGACGAGCGCCGGTGCCGGCGCGCCGGCCGCGATGACCTGGACGCCCGCCGATCCGCTGCGCCTGTTGACCGCCGACGATCGCCTCGTGCTGCTCATCGAGTCGCTCGGGCGCTACGGCAACGGCGCGCCGGGCTCGCGCGTCGGCCTCGACGCCGTGACGGCGAGCGTCGACTATCAGCTGCCGTGAACGGTGTTTTGCGACGCGCGGAGCCCACCACCGTCGGCCAGCGCGTCCACCCGCCCGGCCCGGGACGACTGGGTGGGAACGTCAGGCACACGGCGGGGCGGCCGCCGCGAAGGTGGCCGGCGCCGGC
>JBFYZW010000575.1:0-2543 GCA_041309305.1 Deltaproteobacteria bacterium | reverse complement strand
GGTTCCGCTTCCTGACCGTGCTGACCCTGACCACCGGCACCATGTTCATCATGTGGCTGGGCGAGCAGATCTCGGAGCGCGGCATCGGCAACGGCATCTCGCTGATCATCTTCGCCGGCATCGTCGCCCGCTTCCCGGAGGCGATCAAAGAGACCTTCACCTACGTGAAGAACTCGCTGATCGAGCCGCTCAGCGCGCTGGTGCTCGTCGCCATCCTGCTCGGCGTCGTCGCGGTGATCATCTTCTTCGAGCAGGCGCAGCGCCGCATCCCGGTGCAGTACGCCAAGCGCCTGGTGGGCAAGAAGACCTACGCCGGGCAGTCGACGCACCTGCCGCTCAAGATCAACACCTCGGGCGTCATCCCGCCGATCTTCGCCTCGTCGCTGCTCGTCTTCCCGGCGACGATCGCCAACTTCGTGCCCGGGACCTTCTTCGAGAAGGTCAACGAGTTCTTCCACATGGACGCCTGGTTCTACAACACCACCTACGTCCTCTTGATCATCTTCTTCTGCTACTTCTACACCGCGGTGACCTTCAACCCGGTGGACGTGGCCGACAACATGAAGAAGTACGGCGGCTACATCCCGGGCATCCGGCCGGGCAAGAAGACCGCCGAGTACATCGACCGGGTGCTCTCGCGCGTCACCTTCGGCGGCGCGCTCTACCTCTCGGCCGTCTGCGTCCTGCCGACCATCCTGATCAACAAGTTCGACGCGCCGCAGTCGCTGGCCTACTTCTTCGGCGGCACGTCGATCCTGATCGTCGTCGGCGTCGCGCTCGACACCACCCGGCAGATTGAGTCGCACCTGATCACCCGGCACTACGACGGCTTCGCCGGGTCCAAGGGCCCGCGCATCCGCGGCCGTCGCTGAGCCCGGGATCGAGGTCGTGAGCGCCCGGCGCAAGGGCATCATCCTCAAGTCGCGGCGCGAGCTGGAGGTGATGCGCGAGGCGAACCTGCACGTCGCCGAGATCCTCCAGCTGCTCGCCGAGGCGGTGAAGCCGGGCGTCTCGACCTGGGAGCTGGACCAGATCTGCCGGCGCGAGATCAAGAAGCGCAAGGTGCAGGCCGCCTTCCTCGGCTACAATGGCTTCCCGGCCACCTTGTGCGCCTCGATCAACGAGGAGATCGTCCACGGCATCCCCCGCCCGGAGCGCGTCCTCGAGGAGGGCGACATCATCGGCCTCGACTTCGGTGTGGTGCACAAGGGCTACGTCGGCGACTCGGCGCGCACCATCGCCTGCGGCGAGATCCCCGCGGTGGCCAAGCGTCTGCTCGAGGTGACCGAGCGCTGCCTGGCGGCGGCGATCGGCGTCTGCACGGCGGAGCACCGCCTGAGCGACATCGGCACCGCGGTGCAGAACGTCGCCGAGCCGGCCGGCTTCAGCGTCGTGCGTGACTTCGTCGGCCACGGCATCGGCACGTCGATGCACGAGGACCCGCAGGTGCCCAACTACTACGACGGCCCGCGTCCGCGGATGCACCCCGGACTGGTCATCGCCATCGAGCCGATGATCAACGAGGGGACCTACGAGGTGGAGGTGCTCGCCGACGGCTGGACCGCGGTGACCCGGGACCGCAAGCTGTCGGCCCATTTCGAGCACTCGGTGGCGATCACCGACGCCGAGCCGTGGGTCTTGAGCCGCCTGCCGTAGTCCACCGCCGCGCCCGGCGCGTCACCCGTCGGTCGAGGCGGCCAGGTCGCCGTCGTTGTCTGCCTGGGCGGCGGCCTCGTCGCCGATCGCCTGGTCGAGCGGGTCGGCGGGGAGCGGGAGCCCGAGCGGGCCGAACAGCGCCGCGAGGCCGGTGTCGGTCTCCGGCGCGAGCAGGCCGCGCTCGGCGAGCCGGGCCAGGATCCAGGCGATCCGCGCCGCGCGGTTCGGCGCGAGCTCGCCCCGCTGCCACTCGGCGTGGCGGCGCAGCGGGTTCGGGATGGCGCTGGCGAGGAGAGCCGCCTCGGCCGGGGTTAGGGCCGCGGGCTCCTTGGCGAAGTAGGCCCGGGCCGCCGGGCCGATGCCGAAGATGCCGGGGCCCCACTCGACGACGTTGAGGTAGATCTCGAGCAGCCGGTTCTTGTCGACCGCCCCCTCGATCGCGAGCGTCACCAGCGCCTCGCGCACCTTGCGCGCGTAGGTGCGCTGGCGGGTCAAAAAGAGGTTCTTGGCCAGCTGCTGGGTGATGGTCGAGCCGCCGCGCACCGCGCGGCCGAGCTGCACGAGCGCCTGGAGGCTGGCGTGGATCTCGGCGAAGTCGAAGCCGGGGTGGCGGGCGAAGCCGCCGTCCTCGCTGACCATCACCGCGCCGGCGACGAACGGCGGTAGCGACGCGAGCGGCACGAAGTCAGGGTTGTCCGGGCCGACCAGGATCTCGAGCGCGCCGTCGCCGCCGTCGGGACCGAGCGGGCGGTGGACGAACGGGCCGGCCAGCGCCGGCGGCTTGCCGGCGCGGGCGGCGGCGCGTAGGCCCGAAAGGTCGAGCGCCGCGGCGACGACCCAGTGGACCGGCTCGTCGCGCGGCCCGCTGAGCGTGAGGCTCCCGGCGA
>JBFYZW010000574.1:0-3473 GCA_041309305.1 Deltaproteobacteria bacterium | reverse complement strand
CCGCCGGGCCGACGACGCCCCAGGTGCCCGCGAACTGGCCCGGCGTCGGCGCCACCGCCGCCATCGCGCTGTTCGGCGCCGCCCACCAGCTGTTCGCCGCCATCTCGTCGGGGCCGGTCTGCGCCGCGGCCGAGGACGCGGCGAGCGCCGTCGCGAGCAGGAGGGCACTGCAGCCGGACCGGGCGATCGGTCGGGCGCGGACCATCAGTTGTAGGTGCAGCCGGTGCAAGTGCAGGTCCAGGTGACCGCGCCGGTGTAGCTGCCCTGGCAGGCTGTGCCGACCATGTCCGAGCTCCAGGTCGTCGTCGGCGTGCCACCGACCACCGTCCCGTTGGTGTAGCGGCGGACGTTCTCGGCCGCGAGGTCGCAGCCGAAGGTGGCGGCGACCCCGGAGCTGTTGGTGCAGGCGGTGAAGCTGGAGTCGTAGATCGTGCCCGAGACCCAGCTGCACGCGGTGCAGGTGTGGTCGTCCCAGGTGCCGTCGCAGTCCTCGTCGATTGTCGGGGTCGGGGAGCTCGAGGAGACCAGCGGGCTGCAGCTGAGCGGCGTCGAGAAGGTGCCGAGCACCGCGCCGTCGCTGACGCGCACCAGCCGCGCGCTGGTGCTCGCCCAGGCGCCGCCGTACCAGTCGGCGGCGAGCGGCAGGTTGACGCTCTTCCCCGTCGTCGTCGCGT
This sequence comes from Deltaproteobacteria bacterium, assembly GCA_041309305.1. Lineage (GTDB taxonomy): Bacteria > Myxococcota > XYA12-FULL-58-9 > XYA12-FULL-58-9 > XYA12-FULL-58-9 > JBFYZW01. Next base: position 2,799 of record JBFYZW010000574.1, on the reverse strand, counting down.
CGCAGTTGACGCTCGAGACGCTGACGAAGCCGCCGCTGGTCGCGACCTGCACCTGGCAGCCGGACGGGCCGCCGTTGCCCCGGCCGCCGGTCCAGCCGACCGTGAAGCCGCGCCGGTTCGCGGTGTGGGACAACGCGAGCCCAGTCGGCGGCTCCGGCGTGCCGCCGTAGAAGGTGGCGATGACGCCCGAGAAGCGGCGCGCGCTCGACGACGAGGCCTGCAGCGCCTGCGGGCCGACCAGGCCGGCGCTCTGGCGATAGGCGATCAAGCCCGAGGCGCTGTCGCTCGTGGCGTTGGCCACCTCGGTGAAGCTCTCGCTGACCACCAGGGTGGTCGAGCCGCGGGTCGCGAAGGCGCCGACGACCAGCTCGACCGGGTCGAGGATCGCCGCGCTGGTGGTCACCGTCGGTGTGGCGGTCGTGTCGCCGCCGTCGTCCCCGATCTGATCGAGGAAGGGGAACCCCGGGGCCCGGAGCAGCCACAGCGCCGCGGCGCTGGTCGGCCCGGTCTGGACGGTGACGGTGTCGCCGGCGGCGAGCGCATGCGTCAGCGCGCTGGTGAAGATCGCGGCGCCGCCGCATTGGCCGCACGAGCTGTCGTCGACGCGCACCTGCCAGGTGTTCCCCTGGCTGTCGCTCACCGCACCGATCGGGTTGCCCGCGATGGCGACGGCGACCACGAGCGCGCCGGCGGGCACCGGCTGGCTCAGCGTGAGCGTGACCGGGCTGGTGAGGGTCTCGGCGCTGCCGAGATCGATCACCGCCGGCTCACAGGTGGCGGAGGCGCCGGTCGTGGTCGCGCCGAAGAACCCGACGTCACAGGCGCAGCTGTACGTCTCGTCGTCGCTGGTGCACGAGGCGTTCGCGCCGCAGTCGATCGGCGCCCCGGCGCGACAGGTGCCGTCGAGGCAGGTGTCTCCGGCGGTGCAGCGATCGCCGTCGTCACAGCCGCCGCTGCGCGTCGGGTTGGCGCAGACGAAGCCGTCGCACAGATCGTCGGTGCACGGGTTACCGTCGTCGCAGTCGGCCGGCACGTCGCAGGCGCAGGTGTTCTGGTGCGTGCAGCCGATGGTCGGCAGGCAGTCGTCGGCGGTGCAGGCGTTGCCGTCGTTGCAGCTCTCCTCGGCCAACACCGTCCCGTCGGCGGCGCAGGTGATCGCCGCGCCGCTGGCGCAGCTGATGAGCCCGGGCGTGCACTGGTTGCAGCGGTTCGGCGCTGCGGCGTCGTTGCAACCCGGGGCGCCGCAGTCGACCGACGAGACGAGCTGACCCGCGGCGTCGCAGGTCACCAGCGACTCGTCGACGCATTGCACCGTGCCGGGGAGGCACGGGGGCGGCGGCAACGGGCAGCCACCGGCCGGACAGACGCAGGTCCCGCTGCCGCACACGCCGACCGGGCCGCACTCCCCCGGACCCGAGCAGGGCGGCCCGCAGACGCCGTCGACGCAGGCGAGGCTGCCGGTGCAGTCCCCGTGGTTGTTGCACAGATCGCGGCAGGCGCCGCCGATGAGCAGTTGCCCTGCGCCGCAATCGGGCGCGTCGGTGGCCGGGGTGTTGCAGGCGGTGAGGAGCAGCATGACCGTGGTTCGGCGCATGGGGTCAAACCTAGCCGACCAGCACGCCGATCGCCAAGGGGGCGGGGGTCACGTCATATCAAACGGACGGTCACGACTCCCGATCACCAAAGAGCGGCCTCGCTCGAGGAAGAACCGCAGACTGGGTGTGCGCGAATCGCGCACCCCCGTTCAGCGTGCGTCGTCGGCCGCGTGGCTGCGGGCGACGAGCCAGTCGGCGATCAGCGGCACGACCTCGCGCGCGGCCAACCGGCCGAGCACCAGGTCGCCGTGGCCGTACTCCTCGACGCAGCCGGTGGCGCGGCCGACGACGCACATCGTCTTGTCCGGCGAGCCGAGGTGGTCGTAGGCGACCTGCACCGCGGCCGGCGGCGCGAGCCGGTCGGCGGAGCCGGCGATGAGCAGCACCGGGGCGCGCGCCGCGGCGAGCCCGGCGCGGTAGTCGTGGGTGCCGTCCCGCGAGGCGAAGCGCTCGCGCAGGATCCAGCCGCCGAACTGCTCCAGCTGTCCGTGCGAGATCCGGCCGAGGACGTTGTACAGCGTGCGCCGGATCGCCCGCCCGGTCATGTTGCGGTGGTTGGCCAGCGCGCCGAGGCCGACGAGCGGGAACCAGCCGCCGAGCCAGGCGATCCAGCGGGCCAACCCGAACGGCAACCCGCACGGCAACAGCCGCGGCGCGAGGCGGGCGACGAGGCGCAGGCGCCGGCGGTGAGGCGCGAAGCTGGCCGGTGAGCCGATCGCGACCAGGCCAGCGAGTCGGTCGGCGAGCGCGCCGCCGAGCATCGCGTAGCCGAGCATGCCGCCCATCGAGTGGCCGACCCACAGCACGCGGCGCGCGCCGGTCACCTCGGCGACCTTGGCCAGCGCCGCCGGGACGTCGAGGGCCAGGTGGTCGTCGAAGTCGTAGCCGTGGCGAGCCGGGCCGCGCAAAGGCCCGCCACCGGCGGCGCGCGGCCCGTCGGCGCCGCGCAGCTGCACGACGAAGCAGTCGAAGCCGAGCGCGGCGAGCCGGCGGGCGACGCTGAGCTCGTCGTCGAGGTCGAGGTTGAAGCGGGTGGCGCCGAGCCCGTGGCAGAGGACCACCGGCGGGTCACGACGCGGGGCCGAGGGCGCGGCGTGGTAGCGCCACAACCCGATCTCGGCGCCGTCGGCGGTCGGCAGGCGCCAGCGCGCGTCGGCCGGGGTCGGCAACCGGAGCCAGCGGCCGGCGACGGCGCGGGCGGCGA
>JBFYZW010000573.1:0-6251 GCA_041309305.1 Deltaproteobacteria bacterium | reverse complement strand
GCGCCGGGCGCGGCGCGCCTCGGCGACGTGCGGCTACTCGCCGCCGGTGGCCTGACCACCTGCGCGACGACCAGCGCGGCCGGTGCGCTGTGGTGTTGGGGGAGCGGCGGCTACGGCACGCTCGGCAACTGCGACACCAGCGACGCGAGCGTACCCGCACCGGTGGGCGCCGACGCGAGCTGCGCAGCTCAGCTCGCCAGCGTCGGCGCGTTGTCGCTCGCGGCGGACCACGGCTGTGCGTCGCTGACCGGTGCCGGAGAGGTGCGCTGCTGGGGGGCCAACGGCGACGCCGCGCTGGCCCTCGGCGAGCACCTGTCGCCGGACGACGAGGTCCTGCACGCGACCGCCGCCTGTCTGACCGGCGCGGCCGGCACCGCGAGTTGTGCTCCGCTCGTCGGCAGCACCGCGCTCGGGGTCGGCTCGGGCGGCGGGTGCGCGGTGCTGGGCGGCGAGGTGCGCTGCTGGGGCGACAACGCCTACGGCGTGCTCGGCGTGGGCGGCGGCTATTTCATCGACGCCTCGCCGGGCCCGGTCTGCGCTTCGGGGTACGGGGCGAGCTGCGTGCCGCAGGACGGGCTGCGCAGCCTCGCCGCGGCCGGCGACTTCTCCTGCGCGGTGACCGACGCAGGGCGGGTGCGCTGCTGGGGCAGCAACAGCTGGGGGCAGCGCGGCGGCGGCTGGGAGGGCTTTTACAACCTCCCATCCGCCGTCCACCCGAACGAGGTGTGCGCCGCCGGGCAGTGGGACGGCAGCGCGTGCCTCGACGGTGCGACGCCGAGCCCGCTGACCGGGGTGGTCGCGGTCGCCACCGGCGGCGACGCGTGGGCCGTCTACGTCGATCTGGTCGGCGGGAGCGAGCTCGGCCAGCACGCCTGCGCGCTGCTCGACGACGGCACCGTCCGTTGTTGGGGCTCGAACCTGTTTGGCCAGCTCGGCAATGGCCAGAGCGATCCCGATCCGTACAGCTTCCCCGACCTGGTCGAGCTGAACCCGGTGCAGGTGATCTGCCCGAACACCACCGCGCCGGGTTGCGCCGCGACCGCGCTCGGCGAGGTCGTCGCGCTCGCCGCTGGCGCGCTGCACACCTGCGCGCTGCTCGCCGACGGGCACGTCAAGTGCTGGGGCGACAACAGCGAGAACCAGCTGGGCGACGGCACCGACGTTGCCCAGGCCACCGCCACCGACGTGCGCCTCAACGGCAGCGACGCGCTGCTCGACGACGCGGTGGCGCTGGCCGCCGGCTGGACGCACACCTGCGCGCTGCGCCGCGACACGACCGTGGCCTGTTGGGGCTACAACGAGGACGGCGAGCTGGGCACCGGGGACTGGGGCGGCGGCGGCGCCTTCCCGGCGACCGTCTGCGCCGCCGGCACCGGCATCGGCTGCTCGCCGCTCACCGGCGTCGTGGCCCTGGCCGCCGGGACGTGGAACACCTGCGCGCTGCTCGGCGACGGCACGGTGCGCTGCTGGGGGTGGGCCGCCTTCGGCGAGAGCGGCAGCGGCAGCTATGGACCGGCGACGGCGGGTCTGTACGGCTACGCGAACCTCAACCCGGTCGCCGTGTGCGCGCCGCGCGTCGAGGACAGCTGCGACGAGCGCGTTCCCTGCACCGGGTTGCTCGGCGACATCGTCGCGCTCGACGTCGGTTGGCGGCACAGCTGCGCGCTGGCCGCCGGGGGTGACGTCTACTGCTGGGGCGCCGCCGACCCGGACTTCGACTTTGGCCAGCGCGGCGACGGCGACGTGGCGGCGAGCACCGAGCGATGCACGCCGACCTTGGTCTGCAACGTCGCCGCCGGCAACTGCGGCGAGACGCGCGGCTTCGGTGACGGTCAGGTGATGACCTGCGACATCGCGACGGTGACGGTACCATGAGCTCACGTTCTTCGAGGATCGTCGGGGTGATGATCGCGTTGGCGCTGTCGCTCGGCGCGACGGCGCACGCGGCGCCGCCGCAGGCCGGCGAGCGCTGCACGCTGAAGCGGCCGGTCAAGGCGAGCCCGCGGGCCAAGGGACCGAAGCGCCTGCGCTTGAAGAAGGGCGAGACGCTGCTGGTCGGCGAGGCGAAGGCCGGCTGGACGATGATCACCGCCGGCAAACGCAAGGGCTATCTCAAGACCGGCGAGCTCGGCCGGTGGTGCGTGGTTGCGCCGGGTGAGCCGGCGGCGCCCGAAACAGCGCCCGAACCGCCGGCGCCGGAGCCAGAGGAGGAGCCGGGCGCGGCGACCCTGTCCGCGGCGTCCGTGAGCCCAATCGCCGCGTCCCCCGAGGCCGCGGCGGTCGACTCGGCGTGGCGCGCGGGCGAGAAGACCAAGGTCGCGGTGATGGAGCTGTCGGCCACCGCGACCCTGCCCGCAGATCTGGTCGCCTCACTGTCAGGGGTGATCGCCGAGACGCTCGACCGGCTCGGGGCCTTCGCGGCGATCTCGAGCCAGGACATCGTGCGCCTGCTCAACTTCGAGGCGCAGAAGCAGCAGCTCGGCTGCTCCGACATGGCCTGCATCGCCGAGATCGGCGGCGCGCTCGGCGCCGATTACCTGGTTACCGGCAGCCTGACCCAGACCGGTGAGGTGGTGCTCGTGCAGCTGCAGCTGGCGAACATCAGCGCGGCGCGGATCGAGCACCGGGTCTCGCGCGAGTATCGCGGCGCGCCCGGCGGGTTGATCGAGGAGCTGCGCTCGGCGGTGCGCCAGCTGGTCGGCGGGCTGCTGGCCGGGAAGGCCGGCACCCTGGCGCTGCGCGTCAACGAGGAGGGGGCGACGGTCCGGCTCGACGACGTGATCGTCGGCGTCAGCCCGCTCGCGCCGTTGACCGTGGCTGGCGGGCCGCACGCGCTGGTGGTCGAGAAGGACGGCTTCGTGCGCCACCGGCAGGACATCGCGATCGAGGCCGAGCGGACCGTGGAGGTCAGCGTCGCGCTGCTCCCCTCGCGCGAGTTCGCGCGGGCGCACGCCGAGCGCGCCGGGCTGATGCGCGCGCTCGCCTGGACCGGGGTCGGGGTGGGCGTCGCCGGCCTCGCCGGCGGCGGCGTGTTGTGGTTTCTCGGTGCCGAGGCGGCCGAGGACCTCAACGCGAGGGTGGACGCCTACAACGCCCAGGCCTCCCGCTCGACCGCGCGCTACAACCGGCTCGACCGACGAGAGCGGGAGATCGCGCTGTTCGACCTCGGCGCGGTCACCGCCGCCGGCGTCGGGGTCGCGGGCGTCGTCGCCGCGATCACGCTGTTCGCGGTCGGCGACGACCCCGACCGCTACGAGGCGACGACCCGCGTCGAGGCGGCCCCGGCGCTGCCGTTTGGCCTCCAGCTCGAGCTCGCGCCCGGTGGCGCGGCCTTGCGCGGTCGGTTCTGACCGTCCGGGAGCTCGAGCGAGAGGTGGCACAACGGAGTGGCCCTGTAAGCCGAGTTCTGTACCGGCCGGAGCCGGTAGCGACCATTCATCTAGGCGTACGGTTGCCCGCACGCTCAGAGCTGCCTACCCGAGCCCCAACCGGCGGACCACCGGTACGCGGCGAACCGCGTGAGGGCTCCTATTTGGCATTGCTCCGGGTGGGGTTTGCCGTGCCGGCGCCTGTCACCAGGGCCGCGGTGCGCTCTTACCGCACCTTTTCACCGTGACCCCCTCACGCCTCGCGGCGCTACGGGGGGCCGTCTGTTTTCTGTGGCACTGTCCGTCGGGTCGCCCCGCCTGGCCGTTAGCCAGCACCCTGTCCTGTGGAGCTCGGACTTTCCTCCCGTGACCACCTTTCGGCGACCACCAGCGGTCGCTCGGGCCACTCCGTTGAGCCGCGCTCAGCGTAACAGACCGCGCCGGGCTCGGCTAGCGCTGGGCTGTCGCGCCGCGGTGGTTCAGGAGTCCAGCTCGGCGGTCTGATCGTGGGCGATGGCCTCGTCGATGGCCAGGTTGGCCTGCTCGTCGGCCTCGCTGTTGCGGGCCCGCGGCACGTGGCGCACGTCGACGCGGCGGAACTGCTGGATCAGGGCGCGCGCCGCGGCGTGCAGGCGGCCGAGCCGCTCCTCCATGACCCGATACTGGCCGTTGAGCTGGCGGACGAGCAGCTCGCTGTCGGAGCGCAGCGCGACGTCGACAGCGCCGAGCGCGTGGGCGGCCTTGAGCGAGTGGATCACCGCCTCGTACTCGGCCTCGTTGTTGGTGCGCCGGCCGAGGAAGAGCTTGCCGGCCTGGGCCAACGTGCTGCCGTTCAGTCCGCGGATGACCCAGCCGGCGCCGGCCGGGCCTGGGTTGCCGCGCGCGGCGCCGTCGGTGAACACCTCGACTTGCAGTTGTTTGCCGCGCGCCGGCTCTGCTTCGGCCATCGGGGCGCGCTCGCGCGGCGGCGCGCCGAGCGCGTCGGCGTGCTCGCGCAGCAGCTGGCGTAGGCGCTCCTCGCCCAGCTCCGGGTACTCGTCGCAGGTCAGGTGCAACGACTCGTTGTCGGCAATGAACCGGATCAGCTCGAGCGCCCCCGGCTCCTTGCGCCGACGGGTCACGGCGCCGCGCCGGCGCTCTTCTCGCTCGCCGCCGGCGCCTCCTCGAGCAGGAAGTGGTCCCAGACGATGATGCGTTGGCAACTGGGGCACTGCTCGATCGTGTCGCCGCGCTGCAGGATGTTGTACAGCTGCGGCGGCAGGCGCATGTTGCAGCCGTGGCAGGCGCCGCCGACCACCGGCACCAGGCCGAGGCCGAGCCGCTTGGCGCGCACCGCCTCGTACTTGGCCAGCAGGGGCTTGGGGATCTTCGGCACCAGGACGTTGCGCCGCTCGGTGAGCGCGACGATGCGCGCCTGGGCGGAGCCCATCTCGCGCTCGACCGTGGCCTTCTCGCCCTCGTAGTCGACCTCCTCCTCGGCCAGTCGGTCTTGCAGGGTGTCGAGCTGCTTGTCGATCGCGTCGCGTTGGCCCATCAACTCGACGATCTTCTCCTCGGCGTCGCGGTTGGCGCGCTTGGAGGCCTCGACCTCGCGCGAGAGGGCCAGGTACTCGCGCTGGTTGCGGATCTCGATCAGCCGGACCTCCCACTTCTTCAGCTTGAGGGTCTCGGCCTGAACGGTGCCCTCCAGGACCTTGGTCTCGCGGACGAGGACCTCACGCTGCTGGGTGAGGGTCTCCACCTCGGTGCGGATCTGCTTGATGCTGTCTTCGAGTTTGTGCAGGCGGTCGGTGTAGCTATCGCTGCCCTTCTCGACGTCGCGGATTTCCAAGTCGATCTTCTGAATCTCGTGCAGGTCGAGCAACTTCTGGCGCACGCGAGCTCACCTCCTACCGCGCGACTCGATTCGCGCGGCTTTGTGCGATCGAGCGCCGCGCGACGGTCTCCTCTGGTGGGCCCACCAGGGATCGAACCTGGGACCTATCGGTTATGAGCCGACGGCTCTACCGCTGAGCTATGGGCCCCAGATTGTCGCACGTACCACTCGCCTCACCCGCCTGCCCTGGCAGGCTCATCGGGGTCGGGCTTTTAGCACGCGGGTCCAGACTGTGCAACTGATCTGAGCGCCGGTTGGAGGGTGGCGGATCAGCCCTCGACAAACGCCTTGAGCCGCTTGGAGCGGGAGGGGTGGCGCAGCTTGCGTAGCGCCTTGGCCTCGATCTGACGGATGCGCTCGCGGGTGACCTCGAAGTCCTGGCCGACCTCCTCGAGGGTGTGGTCGGACTTCTCGCCGATGCCGAAGCGCATGCGCAGCACCTTCTCCTCGCGCGGCGTCAGGGTGGCGAGCACCTTGCGCGTCTGCTCGGCCAGGTTGGTCGAGATCACCGCGTCCGAGGGGGAGAGGACCGCCTTGTCCTCGATGAAGTCGCCGAGGTGTGAGTCCTCCTCCTCGCCGATCGGGGTCTCGAGCGAGATCGGCTCCTTGGCGATTTTCAAAACCTTGCGCACCTTGTCGATCGGCAGCTCCATCTTGGTGGCGATCTCTTCGGGCGACGGCTCGCGGCCGATCTCCTGCACCAGGTAGCGGCTGGTGCGGATCAGCTTGTTGATCGTCTCGATCATGTGCACCGGGATGCGGATGGTGCGCGCCTGATCGGCGATCGCCCGGGTGATCGCCTGGCGAATCCACCAGGTGGCGTAGGTGGAGAACTTGTAGCCGCGGCGGTACTCGAACTTGTCCACCGCCTTCATCAGGCCGATGGTCCCCTCCTGGATCAGATCGAGGAACTGCAGCCCTCGGTTGGTGTACTTCTTGGCGATCGAGACGACCAGGCGCAGGTTGGCCTCGACCAGCTCATCTTTGGCGCGCTCGGCCTTGCGCTC
>JBFYZW010000572.1:0-2724 GCA_041309305.1 Deltaproteobacteria bacterium | reverse complement strand
AGCTGTCGCTGCGTGACCTCGGCCTCCGCCTCAACCAACCGGCCGGCAAACAGAGCCGCGCCTTCCTGGTCGACAGCCGCGGCCAGGTGCTGATCAGCGGCGACCCGGCGCGCGTGCCCGGCACGCTCCTGCCCGGCCTCGGCGACGCGCCGGCCGGCGACCGACCGCAGGCGCTGATCACACCGACCGCCGGCGGCCGGGTGCTCGGCGTCGCGCCGCTGCCGAGCCTCGGTTGGGCCGTCGTCCTCGAGCAGCCGCGCGCCGTCGCGCTGGCGGCGCCACGCAAGCTGCGCCAGCAGGTGATCTTCTGGACCGGGATCAGCGCGGTCGCCGCGCTGCTCATCGCCATCTTCTTCGGCCAGACGCTCGCCCGACCGATCGCCGCGCTGGTCGACTCGGCACGGCTGCTCGCCCAGGGCACGTTCAAGCGCCTGAACGTGCGCTCGCGCGACGAGATCGGCCAGCTGTCGGCGACCTTCAACGAGATGGCCGGGGCGATCGAGCTGCGCGACCGGGAGATCCGCGCCTGGAACGAGGAGCTGCAGGCCCGGGTCGAGGAGCGCACCCGCGAGCTGAAGGAGGCGCAGGACCAGCTGCTCGAATCGCGCAAGCTGGCGGCGATCGCCAGCCTCGGCGCCGGCGCCGCCCACGAGATCAACAACCCGCTGTTCGTCGTCCAGGGGATGAGCGAGCTCTTGCTGCTGCGCCACGGCGCCGACCCGGAGGTCAAGGACCTGAGCGAGACCATCCATCGCGAGGCCAAGCGCATCGGCCGCATCGTCGCCCAGCTGCAGACCCTGAGCAGCACCGCGCCGCGCGGCCGGCGTGATCGCCTCGATCTCAACCGCGTGCTCGACGACGTGCTCGACGAGCAGCAGCGGCCGCTCGCCGAGGCGCAGATTGTGGTGGTGCGCGACTACGCCCACCCGCTGCCGCTGGTCGGCGGCCAACGCGCGGCGCTGGTCCAGGCGCTGGCGCAGCTGGTCGACAACGCCCGCCAGGCGATGGCCGCCGGCGGCACGCTGACCGTGGCCACCCAGGTGATCGACGCCGGCGCGGTGCGGGTCACGCTGGCCGACACCGGCGCCGGGATCGAGGCCGAGCACCTGCCGCGTGTCTTCGAGCCCTTTTTCACCACCAAGGGCACCTGGTCGGGCACGGGCATGGGCCTGGCCCTGGTGCGCAAGACGATCGACGATCACGGCGGCAGCGTGAAGATCGAGAGCCAGGTCGGCCAGGGCACGCGCGTGCTGCTCACCTTCCCGCTCGTGGCCGGCAAGTCCCACCTGGTGTGAGCGGCGCGTGGTTGTGATTCGGCGCGCGAGCGGTGGTATACACCCTCGGCGATGGGGCCCCCGGTCTCTCAGCTGCTCGAATCTCCGGCAGCGCGCTGGCACGGCGCGGTGCGACTGGCCGAGCTGGCGGTGCGCCGGGGGCTGCTGAACAGCGCGCAGGTCGGCGAGGCGTTGCTCGCCTTCCTCGCCGCGCCGCCGACCCAGACCTTCGCCGACCTGCTCATCCTGCGCCAGCTTCTGCCCCGCGATCAGGCCGTCGCGCTGGCCGTCGAGGTCGTGGCCCCGACCGGCGTCGAGCCCCTGACCGCCGCCGACACCCTGCTCGACGCCACGGTCCGGGACGGCTCAGTGGCCGCCAGCGTGCCGATCCGCGAGCGCAACAGCGTCCTCTTCGCCCTCAGCGCCGTCGAGGAGCCGGCGAGCACCGTCTCCGGCAGCTGGGGCCTGCGCGCCGTCGGGCAGGCGGAGAAGTACCAGACCGTGCGGCTGCTCGGGCGCGGCGGGATGGGCGAGGTGTACGAGGTGCGCGACGTCGACCTGTTGCGCCACGTGGCGCTCAAGCGGGTCGCCAACGACCACCAGCGTCCCGACATGATGGCGCGCTTCCTCGAGGAGGCGCAGATCTCCGCCCAGCTCGAGCACCCGAACATCGTCCCGGTCTACGATCTCGGCCTGCTCAAGAACGGCGATCCCTTCTTCACCATGCTGCGCGTCCAGGGCTCGACGCTCAGCCAGGTGCTCGCCGGCCTGGCCCGCCACGACCCCACCGCGGTGCGCACCTACACCCGCGAGCACCTGCTGCTCGTCTTCCTCAAGGTCGTCCAGGCGGTCGCCTATGCCCACGCCCGCGGCGTGGTGCACTGCGATCTGAAGCCGGCGAACATCATGGTCGGCGACCACGGCCGAGTGCTGGTCACCGATTGGGGCCTGGCGCGCCGGATCGGCGGGCAGGCGGGCCCGAGCGCGCTGCCGCCGGTGCAGGTCAGCGTCGAAGGACAACTCGACACCGTGTTCACCGCCGGCACCCCTCCCTACATGGCGCCGGAGCAGATCCGCGCCGAGCCGGTCGACGCACGCACCGACGTCTTCTCGCTCGGCGTCATCCTCTACCAGGTGCTGGTCCTCGAGCCCCCGTTCCTCGCCCGTCACCCGAAGGAGCTGTTGGCCGAACACCGCCGGGGGGTGCCCTCACCGCGCGCGCGCGCCCCGCAGCGGGAGATCCCGGCCGAGCTGGAGGCGATCTGCCTGCGCGCGATGGCCCTGACCGCCGACGAGCGTTACCCGAACGCCGACGAGCTGGCCGCCGCGGTCGAGGCCTTCCTCACCGGCAGCCGCCGGCGTGAGCTGGCCGGCGTGCGCCTCGCCGCCGCCGATCAGGCCGAGGAGCGGCTCGCGGCGCTGCGCGCCGCGCGGCTGAAGCTGGTCGCCG
>JBFYZW010000571.1:0-9577 GCA_041309305.1 Deltaproteobacteria bacterium | reverse complement strand
CAGCTGCTGCGCTTCGCCGCCTACCCGTCGACCATCGCGCCGGGCGCGCCCGGCCCGCGCGGTGCGCGCTTCGCCGCCTTCCTGCGCCAGCTCTACCGCGGCGACGCCGAGGCCTTCTCCGCCGGCTGGGAGGGCGAGCAGCCGCGCCTGCGCGCCGCGCTGCTCGGCGAGCCGCTGGCCGCGGCGCCCGAGCCCGAGGCCACCAACCTGCTCGGGCAGTCGGCCTTGCACCTGGCGGTGCTCACCGGCAACCCGGCGCTGGCCCGCCGGCTGCTCGTCACGGCGCAGCCAAACGGACGGTCCCGATTCCCGATCGCCACGAGCAGCTTCGCCCGTGGAGAACCGCAAACGGGGTGTGCGCGAAGCGCGCCCCCCCGATTGGACCAGGCCGACCGCTGGGGCAACACCGCGCTCCACTGGGCGGCGATGGTCGGTGAGCACGCGCTGCTCGACGAGCTCGTCGCCCACGGCGCCGACCCCGCGGCGCGCAACGCGGTGGGCGCGACCGCGGCGGACCTGGTCGAGCTGTGCGACGGGCCCCCCTCCTCGGCGACCCGCGTCGTCGAGGTGGTCACGGCGGACGGGGCGGTCGACCGCTGGTCCGCGGAGCAGGTCGCGGCCGAGCTCGGGCTGACGCTCCGCGACCGGTCGGCGGTCGACGACGACCTGCTGTTCGCGCTCTATGTTCGCTGCCGGCCGACCGCTGAGCTGCGCGCGCGGGTGCAGGTCCAGGCCGAGCGACCGGCCGGCGTCGCGCTGCGCCTGCGGCGCTTCCCGCCGCCGCTCGAGTGGGGCGTCGTGCTCGCCGAGCCAGCTGCCGCCGGCCAATGCCTCGGCTCCTACGTCGGGCGGGTTGGGCGCCTCGCCGGTGCCGCGGAGCACGAGCTCGACTACGCCAGCGAGCTCGGCCCGCTGACCGACGCGCTCGGCCTGGCGATCTTCGGCCGCGCCAGCGGGAGCCTCTTCACCCGCGCCAACAGCTCACCCGACCGGGCCAGCGCCAACCTCGAGGCGCGCTTCGCCTGGTGCCGGGGCGAGCCGCGCTGCGACATGGTCGCGTGCGCGGACCTGCCGGCCGGGACGCAGCTGCTCTGGTATTACGGGGACGCCTACTGGCGGGCGCGCGGCCTGACGCCACGCTGAGCGGGGCGATCAGTACCAGCCATAGCCCCACGGGTAGCCGGGGAGCGTGACCATCGCGCTCAAGGTCAGATCGCTCAGCCGGTGCGCGGTCACCGCGCGGTCGCTGATCGCGTAGATGAAGTCCCCCATGAAGATGCTGCGCCGCACCTCCGGGTTGTACCAGTAGCCGTCGTTGCCGCCGTAGTAGCTGCTGTGATCGACCGCGCCGTAGCGGCTGAGCCCGGCCGCGACGCTGACCAGCTCGAGCCGGCTGTAGTACTCGTAGCTGGTGTAGGTGTAGCGGTAGCTCGACACCGGCACGGCGAGCAACCCGAGCGGCTCCCAGTACTGGAAGGCCTTGTGCTCGTAGGTCGCCTCGCTCCACGACCAGCTCCAGCCGTCGCCGCCGGGCAGGCCGAGCGGCAACGACGCGGCCAGCGCCGGGGCGGCGAAGTTGGTGACGTCGAACAGCGAGACGCGCGTGGTCCAGTCGAGCCCGCCGCTGTCGCCGCCGAAGCCGATGGTCAACAACCGATCGCCGGCGAGCGGGTGGATGTAGGTCGAGACGCCCGGCACCTCGAGCTCGCCTTCGATGCGCGGCGCCGCCGGGTTGCTGAGGTCGATGGTCCACAACGGATCGATGTTGCGGAAGGTGACCAGGAAGGCCTTCTCGCCGACGAAGCGCGCCGACCAGATCTGCTCGCCGCGGGCGATGTTGCCCAGGTGGCCGACGGTCTCGAGCGCGGTCGTGCCGGCGAGCACGAAGACGTGGTTGTTCGACGGCTCGGGATCCTCGAGCCACCAGCGGTTCCACTGCCCGGTGGTCGAGGCGAGGCGGACGTAGTCCTCGTGCTCGGAGACCGAGAACTGGTTGAGCACGGTGCCGTCGATCCGGCCGCTGCCGGTGTAGCTGCTCTGGCCGGCGACCGAGATGTCGAAGCGGTGGACGTTGGTCGCCTCGTCGAAGCGATCGTTGCGCCAGTACCACCACCAGTCCTCGGCCGGCTCGACCAGGAGCAGCGTGTCGGTCGAGGCGTAGACCACCGGCTGGTTGGACAGGACGTGATCGGCGTCGAACGCCAGCTCGGCGGCGAACAGATCGAGGCTGAGCAGCGAGGTGAAGCCGCGGCTGACCGCGTCGTCGGCGAGCGCGAAGCTCTGGCAGTCGGCGTCGGTGAAGGCGTGCTCGACGACCGTGCCGCCCTGAACCTCGTAGATCTGTGGCACGAACGCAGCGAGCGGCGTCTGGTCGATCACCCGGTTGTTGTGTCGAATCGACCGGCGGGTCTCCTCCTCGAGCTCGTCGTCGCACTCGTCGCCGAAGACGTCGTCCCAGAAGTTGCACTCGCCGGTGTCGATCCAGTGGATCAGGTCGGGCACCTCCATCCAGGCGTAGCTGACCATGCGCACCGACGTGTCGACCTTGCGCGCCGTCTGGTAGTAGCCCTCGAGGTAGAGCTCGCGCAGCACGGCCGGCGCAGCGCGGTCGGCGATGTCGAGCACGGTGACCTTGGTGATGTTGCCGATCCGCCACCAGCCGATCTCGGCGCCGGCGAAGGTCTGGCTCAACGTCGCGTAGAGCGGGTGCTGCGGCTGCAGCTGCCAGGCGTCGACGGCGCTGAAGACCACCGCGCGGTCGCCGGCGAGCAGCAGCTGGCTCGGGTAGCCCTCGATCGTCGTGTGCGAGCGGCGCTCGAGCTCGCCGAACTCGGGCACGGCGAGGATCTCCAGGCCGTCACCGTTGAGCACATAGATGTAGTAGCCGTCGGTCTTGAGGAAGTCGGCCTCGTCGACCCCGCTCTCCTGGTTGTTGGTGCCCGAGTAGTCGACCCCCTCCTGCCGGCCGCCGCCCTCGGCGCTCGGCGCCGCGGCCATGTCCTCGGCGAAGCCGCCGCGCAGCGCCATCGGCCCGTCCTGATAGCTCTCGAGCTGTTGCAACAGCTGCACGCGCATCTGCTCCTTGACGTGGGCGCGCAGCAGCCCGGTCAGCTCGTCACACGAGCCGACCTGCCGGAGCGCCGCCGAGCTGCGGCTGCGCGGCCCGATCTCCATCAACGGGTCGTCGCTGCACGCGCCAACCAACATGAGCACCGTCGCACACGAGATGATCTGTCGCGATTGCATGGTCTCCTCCCGATGGCGGCCGTACCCTAGCATACCGCCGCGTCATCGTCTGCACCGGCAAGTGCAGGACCCGGGCCACGTCCCCACGCAGAAACATGCATGATTTCATTGCATTACGAGCGGCGTCGCAACGCCCATCGGTCCGCCGATGTCCACGAACCGAGACCCGGACGCGAGCGGGTCAACCGGCGTTGGCAACACCCAGCAGGCGGCGCGCGAGCCTGCCGTCGACGTTTCGCCCGGAGAGCACCACGACCACCGGCGGCTCGAGCGAGCCCACCGCGCCGCTCAGGCAGCAGGCGACCGTGACCGCCGCCGACGGCTCGATCAGGTAGTGGTGGTGATCGAACACCCACCCCATCGCCGCGACGATCTCCTCCTCCGACGCCAGCGCCACGCGCGTGATCCGCTCGCGCATCACCGCGAAGGTCCGGACGCCCACGCCCCCCTCGAGGCCGCCGGCCACCGTCTCGACCGCCGGTAGGCGGGTGACCGCCTCGCCCCGCTCGAGCGACAACGCGAGGCCGGGCGAGTCCCGGTGCTGGCAGCCGATCACCGTCGCCCCCGGCGCGCGCTCCTCGACCAGGAAACTGAAGCCGGCGGCCAGGCCGCCGCCGCCGACCGGCAGCACGAACGACCGGGCGGCGGGCACCTGCTCGAGGACCTCGGCGGCGAGCGAGCCGCCGTTGCCGGCCATCACCGCCTCGTCGTCGAACGGCGAGATGAACGGCCGCCCCTCGTGCTCGGCGGCCCGGCGCGCCTCGAGCTCGGTGTCGTCGTAGCCGGCGTGCTCGCTCTCGACGACCTCGGCGCCGAGGGCGCGGATGCCAGCGCGCTTGGCCGGATCGATCGCCCGCGGCACGAAGACGGTGGCGCGCACCCCGAGACGCCCGGCCGCGTAGGCGACGCCGATCCCGTGGTTGCCGGCCGAGCAGGTCACCACCCCCAGCCGTCGCTCCTCCGCGGTGAGCCTGCCGAGCCGGAACAACGCGCCGCGCAGCTTGAACGAGCCGCCGAGCTGCAGGCACTCGAGCTTGAGCCACACCGGCCCGCCGAGCCGAGCGGCGAGCCCCGGCGACGCCTCGACCGGCGTGTGCCGGACCTGGCCGGAGAGCGCGGCCACGGCCTCAGTGATCAGCGCCTGGGTCAACATCGGTCCGCCCGGGTGATCTCTTAACCCGTCGTCGGCCGCCGGCCAACCTTGACGCGCCGGCGAGGATTCGGGATGCGACGACCCCCGGGTTCGCGCTATGGTCGCGAGGGTCAGGTTGACCAGCCATGCAGAACCGTCTCCTCGAGCTCATCGTCGGTTTCACCCGCAGCCGCGGCACGGCGATCCTGATCGGCTTCGCGGTCGCGACGTTGCTCGGCGCCGGGCTGCTCACCAGGCTCGAGATCTCGACCTCGCAGAAGGCCCTGATCCCGACCGACCACCCGGTGCAGGCCGAGTTCCTCGCCTTCGTCGAGGAGTTCGGCGCGGTCGACAACCTGATCGTCGTCCTCGAGGGCGAGCCGGAGACCATCCGCTCGAGCGCCGACTTCTTCGCCGCCGCGCTGCGCGCCGAGACCGCGTGGGTCAAGCAGGTCTTCTACCGCGTCGACCTCGACTTCTTCGCCGAGCGGGCGCTGTTGTTCGTCCCCACCGCGGAGCTGCGCCGCGGTGAGGAGGTGCTGGTCAACCAGGCGTCGTTGATCGAGCGCGTCGCCGAGGTGCGCAACCTGGCGGCGATCCTCGCCGCGATGGACCGCGGCTTCGGCGAGCCGGCGGTCGAGTTCCACCCCGACGCGGTCACCGGCATCCTGCGCGGCGTCGAGGAGATGATGCGCGAGTGGCGGCGCTGGCTCGAGGACCCGACCTACCACGCCGAGGACCTGGTCAGCCGGCTGTTCGCCACCGGCCACCCGAACGCCGCGCTGGTCAAGGCCGACGGATACCTGATCTCGCGCGACGGCCGAATGCTGTTCCTGCTCGTCCAGCCGATCTCCTCGAGCGACGAGGCCGCCTTCCTCCGCCCGTTCCACGCCGCGATGCGCGCGGCGGTCGAGCGCGTCTTCGCCGACTACCCGAGCCTGCGCGGCCAGGTGCACGTCGGCTTCACCGGCCTGCCGGCGCACGTGCTCACCGAGATCGAGACGGTGTTCGACGACGTGACCAGCGGCGCAAGCGTCGCGGTGATCCTGGTCGTGCTCATCCTGTTCGTCGGCTTCCGCACGCCGCGCAAGGTGGCGATCGCCGTCATCCCGCTCGTCGCCGGCATGGTCATCTCGCTCGGCGTCGTCACGCTGGTGCTCGGCCGGTTGAACCTGATCAGCGCCGCGTTCATGGCCGTGATGTTCGGCATGAGCATCGACTTCGGCATCTACCTGGTGCGGCGCACCGAGGAGGAGATGGGCGGCGGCGCGTCGCTGGCCGAGGCGGTGCGCGTCGCGGTCACCCGCACCGGGCGGGGCGTGTTGACCGGCGGGTTGACCACCGCCTGCGCCTTCTTCGGCATCGGCCTGTCGGACTTCACCGGCTTCGCCGAGCTCGGGATCACCGCCGGCATCGGCACGCTGGTCTGCCTGACCGCGGTCTTCCTGCTCGTCCCGGTGCTTCTGCTCCGCTTCGGCGCCGAGCCGAAGCTGCCCGCCTTGACCGTCGCGCGCGACCTGGCGCGCGCGCCGAGCGTCGTCCAGCTGCGCGTCGCGCTGGTGCTGGTCGTCGCGCTGCTGGCGATCTGGGCCGTGCACCGCGGCCGCGGCATCGCCTTCGACTACAACGCGCTGCACCTGTTGCCGCGCGACACCGAGTCGACCACCTACCAGCTGCGCATGGAGGCCGAGAGCGACTACGCGGTCTCGGCGGCAATGGTGCTCGCCGACTCGCTCGAGGAGATCCGATCGATCACCACCCGGCTGCGCACCCTGCCCGAGGTGCTGCGCGTCGAGTCGCTCGCCGACCTGGTGCCGGCCGACCAGGCGGAGAAGCTGGCGATCATCCGCCGCTGCCGTGCGCCGCTGTCGAAGGTCGAGATCGCCTATCAACCGGGCGACGCGACGGTGACTGATTACCAGGCCGGGCTGGCGCGTCTATCGCAACGGTTCGCCGACGCCGAGGAAGCGGCGTTCAACGCCGGACGGGTGGAGCTGGTGGAGCGGCTGGGCAAGGTGCAGGACGAGATCGGCAGCCTCGAGCTGGCGCTCGGCAACGCGCCGGCGGCGCTGGCGCTGCAGCGCACCGCCGGGTTCGAGCGTAGTA
The DNA here is from genome assembly GCA_041309305.1 of Deltaproteobacteria bacterium. Classification (GTDB taxonomy): domain Bacteria; phylum Myxococcota; class XYA12-FULL-58-9; order XYA12-FULL-58-9; family XYA12-FULL-58-9; genus JBFYZW01. The sequence goes on along the minus strand of JBFYZW010000571.1, from coordinate 3,093 downwards.
TCTTCACCACCGCGCGCTCGGTGGTCGAGCTCGCCCACCGCTGGCTCGAGGCCCGGCCGGTCACCGAGGAGCAGCTGCCGAGCGAGCTCCGCGCGCGGATGCGGAGCTCCCAGGGGCACTACCTGGCCTACGTCTTCCCCAAGGGCTCGGTCTGGGATGTCGACTTCCTCGATCGCTTCGTCGCCCAGCTCAAGGAGGTCACGCCGCGCATCACCGGCTTCCCGGTCACCCACCAGGTCTACTCCCGGCTGGTGGTCGACGGCTTCATCCAGGCGATGCTCTACTCGCTTCTGGCGGTGATCCTGCTCCTCGCCTTCGACTTCCGCCGGGCCGACGCGGTCATCCTGGCCCTGTTGCCCCTGGTCATCGCGGTGGCGCTCTTGCAGCTGGTGATCGCCTACGGGGGCAAGAGCTACAACTTCGCCAACATCGCCGCCTTCCCGGTGCTGCTCGGCTACGGCGTCGCCTACGGGGTCAACATCGTCAACCGCTGGCGCGAGCGACCGACGGAGACCGCCTGGGTCTCGGCGCTGACCATCGGCAAGGGCGTCGTGCTGTCGGCGGCGACGACGCTCGCCGGGATCGGCAGCATCACCGTCGCCCGCCACAACGGCGTGTCGACCTTCGGCGGCTTTTTGCTCGCCGGCGTCATCCTCTGCCTCATCAGCGCCGTCTTCATCTTGCCGGCGGTCATCGACCTGCTCTATCTGTCCGCCGACGACGCGCAGGAGAAGAAGCCATGACCAAGCTGACCGTCGCGCTGGTGCTGTCGACCGGGGCTTTCGCCGCGACCACGAACGCGGCGCCGCCGATCCAGGTGGTCATCGTCTACGTCGGCGGACCGGACGCTGGCGCCGAGGGGCAGAAGCTCATCGACCAGCTCGTCGCCCACCTGGCGACCACCACCGGCGAGCCGGCCGGCCAGTGGCAGGGCAGCTACTTCACCGACCCGGCCGCGGCCGCCGCCCACCTCGCCAAACACCGCGACGCGTTCGTGCTCGGCGGCCTGGGCTTCTTCCTCTCCCAACGGCGGGCGCTGGGCCTCGTGCCCCTGGCGCGGCTGGCGACCAACGGCGACGGCACCGAGCGCTACTACATCCTGGCCCACAAGGAGGCGCACAGCTCGCTGGCGACGTTGAAGGGCAAGACGCTCTGGGGCAGCCCGCTGTACGAGGACCCGCGCTTCCTCGAGGTCACCGTCTTCGGCGGCAAGCTGCCGCTGGCGCGCGAGTTCGTGCTCAAGCCGACCAACCGCCCGCTGTCGGCGTTGCGCAAGCTGGAGAAGCAGCAGGGAGTCGACGCCGTGCTGCTCAACAGCGTGCAGTACGAGGGGCTGTTGCGCATGCCGCTGTACGACAAGTTGAAGATCCTCTACACCAGCGAGCCGATCCCGACCCTCGGCTTCATGATGATCGACACGCCGCGCACCCGCGAGCTACGCGACAAGATCCTCGCCACGGTCAGCGGCATGTGCGCCACCGAGCAGGGCACGCCGGTGTGCCGCAACTTCGGCATCCAGGGCTTCGCGCCGATCGCCGCCGCCAAGCTCGCGCCGCTCATCACCACCTATGACCAGGGCCAGTGAGATGAGGAGGAGCGGCCTCGGTCTGCTCTGCGCCGCGCTGGCCGCCTGTCACGCCCCGGGGCCCGCGCCGCTGGCGCTCCCGCCGCCGGCCGACGACCCGCTGGCCGCGCTCACCGACCTCGCCGGCCTCCTCGCCGCCGGCGAACGGCTCTGTCAGCCGCTCGCCGACCGCGCGCACCAACGCCTCGGCCTGCGCGCCGCGCTCGCCGCCCGCGAGCGCGACGCGACCAACCGCGCCGCGGCGCTGACCGTCGCGCGCTGTTGCCACCTGCTCGCCGACGGCGAGGTCGATCCGGCCCAGTTGCTCTCGCTCACCGACACCGGCATGGCCGCCGCCGCCGCTGCCGGCGACGACCCGGAGGCCTCCTACCTCAAGGCGCTCAACCTCGGCCTGCACGTCCGCCAGGGCGGCCTCGAGGCGGTCGGCCGGCTCGAGGAGCTCATCGCCGCGCTCGAGCGAGCCGGGGCCGCGCCGACGCTCGATCAAGGCGGACCGCTGCGCGTCTTGGGTATGCTTCTGCTCCAGGCGCCCCCCTGGCCGGCCGGCCCGGGTGACCTCGAGGCGGCGCTCGAGCTGCTCACCCGGGCGGTCACCGACTTCCCCGGCCACCCGCTGAATCACCTGTTCTACTCCGCGGCGCTGCGCGAGAGCGGCGACCACGCCGGCGCCAACGCCGCGCTGGCGCGCGCGCAGGCGCTGCTCGACGAGCGGCTGTGGGGCGAGGTCGCCGCGCGCTGGCAGCGCGAGGCCGAGCGCCTCACTTCACGGTGATCGGCAGCTGCAGGTTGCGCACCGGCGTGCCGGCGCCCGAGGGCGGGAACCGCCAGCTCTTGAGCTTCGCTCCCAGGCAGGCGCCGAGCTTGGTCTTGACCAGGTAGTCGGGACCGGTCAGCGCCCCCTCCTTCACCGCGCCGCTCGGTTGGATGACGAAGTCGAACACCAGCGTGTGCTTGCCCGGGATCGTCTCGCGCCGCTTGCGCGCCGCGGCGAAGCAGGGGCCGAGCTTGCCCAGGTTCGCCTTGATGCCCGCCGAGACCTCGCTCGGCGGCAACGGCTTGTCGCCCGGCGGCGGGATGACGACCGCCTCGCCCGGCGGCTCGTCCGCGGCGCCCTTGCCGCGCAGCTTGTGCTTGGCCCCCGGCCGGGCCGCCTTGACGCGTGCGACCGGCTCGCGCGGCACCGGCACCAGCTCGTCCAGCACCGCCTCGCCAAACTCTGGTTGGTCCTCGACCGCAACCAGCTCCATCTGCGGCTCCGGCGCGCGCTCGCGGGTGACCACCAGGACGACGACCAGCACCAACACGCCGCCGACCAGCGCCGAGACCAGGCTGCCGATCCAGAAGTGCACCGGCCGGATCTTGAGCGACGCCCGGCGCGCCAACCCCTGCCAGGGCCCGCCTTTCGGCACCGACGAGAGGGAGGGCAACCAGTCCATCGGCTGGGGCTTGGGCGGCGCGAGCGGCGCTCCACCCGAGGCGGCGACCACCGGCGGCGCCGCGGACGGCGG